>NZ_JBHVWT010000008.1:67362-199302 GCF_042882135.1 Streptomyces sp. NPDC058240
ATTGAGAAGGAAGACCTGGCGCCCGTCCCCAGGAACAAAACCAGACACCGGCGGGGGGAAGCAATGTTGCGTCCCCCACCCCGCCCGGTGCCCTTCCGCACGGTGGCTCCCCGGTCCGGGGAGGCGGTGGCCGACCGGGCGGCGCTCACCTCACGCGCGCGGGCCCGGTACGGGCCGGTGTCACCAACCGCGGGCGCGCCACTGCGGCAGCTGCGGACGCTCGTCGCCGAGCGTGGTGTCGTGGCCGTGGCCCGGGTAGACCCACGTCTCGTCGGGCAGCTGGTCGAAGAGCTTGGTCTCCACGTCGTGGAGCAGGCTCGCGAAGGCCTCGGGGTCCTTGTGCGTGTTGCCGACCCCGCCGGGGAAGAGGCAGTCCCCGGTGAACAGGTGCGGGGCACCGTGCGGGTCGTCGTAGACCAGCGCGATGGAGCCCGGGGTGTGACCGACGAGGTGACGGGCGGTCAGGGAGACCTCGCCCACCCGGACCGTGCCGCCGTCGTCGACGAGGACGTCGGTCGGGACCGGGATGCCCTCGGCGTCGTACCGCCCGGCGTAGGTGCGCGCTCCGGTGGCCGCCACCACCTCGGCCAGCGCCTGCCAGTGGTCGCCGTGCCGGTGGGTGGTGACGACGGACGCGATGCCGTCGTCACCGATCAGCCGCAGCAGCGTCCCGGCCTCGGCGGCCGCGTCGATCAGGAGCTGCTCGCCGGTGGCCCGGCAGCGCAGCAGATACGCGTTGTTGTTCATCGGGCCGACGGCGACCTTGGAGATCATCAGATCCGTCAGCTCGTGCACATCCGCGCGCCCGCCGACCTTGACCGCTCCGCTGTACGTCATGCGTCTCAGCCTATAGCGGGGGCAGTACGGGAAGCGGGCCGCCTTCGACGGTCAGCGCCGCCCCGTCGCGGCGCCCGCAGAGCCAGCCGAGGAGGTCGGGGGCCGCGCCGCGGACCGTGACGGGGCCGCCC
Source organism: Streptomyces sp. NPDC058240 (assembly GCF_042882135.1). Classification (NCBI taxonomy): domain Bacteria; kingdom Bacillati; phylum Actinomycetota; class Actinomycetes; order Kitasatosporales; family Streptomycetaceae; genus Streptomyces; species Streptomyces sp. NPDC058240. The sequence continues at coordinate 68,331 of NZ_JBHVWT010000008.1, forward strand.
TCCGCGCCGCCGCCGGTCGTTCTGATCGGTCCCCGGCCGTCGGCCAGCCTCGTGGACACGACATCGGGGTGCCCGTCGAACCGCTCGGCGAGGAACTCGATCTCCCGGGAGACGAACTCCTCCGGCAGGTCCTCCAGCTCGTAGCCGATCCCCAGGTCGACATGGTGCAGCTCGACCTCGACGCGGCGGCGGAAGGGGATCCGGGAGGCGGAGTCCGTCACGCCGTTGCGCAGGGTGACCGTGCGGGACCAGTCGGCCGGGGCGGAGGCGGCGGCCACGAAGCGGTCCGCGCTCCCGGTCAGGTCGGCCAGCTGCTCCGCCTGCGGCCGGGGGGCGTCGCGCTCGATGTCGCGGTCGCGGGTTTCGCTGTCTGCGTACATGGGCCGGCCCTGGAGAACATTTACGAGCGCGTCGGCGTTACGAGAGAGGTGCGCAAGGACATGGCCGCGGCTCCAGCCCGGCAGCCGCGACGGCTCGGCGAGTGCGGGGGCGTCCAATTTTCCGGTGGCGCTGAGCAGTCGGTCGGTTGCTTCACGTACGGCGTCCCGGTCGCGCGCATGATCAATCATGAGGCTGAGCCTAGCCTCGCCACTCATTCGGGTGAAGGAGTCCATGGCCGTCCGTAAATCGAATGTGCGTGCTATACGCTCGGAGTCGAAAGCTTCGTACATCGCTGTGGCGCCCCCCATACCCTGGGACAGGGGCTCAGTTCCCCCACTTCTCTCCAGAAAGGTGCGGACCGGCGTGGCCGACCGTCTCATCGTCCGTGGCGCTCGCGAGCACAACCTCAAGAACGTCTCGCTCGACCTCCCTCGCGACTCCCTGATCGTCTTCACCGGGCTCTCCGGGTCGGGCAAGTCGTCCCTTGCGTTCGACACAATTTTCGCCGAGGGCCAGCGGCGCTACGTGGAGTCCCTCTCCTCGTACGCCCGCCAGTTCCTCGGCCAGATGGACAAGCCGGACGTCGACTTCATCGAGGGACTCTCGCCCGCCGTCTCCATCGACCAGAAGTCGACCTCGCGCAACCCGCGCTCGACGGTCGGCACGATCACCGAGGTCTACGACTACCTCCGGCTGCTCTTCGCCCGGATCGGCAAGCCGCACTGCCCGGAGTGCCGCCGGCCCATCTCGCGCCAGTCGCCGCAGGCGATCGTCGACAAGGTGCTCGGCCTGCCCGAGGGCAGCCGTTTCCAGGTGCTCTCGCCGCTGGTGCGCGAGCGCAAGGGCGAGTTCGTCGACCTCTTCGCCGATCTGCAGACCAAGGGCTACAGCAGGGCCCGGGTCGACGGCGAGACCATCCAGCTCTCCGAGCCGCCCAAGCTGAAGAAGCAGGAGAAGCACACCATCGAGGTGGTCATCGACCGTCTCACGGTGAAGGACAGCGCCAAGCGCCGGCTGACCGACTCGGTCGAGACCGCGCTCGGGCTCTCCGGAGGCATGGTCGTGCTCGACTTCGTCGACCTCCCCGAGGACGACCCCGAGCGTGAGCGGATGTACTCCGAGCACCTCTACTGCCCGTACGACGACCTCTCCTTCGAGGAGCTCGAACCGCGCTCCTTCTCCTTCAACTCGCCCTTCGGCGCCTGCCCCGACTGCACGGGTATCGGTACGCGGATGGAGGTCGACCCGGAGCTGATCGTCCCCGACGAGGAGAAGTCGCTCGACGAGGGCGCGATCCACCCCTGGTCGCACGGCCACACCAAGGAGTACTTCGGCCGGCAGATCAACGCGCTCGCCGACGCCCTCGGATTCCGTACGGACATCCCCTGGGCCGGTCTGCCGCAGCGGGCCAAGAAGGCGCTGCTCCACGGCCACAAGATCCAGACCGAGGTCCGCTACCGCAACCGCTACGGGCGGGAGCGCGCGTACACCACCCCCGCCTTCGAGGGCGCGGTGCAGTTCGTCAAGCGGCGGCACTCCGACGCCGAGAGCGACTCCAGCCGGGAGCGTTTCGAGGGCTACATGCGCGAGGTGCCCTGCCCGACCTGTGAGGGCACCCGGCTCAAGCCGATCGTCCTCGCGGTGACGGTGATGGAGAAGTCCATCGCCCAGGTCGCCGCGATGTCGATCAGCGAGTGCGCCGAGTTCCTCGGCCGGATGAAGCTCAACGCCCGCGACAAGAAGATCGCCGAGCGGGTGCTGAAGGAGGTCAACGAGCGGCTGAAGTTCCTGGTCGACGTCGGCCTCGACTACCTCTCGCTCAACCGCGCGGCCGGCACCCTGTCCGGCGGCGAGGCCCAGCGCATCCGGCTCGCCACCCAGATCGGCTCCGGCCTGGTCGGTGTGCTGTACGTGCTGGACGAGCCGTCCATCGGCCTGCACCAGCGGGACAACCACCGGCTGATCGAGACCCTGGTCCGGCTCCGTGACATGGGCAACACGCTCATCGTCGTCGAGCACGACGAGGACACCATCAAGGTCGCCGACTGGGTCGTCGACATCGGCCCCGGCGCCGGTGAGCACGGCGGCAAGGTGGTCCACTCCGGATCGCTAAAGGAGCTGCTGGCCAACGGCGAGTCGATCACCGGCCAGTATCTGACCGGCGCGAAGTCGATCCCGATGCCCGACGTCCGGCGCCCCGGCGACCCGCAGCGCATGCTCACGGTGCACGGCGCCCGGGAGAACAACCTCCAGGACATCGACGTCTCCTTCCCGCTCGGCCTGCTCACGGCCGTCACGGGCGTCTCGGGTTCGGGGAAGTCGACGCTGGTCAACGACATCCTCTACACCCACCTGGCACGCGAGCTGAACGGCGCCAAGTCGGTCCCCGGCCGGCACACCCGGGTCGACGGCGACGATCTGGTCGACAAGGTGGTGCACGTCGACCAGTCGCCCATCGGCCGCACGCCTCGGTCCAACCCGGCGACGTACACCGGCGTCTTCGACCATGTCCGCAAGCTGTTCGCGGAGACGATGGAGGCGAAGGTGCGCGGCTATCTGCCGGGCCGCTTCTCCTTCAACGTCAAGGGCGGCCGCTGCGAGAACTGCTCCGGCGACGGCACCATCAAGATCGAGATGAACTTCCTGCCGGATGTGTACGTCCCGTGCGAGGTCTGCCACGGAGCGCGCTACAACCGGGAGACCCTGGAGGTCCACTACAAGGGCAAGTCCATCGCCGAGGTGCTGGACATGCCGATCGAGGAGGGCCTGGAGTTCTTCGAGGCCGTTCCGACGATCGCCCGCCACCTCCGTACGCTCAACGAGGTGGGCCTCGGATATGTGCGGCTCGGCCAGTCCGCGCCGACGCTCTCCGGCGGTGAGGCGCAGCGCGTGAAGCTCGCCAGCGAGCTGCAGAAGCGCTCCACCGGCCGCACGGTCTACGTCCTGGACGAGCCGACCACGGGTCTGCACTTCGAGGACATCAGCAAGCTCATCAAGGTGCTCTCCGGGCTGGTCGACAAGGGCAACTCGGTGATCGTCATCGAGCACAACCTCGATGTGATCAAGACCGCGGACTGGGTCATCGACATGGGCCCCGAAGGCGGCAGCGGCGGCGGTCTGGTCATCGCCGAGGGGACTCCGGAGGAGGTCGCCGGGGTTCCGGCCAGCCACACCGGCAAGTTCCTCCAGGGCATCCTGGACCCGGACCGGGTGAGCGAGGCCGCGGTGCCCGCGGCCCGCAAGCCGGTGCGGAAGGCGGCCGCGAAGAAGGCGGTCGCCGCGAAGTCCGCCCCGGCGAGGAAGACGGCCACGGCCAGGACAGGCGCGGGCAGGACCGCGAAGTCCACCACGGCCGAGACCGCCAGGACGGCCGCGGCGAAGAAGCCCGCGGCGAAGAAGCCCGCGGCGAAGAAGCCCGCGGCGAAGAAGGCGACCCGCGCGCGCAAGGCCTGACCTCCCTGCGTCGCGGCGGCGGCTCCCGGACCTCCGGGGGCCGCCGCTCGCGTTCTGCCGCCGCTGAGCCGCTGAGCCGCTGACCAGGAACAACCGGTCTCGGGTGGCCCGGCCGCAGGGCCGTCGGTCTCCGCCGGTATCGTCGGTTCTGTCACCGATGGCTCTGATGGCTCCGATGCCCGCGGTACTCCTGGTACTCGCGGCGCCCCGGTCGCGCCCGGTGCCCATCCGCCCCTCCGACCAGTGGAGACCGCATGTCCGGCCAGCCCGCCGCCCGCCGTACCGTGCTGAAGGGTGCCGCTCTCGCCGGTGCCGCCGGGCTGGGAGTGGCCGCCTGCTCGACCGAATCGAAGCTCGGCCACGCCGAGACGCCGACGCCGACCGCTCCCGTCGAGCTCGGTGCGCCGGACGAGATTCCGGTCGGCGGTTCCAAGCTCTACCGCAACGAGCGGGTCATCGTGAACTGCCCGGCCAAGGGCCAGTACAAGGCGTTCAGCGCCCAGTGCACCCACGCGGGCTGCCTGCTGGACAAGGTCGAGGACAACGTGGGGAAGTGCCCCTGCCACGGCAGCCACTTCGACACCACGACCGGCAAGGCCATGCGCGGCCCGGCGACCGCGCCGCTGCCCTCGGTCCCGGTCAGGGTCGAGGGCGGAAAGCTGATCGCGGGCCCCGACGCCTGACACCGGTCGCGGACCGGTCCACTCCCGGTCCCGGTCGAATTCACTCCCAGTCCCAGTCGATGCCGACCAGACCGGGCCGTACCCCCTGCTCCACCAGGTGAACGGTCCGGTGTCGGCCGGTCAGCGTGAGATCCCTACGGGCGCCGCGCGACGCCCCCGCCGAGACCTGTGCGAAGCGCCGGCACCGTACCGGCAGCGCGGCCTCGTCGAAGGCCACCTGCAGCACGTACTGCCCGCCGCCGAAGCTGAACCCCCGCACGTACTCGCCGCACGGACCTCCCGTGCCGTCGTCGAAGCCGTAGCCGAAGAGGTACGTGTCGCCCGCCCTCAACCGGGTGTCGAAGAGCAGCTCGGCGACGAGCACCCCCGTCCCGCGGTCCCAGCGGACCCGCCCCGTCCGGCAGTTCTCCCGTGCCGTCACTGTCACCCGCGCCGGATCGCAGCCCGGATCGCCCCGGTGGACGGCGAGGTAGCGGTCGATGTCGTCCCGGTGGGCACGCACCACATGCTGCGACTCGCGCTGCCGCAGCTCCCGGCCGGGACCGATCCGTACCCGCTCGTGATGCCCCACCGTGTGCAGTCCGCCGTCCACCGGTGACCCCATGGCCGCCAGCAGCCGCTCCACGGCGCCGGACGACTCCATCAGGGAACGGTACGAACGCGCGGCCGGACGGTCGGCTTCCGGTCGTGCGCTCCCGGTTCCCAGCAACCGGAGGAGCGAGTTCCCCGGCAGCTCCAGCACCTCCTCCAGCGCCTTCACGGCCCGCAGGGACTCGGCGCGCTGCGGGCGCCTGGCCCCCTGCTGCCAGTAACTCAGGCTCGTCACCCCGACCTTGACCCCGCGGTGCGCGAGATGGTGCTGCACCCGCTGGAGCGGCAGCCCCCGCACCGACAGCGCGGTGCGCAGTGCCAGATGGAACGGGCCGGTGTGCAGCACCTGCGCCAGTTCGGCCTCGGTGTGCTGCATGAGGTCCTCCAGGTGAACGTTCACGACGCGGCGTGGGAGACCGCGGTGGTGGGGGCGGTGCCGCAGGTGGCCGGGGGAGTGCCGTTCACGTATCCGCCACGCCGTTCACACCGCGATGTTCCCCCGCATTGAAGCGTGTTGACCCGTCCCCGACAACGGTTGATGCTCCTCGGACAGCGTCCGGACGCGCTCCTCCGATCCCACAGCCCCCGCCCCGGGAGGAACGTCATGCGTAACCGAAGAATCCGAACGGGACTGCTCCCGGCCATGGCCGCCCTGGCCGCCGCACTCCTCGCCGTACCGACGGCGACCGCCACGGCGGCGCAGCACCCCACCCCCGCCGCCGCGGCGCGAAGCGCCACCGCCGGCAGCTCCGTCGCCGCCACCCAGCGTCTGAACATCACCATGCAGGCCCAGGAGAAGACCAACTGGTGCTGGGCGGCCTCCGGCAACACCGTCGCCACCTGGTTCGGCCGGAACTACTCGCAGAACCAGTTCTGCAACGCCGCCTTCGGCCGAGCACAGGGCTACGAGTGCCCCAACTCGCAGGCCACGCTCGGCAATGTCCAGGACGGTCTCCACTGGGCCGGCATCAACCCTGGTTCGTACGTCACCGGCTGGCTGCGCTACCCCACCGTCCAGGCCGAGATCGCCGCGGGCCGCCCCGTCGAGACCCGCATCCAGTGGTCGGCGGGCGGCGGCCACATGCATGTCCTGTACGGGTACGACGACGCGAACAGCTGGGTCTACTGGGGCGATCCCTGGCCCTCCAGCAACCGCTACAACTGGGCCTCGCACGCCTGGTACGTGAACAACAACGAGTTCTCCTGGACCCACTCCCTCTACCGGATCGGAGCGTGACGGAATGATCCACGAGACCGCACGCGCCGCACACGGCATACGGTCCCCGCGGGCCGCCCGGTCCGCGGCCGCCGCCCTGGCAGCCACCGGCGTCCTGGCCGGCGCCGCCCTGCTCACCGTCGCGGCCCCCGGGACGGCCGCCGCCACCGGACCCACCGCCGGTCCGGCCGAACTGGCGGCGGCCCGACAGGTGGCCGGCGACGCCGCGACCCTGGACACCCTGGCCCGGTTCTTCGCCCGCGAGGGCACGATCACCAGGTCGGCGGCGGCCCCACGCATCGAGGGCGCCGCCGTTCCCGTACACACCCTCGATCCGGACTTCGTGGCCGGGCAGCCGGGAGCGCCCGTCGCGAGGCTGGACTACCTCGCCAGCACGGCCGTCTCCTCGGACGGCCAGAAGGCGTCGCTGTGGACCCTTCCGAAGGAAGGGAAGGACGGCGGCTGGCAGGTGGTGAACATCGCGACCGGCGACGACGAGACGAGGTACGCCGCCGCGGGCGCCCGCAAGCTGCCCGGCGGCACGGTCTTCCGTGAACCGCAGGTGGACGCCTGGTACGTCCAGAAGGGGACGAAGGTGCTCCCGCTGGACCAGGACGCGGTCCGCGCGGTCGGCGCCCGGGGCACCACGCTGGTCGCCTATCGCGCCCGGGTGCGCGCCGCCTACGGCGACAAGCTCCCCGGCTCCGGATACGCCCGCTCCGGCAAGGCGGGCGGCTACTCCCCGTCCACCACCCCCGCGCCCGGCAGCCGGGAATCCCGCACGGTCGCGGCGAGCACGGGCTCCGGCACGGTGCTGACCGCCACCTCGACCGCCGCCGGAGCGGGCGCCCTCGTCGTGCTCGCCCTCAGCGGCCTCACCGTCCTGCGCAACCGTCGCCGCCACCGGGAGACCCCGTGACCGGCAGCGGCACCCCCTGATCCCGTGCTCCGGGGCGCGCTCCCGCGATCCGCGCCCCGGAGCACGGCACCCCCTCCGGCCCGGCCGCACTGTCACTGCCCGCAAGTAGGGTGGGACACATGGCAGACCCCTCCAGCTACCGCCCCAAGCCGGGACAGATCCCCGACTCCCCGGGGGTCTACAAATTCCGCGACGAACACCGCCGGGTGATCTACGTCGGAAAGGCCAAGAACCTGCGCCAGCGCCTGGCCAATTACTTCCAGGACCTGGCCGCGCTCCACCCGCGTACGCGCACGATGGTCACCACGGCCGCCTCGGTGGAATGGACGGTCGTCGCCACGGAGGTCGAGGCCCTCCAGCTGGAGTACTCCTGGATCAAGGAGTTCGACCCGCGGTTCAACGTCAAGTACCGCGACGACAAGAGCTATCCGTATCTCGCGGTCACGCTCGACGAGGAGTTCCCGCGCGTCCAGGTCATGCGCGGAGCCAAGAAGAAGGGCGTGCGCTACTTCGGTCCCTACGGGCACGCCTGGGCCATCCGCGAGACGGTCGACCTGATGCTGAGGGTCTTTCCGGTGCGTACGTGCTCCGCCGGAGTCTTCAAGAACGCCGCCAGGACCGGCCGCCCGTGCCTCCTCGGCTACATCGGCAAGTGCTCGGCCCCCTGCGTCGGCCGCGTCACCCCCGAGGAACACCGCGAACTGGCCGACGACTTCTGCGACTTCATGGCCGGCCGGACCGGTACGTACATCCGCCGCCTGGAGAAGGACATGATGGCGGCGGCCGAGGAGATGGAGTACGAGCGCGCGGCCCGGCTCCGCGACGACGTGGAGGCCCTCAAGCGGGCCATGGAGAAGAGCGCCGTCGTCCTGGCCGACGCCACCGACGCCGACCTGATCGCGGTCGCCGAGGACGAGCTCGAAGCCGCCGTCCAGATCTTCCATGTGCGCGGCGGCCGGGTGCGCGGCCAGCGCGGCTGGGTCACCGACAAGGTCGAGAACGTCGACACCTCGGGTCTGGTCGAGCACGCGCTCCAGCAGCTGTACGGCGAGGAGACGGGCGACTCCGTCCCCAAGGAGGTCCTCGTCCCGGCCCTGCCCGAGGACCCGGACGCGGTCTCCCAGTGGCTCGCCGGCCGCCGGGGCTCCCAGGTCAGCCTGCGCATCCCGCAGCGCGGCGACAAGAAGGACCTGATGACGACGGTCCAGCGCAACGCCCAGCAGGCCCTGGGGCTGCACAAGACCAAGCGCGCCTCCGACCTGACCACCCGCTCCCGCGCCCTGGAGGAGATCGCCGAGGCGCTCGGCCTCGACACCGCCCCGCTGCGCATCGAGTGCTTCGACATCTCGCACCTCCAGGGCGACGATGTGGTCGCCTCCATGGTCGTCTTCGAGGACGGCCTCGCCCGCAAGAGCGAGTACCGCCGCTTCCAGATCAAGGGCTTCGAGGGCCAGGACGACGTCCGGTCGATGCACGAGGTGATCGGCCGCCGCTTCAAGCGGTATCTGCAGGACAAGGAACGGACGGGGGAGTGGGAGGAGACCCCCGCCCCGACCGGACCGGTCCCGGCACCGCAGACCGACCCGGCGGCCCCGACCGACCCGGCGGCCCCCACCGACCTGGCGGCCTCGACCGATCCGGCGGCCCCGACCGACCCGGACGTCGTCCCCGATACGGACGTCGTCCCCGATACGGACGCCGTCCCCGATCCGGATGCCGAGCCCCGTGAGGACGACGGGCGTCCCAAGCGGTTCGCCTATCCGCCGCAGCTCGTCGTGGTCGACGGCGGCCAGCCGCAGGTCGCCGCGGCCAAGCGGGCCCTCGACGAGCTGGGGATCGACGACATCGCCGTCTGCGGCCTCGCCAAGCGCCTCGAAGAGGTCTGGTTGCCCGATGACGACGACCCCGTCGTCCTGCCCCGTTCCAGCGAGGGCCTCTATCTCCTCCAGCGCGTCCGCGACGAGGCCCACCGCTTCGCGATCACCTATCAGCGCGCCAAGCGGGCCAAACGCATCCGTTCCAGCCCCCTGGACGCCGTCGCCGGTCTCGGCGAAACCCGGAAACAGGCGTTGATCAAGCATTTCGGCTCCGTGAAGAAGCTGAAGCAGGCGACAATCGACGAGATCTGCGAGGTTCCGGGGATAGGCCGCAGGACGGCGGAATCAGTGGCTGTCGCCCTCGCCTCGGCCGCCCCGGCCACGCCCGCCGTGAACACGGCGACAGGAGAGATCATTGAAGAGGACGACGGGGGCAGCACGACATGACCGAGCGTGAAAACGAACACGAAGCCGAGCGCGAGCAAGAAGTCGAGCACGACGGTACCGACCGAGCAGACGGAGCAGGACACGTGAGTACGGGCACCACGATCGAGACGAGCGACGGGAATGCGGCCATTCCCGAGCTGGTGATCATCTCGGGGATGTCGGGCGCCGGGCGCAGCACGGCGGCCAAGTGTCTGGAGGACCTCGGCTGGTTCGTCGTCGACAACCTGCCGCCCGCCCTGATTCCCACCATGGTCGAGCTCGGCGCCCGCTCGCAGGGCAACGTGGCGCGGATCGCCGTCGTCGTCGACGTCCGCGGGCGCCGCTTCTTCGACAACCTCCGCGAATCCCTCGCCGACCTGGAGGCCAAGCACGTCACCCGGCGGATCGTCTTCCTGGAGTCCTCCGACGACGCCCTCGTCCGCCGCTTCGAATCGGTCCGCCGCCCGCACCCCCTCCAGGGCGACGGCCGGATCGTCGACGGCATCGCCGCCGAGCGCGACCTGCTGCGCGAGCTCCGCGGCGACGCCGACCTGGTGATCGACACGTCCAGCCTCAACGTGCACGAACTGCGCGCCAAGATGGACGCCCAGTTCGCCGGCGACGAGGAGCCGGAGCTGCGCGCCACGGTGATGTCGTTCGGCTTCAAGTACGGCCTGCCGGTCGACGCCGACCTGGTGGTCGACTGCCGCTTCCTGCCCAACCCGCACTGGGTCCCCGAGCTGCGCCCGTTCACCGGGCTCAACGAGGAGGTCTCCGCCTACGTCTTCGACCAGCCCGGCGCCAAGGAGTTCCTCAACCAGTACACGGAGCTGCTCCAGCTCATCGCCGCCGGGTACCGCCGCGAGGGCAAGCGCTATGTGACGATCGCCGTCGGCTGCACGGGCGGCAAGCACCGTTCGGTCGCCATGTCCGAGAAGCTGGCGGCCCGGCTCGCGACCGAAGGCATCGAGACCGTCCTCGTCCACCGGGACATGGGGCGCGAGTGACCAGCCGCAATCTGCGCCTGCGGCGGTTGCGCAGGGCCACCTCTGCGCTGTCCGGCCGCAAGCGCGGCGCGCAGCCCAAGGTCGTCGCCCTCGGCGGCGGCATGGGCCTGTCCGCGTCGCTCGCGGCGCTCCGCCGGATCACCGGCGATCTCACCGCCGTGGTCACCGTCGCCGACGACGGCGGCTCCAGCGGCCGGCTCCGCGAGGAGCTCGGCGTCCTGCCGCCCGGCGACCTGCGCAAGGCGCTCGCCGCCCTGTGCGGTGACGACGACTGGGGCCAGACCTGGGCCCGGGTGATCCAGCACCGCTTCCAGTCCAAGGGCGATCTGCACGAGCACGCGGTCGGCAATCTGCTGATCGTCGCCCTCTGGGAGCAGCTCGGCGACCATGTACAGGCTCTCGACCTGGTCGGCAGGCTCCTCGGGGCGCACGGCCGGGTGCTGCCCATGTCCGCCGTGCCGCTGGAGCTCCAGGCGCTCGTCCGGGGACACGACCCGGCCCGCCCGGACGACGTGGACACCGTGCGCGGACAGGCCACCGTGGCGCTCACCCCCGGCGAGGTGCAGTCCGTCCACCTCGTCCCGCACGACCCGCCGGCCGTCCCCGAGGCCGTCGCCGCGGTCCTCGACGCCGACTGGGTGGTGCTCGGCCCGGGGTCCTGGTTCTCCTCCGTGATCCCGCACCTGCTCGTCCCCGAACTGCTCGACGCGCTCGTCGAAACCAAGGCCCGCAAGGTCCTCTCGCTCAACCTCGCACCGCAACCCGGTGAAACTGATGGCTTCTCCCCGCAGCGTCATTTGGAGGTTTTGGGACGACACGCCCCTAAACTCGCCCTGGACGTGGTGTTGGCCGACGAAGCCGCCGTGCCCGATCGTGAGTCCCTCGCCGATGCCGCCAAGCGGCTCGGCGCCGCGGTCGAGCTGGCGCCGGTGGCCTCACCCGACGGCGTTCCGATTCATGATCCGGAGCTGTTGGCCGCCGCGTACGACCGTATTTTTCGGATGCATGGAAGGATCGGCCCATGGCGATGACGCCGGCGGTGAAGGACGAAATTTCCCGGCTTCCCGTGACCCGGACCTGCTGCAGAAAAGCAGAGGTCTCGGCGATTCTTCGGTTCGCGGGTGGACTGCACCTGGTGAGCGGCCGGATCGTGATCGAGGCGGAGCTGGACACCTCGATGGCGGCGCGCCGGCTGAAGCGGGACATTCTCGAGATCTTCGGGCACAGCTCGGAGCTGATCGTGATGGCGCCCGGCGGGCTGCGGCGCGGCTCCCGCTACGTCGTGCGCGTCGTGGCGGGCGGCGACCAGCTGGCCCGCCAGACCGGTCTGGTGGACGGCCGCGGCCGTCCCATCCGGGGCCTGCCCCCGCAGGTGGTCTCGGGGGCCACCTGCGATGCCGAGGCCGCCTGGCGCGGTGCCTTCCTGGCCCATGGCTCGCTGACCGAACCGGGCAGGTCCTCCTCCCTGGAGGTGACCTGCCCCGGCCCGGAGGCGGCGCTCGCCCTGGTCGGCGCCGCCCGCCGGCTCTCCATCGCGGCCAAGGCCCGCGAGGTGCGCGGGGTGGACCGGGTCGTCGTCCGCGACGGCGACGCGATCGGCGCCCTGCTCACCCGGCTGGGCGCCCACGATTCGGTGCTGGCCTGGGAGGAGCGGCGGATGCGCCGCGAGGTCCGCGCCACCGCCAACCGCCTGGCCAACTTCGACGACGCCAATCTGCGCCGTTCCGCGCGGGCCGCGGTCGCCGCGGGCGCCCGGGTGGGGCGCGCGCTGGAGATCCTGGGCGAGGAGGTGCCCGAGCACCTCGCGGCCGCCGGCCGGCTGCGCATGGAGCACAAGCAGGCGTCCCTGGAGGAGCTGGGCGCGCTCGCCGACCCGCCGCTGACCAAGGACGCGGTCGCCGGCCGGATCCGCCGACTGCTGGCGATGGCCGACAAGCGGGCCCAGGACCTGGGGATCCCGGGCACCGAATCCACCCTCAGCGAGGAGCTCGCCGACGGCCTGGTGGGCTGACCCGCGACGGCGGTGAATCCGGCCGGATCCGGGACGCACGGCGCTCCACGGGATGTTGACGCTGCGTAATTTCCGCTGCGTATACGGCCGAGTGTTCGGAGGCCCGTACTCCTACCGAGGAGTACGGGCCTCGGCGGTTCTTACGGCCCCGCTCGATGTCACCCCGGGGCCGTCGGAGAGGTAGGGTCGTAGGCGGTCGGGGACATCTCATACAACTCGCCGGGGTGAAAGCCCCGCGTACCTAACGAGGAGATCGGTTCGTGACGATCCGCGTAGGCATCAACGGCTTTGGCCGCATCGGTCGTAACTACTTCCGCGCGCTGCTGGAGCAGGGTGCGGACATCGAGATCGTGGCTGTCAACGACCTGGGTGACACCGCGACCACGGCCCACCTGCTGAAGTACGACACCATCCTGGGTCGTCTCAAGGCAGAGGTCAGCCACACCGCCGATACCATCACCGTCGATGGTCACACGATCAAGGTGCTCTCCGAGCGCAACCCGGCCGACATCCCCTGGGGTGAGCTGGGCGTCGACATCGTCATCGAGTCGACCGGCATCTTCACGAAGAAGGCCGACGCCGAGAAGCACATCGCCGGCGGCGCCAAGAAGGTCCTCATCTCGGCTCCGGCCAAGGGCGAGGACATCACCATCGTGATGGGCGTCAACCAGGACAAGTACGACGCGGCCAACCACCACGTCATCTCCAACGCCTCCTGCACGACCAACTGTGTCGCGCCGATGGCCAAGGTTCTGGACGAGAACTTCGGCATCGTCAAGGGCCTCATGACGACGGTCCACGCGTACACGAACGACCAGCGCATCCTGGACTTCCCGCACTCGGACCTGCGTCGCGCCCGCGCCGCCGCCGAGAACATCATCCCGACCACCACCGGTGCCGCCAAGGCCACCGCCCTGGTGCTCCCGCAGCTGAAGGGCAAGCTGGACGGCATCGCCATGCGCGTCCCGGTCCCGACCGGCTCGGCCACCGACCTGGTCGTGGAGCTGCAGCGCGAGGTCACCAAGGACGAGGTCAACGCCGCGTTCAAGAAGGCCGCGGACGACGGCGACCTCAAGGGCATCCTGTACTACACCGAGGACCCGATCGTGTCCTCGGACATCGTCGGCGACCCGGCGTCCTGCACCTTCGACTCCTCGCTGACGATGGTTCAGGAGGGCAAGTCGGTGAAGATCCTCGGCTGGTACGACAACGAGTGGGGTTACTCCAACCGCCTCGTCGACCTGACTGTCTTCGTCGGCAACCAGCTCTGACCGTCGGACCGGCAGGCACCTCGATGTGAGCACGGGGCTCGAACAGCGCAACGCCGCGCCGTTCGAGCCCCGTCGCATGCTCTCCCGCCCTCCAAGGAGTTCAGCAAGATGAAGACGATCGACGAACTGATCGCCGAAGGGGTCACCGGCAAGCGCGTATTCGTCCGCGCCGACCTCAACGTGCCGCTGAGCGGCACCACCATCACCGACGACGGCCGCATCCGCGCCGTCCAGCCGACCGTGGAGAAGCTCGTCGCGGCCGGCGCGCGGGTCGTCGTCGCCTCGCACCTGGGCCGCCCCAAGGGCGCTCCGGACCCGGCCTTCTCCCTGGCGCCCGCCGCCGCCCGCCTCGGTGAACTCATCGGCACGGACATCGCCTTCGCGACCGACACGGTCGGCGAGTCCGCCCGCGCCACGGTCGCCGCGCTGGGGGACGGCGAGGTCGCCGTCATCGAGAACCTCCGCTTCAACCCCGGCGAGACGTCCAAGGACGACGTCGAGCGCGGCGCCTTCGCCGATCAGCTCGCCGAGCTCGCCGACCTGTACGTGGGCGACGGCTTCGGAGCCGTGCACCGCAAGCACGCCTCGGTCTTCGATCTCCCGGCCCGGCTGCCGCACGCCGCCGGTGACCTGATCGCCACCGAGGTCGGCGTCCTGAAGAAGCTCACCGAGAACGTCGAGCGTCCGTACGCCGTGGTGCTCGGCGGCTCCAAGGTCTCCGACAAGCTCGGCGTCATCGACCACCTCCTGGAGCGCGCCGACCGCATCCTGATCGGCGGCGGCATGGCGTACACCTTCCTCAAGGCCCAGGGCCACGAGGTCGGCAGCTCGCTCCTGCAGGAGGACCAGATCCCGGCGGTGCTGGAGTACCTCAAGCGCGCCGAGGACAAGGGCGTGGAGTTCGTGCTCCCCGTCGACGTCGTGGTCTCCGCGCAGTTCCCGGACCTCAAGGCCAAGGCCCCGACCGAGCACCGCACCGTGCCCGCGGACGCCATCCCGGCCGGGTTCATCGGCCTGGACAACGGCCCCGAGACCAACACGCTGTACGCATCGAAGCTCGCCGACGCCGCCACCGTCTTCTGGAACGGTCCCATGGGCGTCTTCGAGCACCCCGACTACGCCGAGGGAACCCGGGCCGTCGCCCAGGCCCTCGTCGACTCCTCGGGCTTCAGCGTCGTCGGCGGCGGCGACTCCGCCGCGGCCGTCCGCACCCTGGGCTTCGACGAGAACGCATTCGGACACATCTCGACCGGTGGCGGTGCCAGCCTCGAATACCTCGAGGGCAAGACGCTTCCCGGCCTCGCCGCACTGGAGGACTGACCTTTCATGACCACTCGTACCCCGCTGATGGCGGGCAACTGGAAGATGAACCTCAACCACCTCGAGGCCATCGCACACACCCAGAAGCTCGGCTTCGCGCTGACCGACAAGGACTACGACACCGTCGAGGTCGCCGTCCTGCCGCCCTTCACCGACCTGCGCTCCGTGCAGACCCTGGTCGAGGGCGACAAGCTGAAGATCAAGTACGGCGCCCAGGACATCTCGGCGCACGACTCCGGCGCGTACACCGGTGAGATCTCCGGCCCGATGCTCGCCAAGCTGCGGTGCACCTACGTCGCCGTCGGCCACAGCGAGCGCCGCCAGTACCACGGTGAGAACGACGAGATCTGCAACGCCAAGGTGAAGGCCGCGTACAAGCACGGCCTGACCCCGATCCTCTGCGTCGGCGAGGGCCTGGACATCCGCAAGGCCGGTGACCAGGTCTCCTACACCCTCGCGCAGCTCGACGGCGGTCTGAAGGACGTACCGGCCGAGCAGGCCGAGTCCATCGTGATCGCGTACGAGCCGGTCTGGGCCATCGGCACCGGCGAGGTCGCCACCCCCGAGGACGCCCAAGAGGTCTGCGGAGCGATCCGCCGCCGGCTGGCCGAGCTGTACTCGCAGGAGCTGGCCGACGCCGTCCGCATCCAGTACGGCGGCTCGGTGAAGTCCGGCAATGTCGCCGCGATCATGGCGCAGCCCGACGTGGACGGTGCGCTGATCGGCGGCGCCGCGCTGGACGCCGACGAGTTCGTCAAGATCGTCCGCTTCCGCGACCAGTGAGTATGCGGTAGCGCGGATCCGTCGTACCCTTGCGGGGGCCGTGGAGGGTGTAGCCTCCCGGCCCCCGTTGTTCGCACATGCAGTCCAGAGGATTTCCGGAAAGTAGGGACCAGCCGTGATTTTGGCGTTCGAGATCGCCCTGATCGTCTTCAGCCTGCTGCTGATGCTGCTGGTGCTGATGCACAAGGGAAAGGGCGGCGGCCTCTCCGACATGTTCGGTGGCGGCATGCAGTCGTCGGTCGGCGGCTCCTCGGTCGCGGAGCGGAACCTCGACCGGATCACGGTGGTCGTCGGTCTGGGATGGTTCGCGTGCATTGTTGTGCTTGGCCTGCTGATCAAGCTGGACAACTGACCCGTCGTACGCGATTCCCGGTGATGGTGTAACTCCTTTCACTGGACGCGCGTTGGGCCTTACGTAGACTGGGGCATCTTCGAGCACCATCACGCAGGGAGTTACGACCGTGGCAAGTGGCAACGCGATCCGGGGAAGCCGGGTCGGAGCGGGGCCGATGGGGGAGGCCGAGCGCGGCGAGTCCGCGCCGCGCCTCCGCATCTCCTTCTGGTGCTCGAACGGGCACGAGACGCAGCCGAGCTTCGCCAGTGACGCGCAGGTACCGGAGACTTGGGACTGCCCGCGCTGCGGCTTCCCGGCCGGCCAGGACCGGGACAGCCCGCCGGACCCGCCGCGCACCGAGCCGTACAAGACGCACCTCGCGTACGTACGAGAGCGGCGCAGCGATGCGGACGGCGAGGCCATCCTCGCCGAGGCCCTGGCGAAACTCCGGGGCGAAATCTAGAAGTTTACCGGCCGGGCACCCACAAGGTGCCCGGCCGGACTGCTTCAGGGCCTGTCCGGCGGATCAGGGCCGGACAGGCCCTGGCCGTGCCGCAGGTCTCCATTGCCGCGTCGGCCCTTCTGATCAATTAGGTTGGAGGTGCAGCGGGGCATCTGCAGGCACGAGAAGAATTGGGCTGATATCCGGGATGAATACACGTAGCCGAACCAGGCTCAACCAGACGCCCGAGTGGACCGCTCTGGGCAAGCACCGCGAGCAGCTCGGAACGACACATCTGCGACAGCTCTTCGCGGACGATCCGCGGCGCGGTACCGGATACACCCTCCGGGTCGGCGATCTGTACATCGACTACTCCAAGCACCTGGTCACCGACGAGACGCTGCGGCTGCTGCGCGAACTCGCCGCGGCCACCGGGGTGGCCGAGCTGCGGGACGCGATGTTCCGCGGCGAGAAGATCAACACCACCGAGGACCGCGCCGTCCTGCACACCGCGCTGCGTGCCCCGCGCGACGCGGTGATCGAGGTCGACGGCGAGAACGTGGTGCCGGGTGTGCACGCCGTGCTCGACAAGATGGCGGCGTTCTCCGACCGCGTCAGGTCGGGGGAGTGGACCGGTCACACCGGCAAGCGCATCAAGAACGTCGTCAACATCGGCATCGGCGGTTCCGACCTCGGCCCCGCCATGGCGTACGAGGTGCTGCGCTCCTTCACGGACCGCGAACTGACCGTCCGCTTCGTGTCGAACGTCGACGGCGCCGACCTCCACGAGGCGGTGCGCGATCTCGACCCGGCCGAGACGCTCTTCATCATCGCGTCGAAGACCTTCACCACGATCGAGACCATCACCAACGCCACCTCCGCCCGCAACTGGCTGCTGACCGGTCTGGGGGCCGGCCAGGACGCGGTCGCCAAGCACTTCGTGGCGCTGTCCACGAACGCCGAGAAGGTCGCGGACTTCGGCATCGACACCGCCAACATGTTCGAGTTCTGGGACTGGGTCGGCGGCCGCTACTCGTACGACTCCGCCATCGGTCTCTCGCTGATGATCGCCATCGGCCCGGACCGGTTCCGCGAGATGCTCGACGGCTTCCACCTGGTCGACGAGCACTTCCGCACCGCCCCCGCCGAGAACAACGTCCCCCTGCTGCTGGGCCTGTTGGGCGTCTGGTACGGCGCGTTCTTCGACGCCCAGTCGCATGCCGTGCTGCCGTACAGCCACTATCTGTCCAAGTTCACCGCGTACTTGCAGCAGCTGGACATGGAGTCCAACGGCAAGTCCGTGGACCGGGACGGAAATCCGGTCGACTGGCAGACCGGACCGGTCGTCTGGGGCACCCCCGGCACCAACGGGCAGCACGCCTATTACCAGCTGATCCACCAGGGCACCAAGGTCATCCCGGCCGACTTCATCGGCTTCGCCGAGCCGGTCGCCGACCTGCTGCCCGGCCTGGTCGCCCAGCACGATCTGCTGATGGCCAACTTCTTCGCCCAGACCCAGGCGCTGGCCTTCGGCAAGACGCCGGACGAGGTCCGTGCCGAGGGCGTCGCCGAGGAACTGGTGCCGCACAAGACCTTCCGGGGCAACCACCCGACGACGACTATCCTCGCCGACCGGCTGACCCCGTCCGTGCTCGGCCAGCTGATCGCGCTGTACGAGCACAAGGTCTTCGTCCAGGGCGCCGTCTGGAACATCGACTCCTTCGACCAGTGGGGCGTCGAACTCGGCAAGGTCCTCGCCAGGAAGATCGAGCCGGTGCTCACCGAGGGCAAGGGGGGCGAGCAGCTGGACAGCTCGACCGCCGCGCTCGTCGAGGCGTACCGCGCCCGCCGGGGGCGCTGAGCCGATGACCACGGGGGAGGGGACGGTGCGGCTGCGGCCGCCGAACAACACGCTGGACGCGAGGGCCGTGGGATGGTGGCGGGCCCAGTGGCTGCTGCTGACCGCGGCCCCCGTGGTCGTCCTGGCCGTGCTGGGCGTACTCATCGAGCCCGCCCGGTTCTGGCTGCTGCTGCCCGCCGCGATCCTCGCGGTCCTCGGCACCGGCTGCGCCGTCCTCCTCCCCGCCTGGTGGTTCCGCACCCATCGCTGGGAGGTCACCGACGAAGCGGTGTACGTCAGGACCGGGGTCTTCCGGCAGGAGTGGCGGATCGCCCCGATGTCCCGGATCCAGACCGTGGACACCGTGCGCGGACCGCTCGAACAGCTCTTCCGGCTCGCCACCGTCACCGTGACCACCGCGTCGGCCAAGGGCGAGGTGCGGATCGAGGGCCTCGACCACGAAACGGCGGCCGAACTGGCCGAGCGGCTGACCCGGATAACCCAGGACACCCCCGGGGACGCCACATGAGCTCCGAGGCGGCCGTCTCCCCCTCCCCGGACGCCGGGGGCGAGCAGAGCCGGGCCCAGGGCCCCGGCACGGCCACCGCCGCCGACTGGCGGCACCTGGACCGGCGCACGGTGCTCGTCAGCGCTCTCGTCACGGCCGGAGTGGCCGCCGGTGCGGCCGTGCCCACCACGCTCGGCCTGTCCGGACGGTTCGGCTTCGGGCCCGCGGTCGCCTGGGTCCTCGCCGGCTCGATCCTGCTGATCGGCTCCGCGGCGGCCGGCGACCACGTACGGTGGCGCCGCACCCGCTACCGCGTCGGCGCCGACCGGGTCGAGCTCCACACCGGGCTGCTCCTGGTCAAGAAGCGCTCACTGGCCCGGGAACGCATCCGCAGCGTCGACCTCACCGCCCATCTGCTGCAACGGGTGCTCGGCCTGGTCACCGTCCGCATCGGCACCGGCGAGCACTCCGGCAACGACTCCACCCTCGAACTCGACCCGGTCACCCGGCCCGAGGGCGAACGGCTCCGCCGCGAACTCCTGGAACGCACGGCCACCGGCGCCCCGGGCACCCATCGCGAGGGCGAGCTCGTCGCCCTCGACCCGCGCTGGATCCGCTACGCGCCGGTCTCGTTCGTCGCCCCCGCGCTCGGCGGTGCGGCGGCCGGCGCGGTGATGCAGGTCAGCGACTGGTTCGGGGCGCAGGGGCGGGTGATCGAGTGGGTCGGCGACCGGTTCCGGGACACCTCGCTGCTCGCCATGATCGTGACCCTCGCCCTCGCCGCGGTGCTCGCCGGTGTCGTCGGCGCGCTCGGCCTGTGGGTCGAGATGTGGTGGAACTACCGGCTGGAGCGCGAACCCGGCGGCACCCTGCGCATCCGCCGCGGACTGCTGACCTCCCGCTCCGTCTCCATCGAGGAGCGCCGGCTGCGCGGCGTCGGCCTCGTCGAACCGCTCGGCATCCGTACCTTCGGCGCGGCCCGGGTCGACGCGATCACCACCGGACTCGCCAAGGACGACGAGGAGCAGCACGGCGACCACAACACCCTGCTGCCCGCCGCGCCCAGGACCGTCGCCGACGCGGTGGCCGCCGACGTCCTGCGCGAGACCACGTCCCCGACCGGCGCCCCGCTGACCGGGCACCCCCTCGCGGCCCGTGGCCGCAGGCTGCGCCGGGCGTTCTGGGCCGTCGCGGCCCCGGCGCTGGTCCTGGCTCTCCTGGGCGTGCTGCTGACACCCGTCCTGCTCTGGATCGCGCTCGCCTGGACCGTCGTGGCGCTGCCCGCCGGGGTGTTCCTGGCCCGGGACGCGTACCGCGGCCTGGGGCACGCCATCAGCGGCGACTACCTGGTGGTGAGGTCCGGCAGCGTCAGGCGCTCGACCGCCGCGCTGGAGCGGGCCGGAGTCATCGGCTGGACGGTCCGGCAGACGTACTTCCAGCGGCGGGCCGGGGTGCTGAGCGTCACCGCGACGACGGCCGCCGGAGCGGGCGCGTACACGGCGTACGACACGGACGCGAGCGAGGGCCTCGACTTCGCCTCCGAGGCCGTGTCCGGCCTGCTGGAACCCTTCCTGGAGCGCATCCCGCCCACCGGCTGACCCCGGTCGGCCGTGCGTGGTGTCGATCACGCAGAACCGGTTTCCCTCGGGGTCCGCCAGCACCACGAAGTCCGGGTCGTCCGGGTACAGATCCCAGTCGACCCGCACCGCGCCGAGTGCGATCAGCCGGTCCACCTCGGCGTCCTGCTCCTCGGTGTACAGATCGAGGTGGACCCGGGGAACCTCCTGCACCGGCGTACCGCTGCGGCCCAGGGCCAGCCCGGCGCCGGGCCCCTCGGCCGGGACCAGCACCACCCAGTCGTCCTTCGACGGCTCACGCTCCACGTAGTCGAGCGCCGCCTTCCAGAACTCCGCCGCACGCCGTACGTCCGACGCACCCATCACCACGGTCCCGATACGCACCATGGCCCGAGTCCTTCACGCCCTCACACAGCAGGCCCGGCCGCTCCGAGGAGCGAACCGGGCCTGTGCGCAACGGAACTGACGGTCACTCAGGGAGAGGCCGGCGGATACAGCGCGCGCGGCAGCCGGGAGGCCGCCGCCGCGTCCAGCAGCCACAGGGTGCGGCTGCGTCCATACGCACCGGCCGCCGGGGCCTGGATCTCCCCGGCCCCCGAGAGCGCGATCTCCGCGGCCTCCGCCTTGTCCTCGCCCGCGGCGAGCAGCCACACCTCGCGCGCCGCCCGGATCGCGGGCAGCGTGAGCGAGACGCGGGTGGGCGGCGGCTTGGGGGCGCCGTGCACACCGACGACGGTGCGCTCGGTCTCCCGTACCGCGGGCAACTCCGGGAAGAGCGACGCGACATGCGTGTCCGGGCCGACGCCCAGCAACAGCACATCGAACGTCGGCACCGGGCCGTGGTCCTCGGGACCGGCCGCGGCGGCCAGTTCCTCGGCGTACGCGGCCGCCGCCGCGTCGGCGTCGTTGCCGAACGGGCCGTCCGAAGCGGGCATCGCGTGCACCCGGGACGGGTCCAGCTCCACCGAGTCCAGCAGGGCCTCGCGGGCCTGCGTGACATTGCGCTCCGGATCGCCCTCCGGCAGGAACCGCTCGTCGCCCCACCACAGATCGAGCCGCGACCAGTCGATCGCGTCCCTGGCGGGCGCGCCGGCGAGCGCGGCCAGCAGGCCGTTGCCGTTGCGCCCGCCGGTGAGGACCACCGAGGCGTAGCCGCGTGCGGCCTGGGCGTCCACGATCTTCGTGATCAGCCGGGCCGCGGCGGCCTGCGCCATCAGCTCCTTGTCGCGGTGCACCACGAGTTGAGGGGCACTCACTTCGACGCCGCCTTCTTGGCCGCGGTCTTCTTCGCGGCGGCCGGGGCGGCGGCCGGGGCGGGCTCGGCCGGCTGCGGACCGGCCGGTCCGCCGAGCTTCGCCACGCCGAACTTCACCGTCGCCTCGTAGGTGTTGTCCGGGTCCAGACGGCGCAGCTCCTCGGCGAGCAGCTCGGCGGTGTCCCGCCGCTTGAGCGCCACCGCGCGGTCCGGCTGGCCCTGCATCGAGAGCGTGGCCAGCGAACCGTCGGGACGGTCCAGGACGATGACGCCGTTCTTGGTCTCCATCCGCACGGCCGTCAGACCGGGGCCGGCGGAGACGGTGCGCTCCACCGGCACCTTGAGCCGGTCCGCGAGCCACATGGCGAGCAGCTCGCAGCTCGGGTTCTCCGACTCGCCCTCGACCGTCGCCGAGACGACCTCGACGTGCTGCTGGTCGAGCGCGGCCGCCAGCATCGAGCGCCACGGCGTGATGCGGGTCCAGGCCAGATCGGTGTCGCCCGGGTTGTACGAGTCGGCGCGCGCCGCCAGCTCCTTGCCCGGGTGCTCCGCCGAGTACGCGTCCGTGATCCGGCGCTGGGCGAGCGCGCCCAGCGGGTCCTTCGCCGGGTCGGCGGGCGCGTCCTCGGGCCACCAGACCACGACCGGGGCGTCCGGCAGCAGCAGCGGCAGGACCACCGACTGGGCGTGGTTGACCAGCTCGCCGTGGAGACGCAGGACGACCGTCTCGCCGGTGCCCGCGTCGGAACCGACCCGCACCTCGGCATCGAGCCGGGCGTCCCGGCGGCTGCGCGGCGAGCGGCTGACCCGCTTGATCACCGCGATGATCCGCGAGGGATGCTCGCGCGAGGCGTCACCGGCCGACTTGAGCGCGTCGTACGCGTTCTCCTCGTCGGTGACGATGACCAGGGTGAGCACCATGCCGATGGCCGGGGTGCCGATGGCCCGGCGGGCCGAGACCAGCGCCTGGTTGATCTTGCTGGAAGTGGTCTCCGTGAGATCGATCTTCATGGCCGGCGCCAGCTCCGTCCGTCTCGTGCGAGCATCTCGTCGGCCTCGGCCGGACCCCAGGTGCCCGCCGGGTACTGTGCGGGCTTGCCGTGCTTGTCCCAGTACTCCTCGATCGGGTCGAGGATGTTCCAGGAGAGCTCGACCTCCTGGTGCCGGGGGAAGAGGTTGGCGTCGCCGAGCAGCACATCGAGGATGAGCCGCTCGTAGGCCTCCGGGCTGGACTCCGTGAAGGACTCGCCGTAGGCGAAGTCCATCGTGACGTCCCGGACCTCCATCGAGGTGCCGGGCACCTTGGAGCCGAACCGCACGGTCACGCCCTCGTCCGGCTGGACCCGGATGACCAGGGCATTGCCGCCCAGCTCCTCGGTGGCGCCGGACTCGAAGGGCAGGTACGGGGCCCGCTTGAAGACGACCGCGATCTCCGTGACCCGGCGGCCGAGCCGCTTTCCGGTACGGAGGTAGAACGGCACGCCCGCCCAGCGGCGATTGTTGATCGTCAGCTTGATCGCGGCGTAGGTGTCGGTCTTCGACTTGGGGTCGATGCCGTCCTCGTCGAGGTACCCGGGGACCTCCTCGCCGCCCTGCCACGCGTGCACGTACTGGGCGCGCACCGTGTGCTTGCCCAGGTCCTCCGGCAGCTCCACCGCCGTGAGCACCTTGAGCTTCTCGGCGACCAGGGCCTTCGGGTGGAAGGAGCCGGGCTCCTCCATCGCGGTCAGCGCCAGCAGCTGGAGCAGGTGGTTCTGGATGACGTCACGGGCGGCGCCGATGCCGTCGTAGTAGCCGGCCCGGCCGCCGATGCCGATGTCCTCGGCCATCGTGATCTGGACGTGGTCGACGTACGACCTGTTCCAGATCGGCTCGAACATCGTGTTGGCGAACCGCAGCGCCAGGATGTTCTGGACGGTCTCCTTGCCCAGGTAGTGGTCGATCCGGAAGACCTCGTTGGGCGGGAACACGTCGTGCACGATCTGGTTGAGCTCCTGCGCGCTCTTCAGGTCGTGGCCGAAGGGCTTCTCGATGACGGCACGCCGCCAGGAGCCCTCCTTCTGGTCGGCGAGTCCGTGCTTCTTGAGCTGCTGGACGACCTTGGGGAAGAACTTCGGCGGCACGGAGAGGTAGAAGGCGAAGTTGCCGCCCGTGCCCTGCGCCTTGTCCAGCTCCTGGATCGTGGTCTTCAGCTGCTCGAAGGCCTCGTCGTCGTCGAAGTTGCCCTGGACGAAGCGCATCCCCTGGATGAGCTGCTGCCAGACCTCTTCGCGGAACGGCGTACGGGCGTGCTGCTTGACGGCGTCGTGGACCTCCTGTGCGAAGTCCTCGTCATGCCACTCGCGGCGTGCGAAACCGATGAGGGAGAAGCCCGGCGGCAACAGGCCGCGATTGGCCAGGTCATAGACGGCGGGCATCAGCTTTTTGCGGGACAAATCGCCCGTGACCCCGAAGATCACCAGGCCCGACGGTCCCGCGATGCGCGGGAGCCGTCGGTCCTGGGGGTCACGAAGCGGGTTGGCTCCGGGAACACCAGACAAGGTGGTCAGCCCTCCGAAGGGGCGAGGCGCTTGAGCTCCGCCTCGGTCGAGTTGAGCAGGTCGATCCAGGCCGCCTCGAACTTCTCGACGCCCTCGTCCTCAAGGAGCTGGACGACGTCGTCGTAGGAGATCCCGAGCTTCGCCACCGCGTCGAGCTCGGCGCGGGACTGCTCGTAGGTGCCGGTGATGGTGTCGCCCGTGACCTGACCGTGGTCGGCCGTGGCGTCCAGGGTGGCCTCGGGCATGGTGTTCACCGTGCCGGGGGCGACCAGGTCGACGACGTACAGGGTGTCCTTGTAGGCGGGGTCCTTGACGCCGGTCGAGGCCCACAGCGGACGCTGCTTGTTGGCCTGGGCCTTGTCGAGGGCGGCCCAGCGGTCCGAGGAGAAGACCTCCTCGTACGCCTGGTAGGCGAGCCGGGCGTTGGCGAGCGCCGCCTTGCCCTTGAGCGCCTTGGCCTCGTCGGTGCCGAGGGCGTCGAGGCGCTTGTCGATCTCGGTGTCCACGCGGGACACGAAGAACGAGGCCACCGAGTGGATCCTGGAGAGGTCCAGGCCCGCGGCCTTCGCCTTCTCCAGGCCCGCCAGGTAGGCGTCCATGACCTCGCGGTAGCGCTCCAGCGAGAAGATCAGCGTGACGTTGACGCTGATGCCCTTGCCGATGACCTCGGTGATCGCCGGGAGACCGGCCTTCGTCGCCGGGATCTTGATGAGCGTGTTGGGCCGGTCCACCAGCCAGGCCAGCTGCTTGGCCTCGGCGACGGTGGCGTCGGTGCGGTGGGCCAGACGCGGGTCGACCTCGATGGAGACCCGGCCGTCCTGGCCGTCCGTGGCGTCGAAGACCGGACGCAGGATGTCCGCCGCGTCCCGTACATCGGCCGTCGTGATCATGCGGATGGCCTCGTCGACCGTGACCTTGCGGGTGGCGAGGTCGGTGAGCTGCTGCTCGTAACCGTCCCCGTGCGAGATCGCCTTCTGGAAGATCGACGGGTTGGTGGTGACGCCCACGACGTGCTGCTGGTCGATCAGCTCGGCGAGGTTGCCCGAGGTGATCCGCTTGCGCGACAGGTCATCGAGCCAGATCGCCACGCCCTCGTCGGAGAGGCGCTTGAGTGCGTCTGTCATGAGAAATGCATCTCCTACTAGTCGTATAACGGCGTCAGCGCGTGGCTGCCGCGAGAGATTCCCGCGCGGCGGCGGCGACGTGCTCGCCGGTGAAGCCGAACTCGCGGAAGAGGACCTTGGCGTCGGCCGAGGCACCGAAGTGCTCCAGCGAGACGATCCGGCCGGCGTCACCGACGTAGCGGTACCAGGTCAGGCCGATGCCGGCCTCGACGGCGACGCGCGCCTTCACGGACGGCGGCAGGACGCTGTCCTTGTACGCCTGGTCCTGCTCCTCGAACCACTCGACCGACGGCATCGAGACCACCCGGGTCGGAATGCCGGCCGCCTGCAGCTCCTCACGCGCCTCGACGGCGAGGTGCACCTCGGAGCCCGTACCGATCAGCAGGACCTGCGGCTCGCCGCCCTCGGCCTCGAAGAGCACGTAGCCGCCCTTGGCCGCGTCCTCGTTCGCCTCGTACGTCGGAACGCCCTGGCGGGTCAGCGCCAGACCGTGCGGGGCGCCCTTGCCGAACACCTTGGTGTAGCGGCGCAGGATCTCGCGCCAGGCGATGGAGGTCTCGTTGGCGTCGGCCGGGCGGACGATGTTCAGGCCCGGGATGGCGCGCAGCGCGGCCAGGTGCTCCACCGGCTGGTGGGTCGGGCCGTCCTCGCCGAGACCGATCGAGTCGTGCGTCCACACGTAGGTCACCGGCAGGTGCATCAGCGCGGACAGGCGCACGGCGTTGCGCATGTAGTCGGAGAACACCAGGAAGGTGCCGCCGTAGATACGGGTGTTGCCGTGCAGCGCGATGCCGTTCATGGCCGCGGCCATGGCGTGCTCGCGGATACCGAAGTGGATCGTGCGGCCGTACGGGTCCGCGCCCGGCAGCGGGTTGCCCGCCGGGAGGAACGACGACGTCTTGTCGATCGTGGTGTTGTTCGAGCCCGCGAGGTCGGCGGAGCCGCCCCACAGCTCGGGGATGATCTCGCCGAGCGCCTGGAGCACCTTGCCGGAGGCGGCACGGGTGGCGACACCCTTGCCCGGCTCGAAGACCGGAAGCCGGTCCTCCCAGCCCGCGGGCAGCTCGCCGGCGGCGATCCGGTCGAACTCGGCGGCGCGCTCCGGGTTGGCGGTGCGCCACGCGGCGAAGGTCTTCTCCCACTCGCCCCGGGCCTCACGGCCGCGGTCCAGCGCCTCACGGGTGTGGGCGATGACCTCGTCGGCGACCTCGAAGGTCTTCTCCGGGTCGAAACCGAGGACCTTCTTCGTGGCGGCGACCTCTTCGTCACCGAGCGCCGAGCCGTGCGAGGCCTCGGTGTTCTGGGCGTGCGGCGCGGGCCAGGCGATGATCGAGCGGGCCGCGATGAACGACGGGCGCCCGGTCTCGGCCTTGGCGGCCTGCAGCGCGCGGTACAGACCCGCCGGGTCCAGGTCGCCGTTGGGCAGCTGCTCGACGCGCTGGACGTGCCAGCCGTACGCCTCGTACCGCTTCAGGGTGTCCTCGGAGACCGCGGTCTCCGTGTCGCCCTCGATGGAGATGTGGTTGTCGTCCCACAGCAGGACCAGGTTGCCCAGCTTCTGGTGCCCGGCCAGCGAGGACGCCTCCGCGGAGATGCCCTCCTGGAGGCAGCCGTCACCGGCGATGGCCCAGACCATGTGGTCGAACGGGGAGGTGCCGGGGGCCGCCTCCGGGTCGAACAGGCCGCGCTCGTAGCGGGCGGCCATCGCCATGCCCACAGCGTTGGCGACACCCTGGCCCAGCGGGCCGGTGGTCGTCTCGACGCCGGTGGTGTGGCCGTACTCCGGGTGGCCGGGGGTCTTCGAGCCCCAGGTGCGGAAGGCCTTGAGGTCATCGAGCTCCAGGCCGTACCCGGCCAGGTAGAGCTGGATGTAGAGGGTCAGGCTGGTGTGACCGGCCGAGAGCACGAACCGGTCGCGCCCGGCCCAGTCCGCGTCGGCGGGGTCGTGGCGCATCACCTTCTGGAAGAGGGTGTACGCGGCGGGAGCGAGGCTCATGGCCGTACCAGGGTGGCCGTTTCCGACCTTCTGTACGGCGTCCGCTGCAAGGACACGGACAGTGTCCACGGCCCGCTGGTCCAATTCGGTCCACTGGAGATCTGTGGTGGTCGGCTTGGTGCTCACCCTGAGTCAGGGCTCCTCTCCACTGTTGTAAACCGGTGACTGTGACCGCACCGGGCGTTGTCGAGCCTACCCCCGTCGGAACATGCATTTTCCGCTGCTTTCCAGGGTGCAGGCGGCCCGCGGAGTTCGCCTCCCGTATGAGCGCGACGGCTCACTTCTGCGCTACTCCGATGAGCGCTTCTCCTTACTTATGGGCCCTGTGGCGAGCGCGTCCCGATACTTCTGTTCCGCTCCGGTGAGCGGTACCCCAGCTCATGGGCCCCGCTTCCGCGCCGCTCCAACACGACCCACCCCCGCGAAGGGCGGCCTGTCCCCAACGTCTACAGTGGTCTGGTTCGCGCAAGTCTTTACCGGGCCTTCACGCCCGGAGCTTGCTGGGATTTCTCTGTCAGGGGTGTGCGTGACGGCCGTCGAGTCCCGACCCGCAGGGGTCGCCTTGACTCCCAGCCCAGGGGGCCATCGCCCGTTCGGGGCCCGTGTCAAGGCATTCGTGGCGCTGACCAAGCCGCGGATCATCGAGCTGTTGCTGATCACCACTGTTCCGGTGATGTTCCTCGCCGCTCAGGGTGTGCCAGACCTGTGGCTCGTTGTCACCACCACCATCGGCGGATACCTCTCCGCCGGCGGTGCCAACGCGCTGAACATGTACATCGACCGCGACATCGACGCGTTGATGGACCGTACGTCGCAGCGCCCGCTGGTCACCGGCATGGTGAGCCCGCGTGAGTGCCTGGTCTTCGGTTTCGCCCTCGCGGCGATCTCGACGGTCTGGTTCGGCCTGCTGGTGAACTGGCTCTCGGCGGCGCTGTCGCTCGGCGCGCTGCTGTTCTACGTCGTCGTCTACACGATGTTGCTCAAGCGCCGTACCTCGCAGAACATCGTCTGGGGCGGCATCGCGGGCTGCATGCCCGTTCTCATCGGCTGGTCGGCCGTGACGAACTCGATGTCCTGGGCCGCGGTGATCCTCTTCGCCGTCATCTTCTTCTGGACGCCGCCGCACTACTGGCCGCTCTCCATGAAGGTGAAGGAGGACTACGCCCGGGTCGGCGTCCCGATGCTTCCGGTCGTCGCGTCCAACCGGGTGGTGGCCCGCCAGATCGTCATCTACAGCTGGGTGATGGTGGCCGTCTCGCTGCTGCTCACCCCGCTGGGCTACACCGGCTGGTTCTACACGGCGGTGGCGCTGGCGACCGGCGGGTTCTGGCTCTGGGAGGCGCACGGCCTGCAGAGCCGGGCCAAGGCCGGAGTGACCGGAGGAAAGCTCAAGGAGATGCGGCTGTTCCACTGGTCCATCACCTATGTCTCGCTGCTCTTCGTCGCGGTGGCGGTCGACCCCTTCCTCAGGTAGTCCCGCTCCTCGATCCCTGCCGACGGGCGGGGTACGTGGCCCAGGCCACGTACCCCGCCCGTCGCACGTTGAGCTACCCGTCGGTAGCATCCTGGGCATGGCTGAGACGGCAGAGACCAAGGTGGAGAGCGGCAAGCAGGCGGCCCGCGCGGAGCGCAGGGCGGCGAAGCTCGCCAAGGAGATCGGCGCCTTCTCCAAGGCGCACGGCGGTGCGGAGGGACAGCTCGCCTACATCGGGCAGATGGGCACCCGCATCGTGCTCGTGGGCGAGGACGGCGGCTGGGGCGACCTGGTCGCCCCGTCGTACGAGGTCGCCGAGAGCGCCACGCGGAAGGCCGGGATCACGATGCACGAGTCCTTCGACGGGGAGTTCGCCGCGAAGGTCCGCACCGGCCCGTACGAGTGGACGCGGATGGCCGGCATCCAGGTCGGCGGCCCCTCCAACGAGGCCTGAGCGCGCGAGGTCTGGGCGCGCGAGGTCTGAGTGCGCGGTTCCCTTCATACGTCGATCGCCGGACGGTTCCTTCTCGGAACCGTCCGGCGATCGACGTACGGCGGAGGGGGGCCGCCCGCGGTCAGCCCGCCGCTGCGGGCTCCGGCTGCTCGGCGGCGGGGCCGGACACCGCGGCCGCGGTCACGGGACGCTCACGCAGCGACAGGAGCACCCGCACGACCGCGATCCACACCAGGCACGAGCCCAGCATGTGCAGGCCGACCAGGATCTCCGGCGTGTCGGTGAAATATTGCACGTACCCGATCACGCCCTGCGCCATCAGCACCAGGAAGAGGTCGCGGGCGCGGTGCAGCGGTCCGATCGGCGCGTCGACGGCCTTCAGCACGAACCAGAGCGCCACGGTCAGGGCCACCACGACCCAGGCCAGATCGGCGTGCAGCTGCGTGATCATCTTCCAGTCGATCGGAATGCGGTGCACGTCGCTGGAGTCGCCCGCGTGCCGTCCGGCGCCCGTGACCACCGTGCCGACCGCGATCAGCAGCCCCGCGGCGACCGCGAGCAGCCAGGTCAGCTGGGACACCGCCTTGCCGACCAGCGGCCGGGGTTCCTCGTCGCCCTCGCGGACCCGCTGCCAGGTCACCATCGCGACGGTGAGCAGTGCCGTGGAGAGCAGGAAGTGCGCCGCGACGGTGTACGGGTTGAGGCCGACCAGCACCACGATGCCGCCGAGCACGGCATTGCCCATGACCACCCAGAACTGCACCCAGCCGAGCCTGGTCAGGCTGTGTCGCCAGGGTTTGGCGGACCGGGCGGCGATGATCGCCCATCCGACGGCCGCGCACAGGACGTACGTCAGCATCCGGTTACCGAACTCGATGACGCCGTGGAAGCCCATCTCGCTCGTCGCCGTGAGGCTCTCGTCGGTGCACTTGGGCCAGGTCGGGCAGCCGAGGCCGGAGCCGGTCAGCCGTACCGCGCCACCGGTCACGACGATGAGTACGGCCATGACGACGGCCGACATGGCCGCACGGCGGACCGTGCGGGGGGTGGGGGTCCATCGCTCGGCGATGTACAGGAGCGGGTTCCGCGCGGCTTGAGCGACTTCGGCTCGGGTCAGCTTGGGCACGCGCACCATCGTAGGCGGCGGCTTGTGCAAGCTTTCACGAGGGGGACGAGTTACCCCGAAACGTCGACGGAGCGCGTTCGAGGCCTCACTCCCAGGGGCCCCACCTCCGGCGGCCCCACTTCCGGCGGCCTCACTCCCAGCGGAAGAACTTCGCCGCCGCGCCCAGCCCGAGAACCGCCCACACCGCCAGGATGCCGAGGTCGCCCCACGGCATCGACGCCCCGTGCTGGAGCACCTCGCGCAGACCGTCCGACAGGGCCGCGATCGGCAGCAGCCCGAGCACCGACTGCAACGCGTCCGGGAACTTGTCCAGCGGCACGATGACCCCGCCGCCGACCAGCAGCAGCAGGAAGACCAGGTTGGCCGCGGCGAGCGTCGCCTCCGCCTTGAGCGTCCCGGCCATCAGCAGCCCGAGCCCGGAGAAGGCCCCCGTGCCGAGCACGAGCAGCAGCAGGACGGCGAAGGGGTTGCCGTGCGGCGACCAGCCCAGCGCGAACGCGATCACCGTGAGCAGCACCACCTGCAGCACCTCGGTGACCAGCACCGCGAGGGTCTTGGCGGTCATCAGCGCCCAGCGCGGCAGCGGCGAGGCGCCGAGCCGCTTCAGCACCCCGTACCGCCGCTCGAAACCGGTGGCGATGGCCTGGCCCGTGAAGGCCGTGGACATCACGGCCAGCGCGAGGATGCCGGGGGTCAGGAAGTCGACGGACTCGCCCGCGCCGGTGTCCACGATGTCGACCGCGCTGAACAGCACCAGCAGCAGCGTCGGGATGATCACGGTCAGCAGCAGCTGCTCGCCGTTGCGCAGCAGCATCCGCGTCTCCAGGGCGGTCTGCGCGGTGATCATGCGGCCCAGCGGGGCGGCGCCCGACTGCGGGGTGTACGTACCGGCGCTCATGCGCGCAGCTCCTTGCCGGTCAGTTCCAGGAAGACGTCCTCCAGCGTGTGCCGCTCCACGGAGATGCCGGACGGCATCACTCCGTTCTGCGCGCACCAGGAGGTGACGGTGGCCAGCAGCTCCGGGTTGACGTCACCGCTGATGCGGTACGCGCCGGGGGTGAGCTCGGCCGCCTCGGTGCCGTCGGGCAGCGCCTTCAGCAGCGACCCGACGTCCAGACCGGGGTGACCGGTGAAGCGCAGGGTGTTCTCGGCACCGCCGCGGCAGAGCGTCTCGGGACTGCCCTGGGCGATGACCTTGCCCGCGTCGATGACGGCGACATCGTCGGCGAGCTCCTCGGCCTCGTCCATGAAGTGCGTGGTGAGGACGACCGACACCCCGTCGGTGCGCAGCTCGCGTACGAGCTCCCAGGTGGAGCGGCGGGCCTGCGGGTCGAGGCCGGCGGTCGGCTCGTCGAGGAAGACCAGTTCGGGGCGGCCGACGACGGCCATCGCCAGGGCGAGCCGCTGCTGCTGGCCGCCGGAGAGCCGCCGGTAGGTCGTACGGCCGCAGCTGTCGAGGCCGAGGCGCTCGATCAGGGTGTCGACGTCCAGCGGGTGGGCGTGGAGCTTCGCCATGTGGCGGAGCATCTCGTCGGCACGTGCTCCGGAGTAGACACCACCCGACTGGAGCATCACGCCGATCCGGGGGCGGAGCTTCGCGGCGTCGGCGACCGGGTCGAGGCCGAGGACCCGTACCGTCCCGGCGTCGGGGCGGCGGTATCCCTCGCAGGTCTCGATGGTGGTGGTCTTGCCGGCGCCGTTGGGGCCGAGGACGGCGGTGACCGCGCCGGTGCGTACACACAGGTCGAGGCCGTCCACAGCGGTCTTGCGGCCGTACCGCTTCACCAGGCCGCGGACCTCTACGGCCGACTCGCTCTTCATGGCCGGTAAGTCTAGGCAGGGGCGGAATGACCCCGTCTCCCGGGGCCGGATTAGGTAACCCTAAGTGATGAATGGCACCGTAGATCGTTTCGGACCGTGGTTGTCAGGGCCGGATGAATTACGCAACAATGGCGTTGTGAAATACGTCGGCGAGGCTCCGCAGGAGGAACTCGCGACCGGGGAGCGCTCCACGCGCAACCGGGTCGCGCGGTCCATCCTGGACCACGGCCCGTCCACCGTCGCCGAGCTGGCCAAGCGCCTCGGCCTCACCCAGGCCGCGGTCCGCCGCCATCTCGACGCCCTCGTCTCCGACGGCGTCGTCGAGGCCCGTGAGCAGCGGGTCTACGGGGCGCGGACCCGTGGCCGCCCGGCCAAGGTGTTCGCCCTCACCGACTGCGGCCGGGACGCCTTCGACCAGTCCTACGACAAGCTCGCGGCGGACGCCCTGCGCTGGATCGCCGAGACCGCGGGCGAGGAGGCGGTCACCGCTTTCGCCCGTGCCAGGATCGCGGCCCAGTCCGAGGCGTACCGCACGGCGGTCGAGGCCGCGGACCCCGAGGCCCGCACCGAGGCGCTGGCCAAGGCCTTGTCGGCCGACGGGTACGCTGCTACGGCGCGTGGCGCGCCCGGTCCTCAGCAGGGCGAGCAGTTGTGCCAGCACCACTGCCCGGTCGCCCATGTCGCCGAGCAGTACCCGCAGCTGTGCGAGGCGGAGACGGAGTTCTTCTCCAGCCTCCTCGGGACGCATGTGCAGCGTCTGGCCACCATCGCCCACGGCGACGGTGTGTGCACGACGTACATTCCGCGCAGCGGCCACTCAGCACCACAGACCACCAATTCAGCATCTGCAAGCACGGCCGGGAGGAACCCCGCATGACGCTCCCTACGGAGACTGCCCACCCTGAGCTCGAGGGTCTGGGCACGTACGAATTCGGCTGGGTCGACTCCGACGCGGCCGGTGCCGCAGCCAAGCGCGGGCTCTCCGAGGAGGTCGTCCGCGACATCTCGGCCAAGAAGAACGAGCCCGAGTGGATGCTGAAGCTGCGCCTCAAGGGCCTGCGGCTCTTCGACAAGAAGCCCATGCCGAACTGGGGCTCCGACCTCTCGGGCATCGACTTCGACAACATCAAGTACTTCGTGCGGTCCACCGAGAAGCAGGCGGAGTCCTGGGAGGACCTGCCCGAGGACATCAAGAACACCTACGACAAGCTCGGCATCCCGGAGGCGGAGAAGCAGCGCCTGGTCGCCGGTGTCGCCGCGCAGTACGAGTCCGAGGTCGTCTACCACCAGATCCGTGAGGACCTGGAGGAGCAGGGCGTCATCTTCCTCGACACCGACACCGCGCTGAAGGAGCACCCGGAGCTCTTCAAGGAGTACTTCGGCACCGTCATCCCGGTCGGCGACAACAAGTTCGCCTCGCTGAACTCGGCCGTGTGGTCCGGCGGCTCGTTCATCTACGTGCCCAAGGGTGTCCGCGTCGACATCCCGCTGCAGGCCTACTTCCGTATCAACACGGAGAACATGGGCCAGTTCGAGCGGACGCTGATCATCGTCGACGAGGACGCCTACGTCCACTACGTCGAGGGCTGCACCGCCCCGATCTACTCCTCCGACTCGCTGCACTCCGCGGTCGTCGAGATCATCGTGAAGAAGGGCGGCCGCTGCCGCTACACGACGATCCAGAACTGGTCGAACAACGTCTACAACCTGGTCACCAAGCGCGCCGTGGCCTACGAGGGCGCGACCATGGAGTGGGTCGACGGCAACATCGGCTCCAAGGTCACCATGAAGTACCCGGCCGTCTACCTGATGGGCGAGCACGCCAAGGGCGAGACCCTGTCCATCGCCTTCGCGGGCGAGGGCCAGCACCAGGACGCCGGCGCCAAGATGGTCCACATGGCGCCGAACACCTCCTCCAACATCGTCTCCAAGTCGGTGGCGCGAGGCGGCGGCCGCACCTCCTACCGCGGTCTGATCGAGATCGGCGAGGGCGCGCCGGGCGCGAAGTCCAACGTTCTCTGTGACGCGCTGCTGGTCGACACGATCTCCCGCTCCGACACCTACCCCTACGTCGACGTCCGCGAGGACGACGTGTCGATGGGGCACGAGGCGACTGTCTCCAAGGTCTCCGAGGACCAGCTCTTCTACCTGATGAGCCGTGGTCTGACGGAGTTCGAGGCGATGGCGATGATCGTGCGCGGCTTCGTCGAGCCGATCGCGAAGGAGCTGCCGATGGAGTACGCCCTCGAGCTCAACCGGCTGATCGAGCTGCAGATGGAGGGCTCGGTCGGCTAGCACGGCCCGACGACCGATTCCCCCGACTTTTGACAGAGAAAGCGAGCACTACGACAGCCATGGCTGAGGCTCAGAACATTCCGGCGGGTTCCACCACCACCGGGTCCATCGCGGTGGCCGCCGAGTCGACCGTCGCCACGCGCATGAGCGCGCCCCCGTCCTTCGACGTCGCGGACTTCCCGGTCCCGCACGGCCGTGAGGAGGAGTGGCGGTTCACGCCGCTGGAGCGGCTGCGCGGGCTGCACGACGGCACGGCCGTCGCCACCGGCGGCGGCGGTGTGAAGGTCGCGATCGAGGCCCCCGAGGGCGTCACGGTCGAGACCGTCGGCCGCGACGACGCCCGGCTCGGCAGGGCCGGAATCCCGGTGGACCGCGTCGCCGCCCAGGCGTACACGTCCTTCGAGCAGGCGTCCGTCGTCACGGTCGCCAAGGAGGCCGTGCTCACCGAGCCGATCCGCATCGCGGTGCACGGCGAGGGCGGCGTGGCCTACGGCCACCAGGTCATCGAGCTGGGTGCCTTCGCCGAGGCCGTCGTCGTCATCGACCACACCGGTGACGCGGTGCTCGCCGCCAACGTCGACTACGTCCTCGGCGACGGCGCCAAGCTCACCGTCGTCTCGGTGCAGGACTGGGACGAGACCGCGGTCCACGTCGGCCAGCACAACGCGCTGGTCGGCCGGGACGCCTCGTTCAAGTCGATCGTCGTCACCTTCGGCGGCGACCTCGTCCGGCTCCACCCGCGCGTCAGCTACGCGGGCACCGGCGGCGAGGCCGAGCTCTTCGGTCTGTACTTCACCGACAAGGGCCAGCACCAGGAGCACCGCCTCCTGGTCGACCACAACACCCCGCACTGCAAGTCCAACGCCGCCTACAAGGGTGCGCTCCAGGGCGAGGGCGCACACGCCGTGTGGATCGGTGACGTCCTCATCCGGGCCAAGGCCGAGGGCACCGACACCTACGAGATGAACCGCAACCTCGTCCTCACGGACGGCGCGCGGGTCGACTCCGTGCCCAACCTGGAGATCGAGACCGGCGAGATCGTCGGCGCCGGCCACGCCTCCGCGACCGGCCGGTTCGACGACGAGCAGCTCTTCTACCTGATGTCCCGGGGCATCGGGGCCGAGGAGGCCCGCCGGCTCGTCGTGCGCGGCTTCTTCGCCGAGCTCGTCCAGCAGATCGGTCTGCCGGACGTCGAGGCGCGGCTGCTGGAGAAGATCGAGGCCGAGCTGAAGGCATCCGTCTGATGGC
This sequence comes from Streptomyces sp. NPDC058240, assembly GCF_042882135.1. Lineage (NCBI taxonomy): Bacteria > Bacillati > Actinomycetota > Actinomycetes > Kitasatosporales > Streptomycetaceae > Streptomyces > Streptomyces sp. NPDC058240. The sequence continues at coordinate 104,243 of NZ_JBHVWT010000008.1, forward strand.
CTTCGTCAAAGCCTGCGCGCTGAGTGAGCTGGAGGACGACACCCCCAAGCGGGTGGAGCTCGACGGCGTCCCGGTGTCCGTCGTCCGTACCGAGGGCGAGGTGTACGCGATCAACGACATCTGCTCGCACGCGAACGTCTCACTGTCCGAGGGAGAGGTCGAGGACTGCATGATCGAGTGCTGGCTGCACGGCTCCAGCTTCGACCTGCGCACCGGCAAGCCGTCCGGCCTTCCCGCGACGCGCCCCGTCCCCGTATACCCCGTCAAGATCGAAGGGGACGATGTGCTCGTCTCCGTCACCCAGGAGTCCTGAGTCACCCATGGCAACGCTTGAAATCCGCGACCTGCACGTTTCCGTCGAGGCCGACAACGCCACGAAGGAGATCCTCAAGGGCGTCGACCTGACCGTGAAGCAGGGCGAGACCCACGCCATCATGGGCCCCAACGGGTCCGGCAAGTCCACCCTCGCGTACTCCCTCGCGGGTCACCCCAAGTACACGATCACCAGCGGTTCGGTGACCCTGGACGGCGAGGACGTCCTGGAGATGTCCGTCGACGAGCGCGCCCGCGCCGGTCTGTTCCTCGCGATGCAGTACCCGGTCGAGATCCCCGGTGTCTCGGTCTCCAACTTCCTCCGCACCTCCGCCACCGCCGTCCGCGGCGAGGCGCCCAAGCTGCGTACCTGGGTGAAGGAGGTCAAGGAGACGATGGCCGGGCTCCAGATGGACCCGGCGTTCGCCGAGCGCAACGTCAACGAGGGCTTCTCCGGCGGTGAGAAGAAGCGCCACGAGATCCTTCAGCTGGAGCTCCTCAAGCCGAAGGTCGCGATCCTCGACGAGACCGACTCCGGCCTGGACGTCGACGCGCTGCGCATCGTCTCCGAGGGCGTCAACCGGGTCCGCGAGACCGGCGAGGTCGGCACCCTGCTGATCACGCACTACACGCGGATCCTCCGCTACATCAAGCCCGACTTCGTGCACGTCTTCGCCAACGGCCGCATTGCCGAGTCCGGCGGCGCCGAGCTCGCCGACAAGCTGGAGAACGAGGGCTACGAGGCATATGTGAAGGGTGGCGCTTCCGCGTGACACAGCTGCCGGGCCTCCTCGACACCGAGGCGATCCGCAAGGACTTCCCCCTGCTGGATCGTACGGTCCACGACGGGAAGAAGATCGTCTACCTGGACAGTGCCGCGACCTCGCAGAAGCCGCGCCAGGTGCTCGACGCCCTCAACGAGTACTACGAGCGGCACAACGCCAACGTGCATCGCGGTGTGTACACGATCGCGGAGGAGGCCACGGCGCTGTACGAAGGCGCCCGTGACAAGGTCGCCGCGTTCATCAACGCGCCCAGCCGCGACGAGGTGATCTTCACCAAGAACGCCTCCGAGTCGCTCAACCTCGTGGCCAACATGCTCGGCTGGGCCGATGAGCCCTACCGGGTGGACCACGACACCGAGATCGTCACCACGGAGATGGAGCACCACTCCAACATCGTGCCGTGGCAGCTGCTCTCGCAGCGCACGGGTGCGAAGCTGAAGTGGTTCGGCATCACCGACGACGGCCGCCTCGACCTGTCCAACATCGAAGAGATCATCACGGAGAAGACGAAGATCGTCTCCTTCACCCTGGTCTCCAACATCATGGGCACGATCAACCCGGTCGAGAAGATCATCCGCCGGGCCCAGCAGGTCGGCGCGCTGGTCTGCATCGACGCCTCGCAGGCCGCCCCGCACATGGTGCTCGACGTGCAGGCGCTGCAGGCCGACTTCGTGGCCTTCACCGGTCACAAGATGGTCGGCCCGACCGGCATCGGCGTGCTCTGGGGACGGCAGGAGCTCCTGGAGGACCTGCCGCCGTTCCTCGGTGGCGGCGAGATGATCGAGACCGTGTCGATGCACTCGTCGACCTACGCCCCCGCGCCGCACAAGTTCGAGGCCGGTACGCCCCCGATCGCCCAGGCCGTCGGCCTCGGCGCGGCCGTGGACTACCTCTCGGCGATCGGCATGGAGAAGATCTACCGGCACGAGCACGCGATCACCGAGTACGCGGTGAAGCGGCTCCTGGAGGTCCCGGATCTCAGGATCATCGGTCCGGCGACGGCCGAGGACCGCGGCGCCACGATCTCCTTCACGCTCGGTGACATCCACCCGCACGACGTGGGCCAGGTGCTCGACGAACAGGGCATCGCGGTCCGGGTCGGACACCACTGCGCACGGCCGGTCTGCCTGCGGTACGGAATTCCTGCGACGACGCGAGCGTCGTTCTATCTGTACTCCACGCCCGCCGAGGTCGACGCCCTGGTGGACGGACTGGAACACGTACGGAACTTTTTCGGTTAATTGGCAGAGCGGCTGAGGGTTGACTGGTGAAGCTTGATTCCATGTACCAGGAAGTGATCCTGGACCACTACAAGCACCCCCACGGGCGCGGCCTGCGGGACGGCGACGCCGAGGTGCACCACGTCAACCCGACGTGCGGCGACGAGATCACTCTCCGGGTGAAGTACGACGGCGAGACCATCGTCGACGTGTCGTACGAGGGGCAGGGCTGCTCCATCAGCCAGGCCAGCGCCTCCGTGCTGAACGACCTGCTGGTCGGCAAGGAACTGGGCCAGGCGCAGAAGATCCAGGAGACCTTCCTGGAGCTGATGCAGTCCAAGGGCCAGCTGGAGCCGGACGACGCGATGGAGGAGGTGCTGGAGGACGCGGTCGCGTTCGCCGGCGTCTCGAAGTACCCGGCCCGGGTGAAGTGCGCGCTGCTGAGCTGGATGGCGTGGAAGGACGCGACGGCGAAAGCGCTGTCCGAAGGGAAGACGGCATGAGCGACAACGAGACTCTCACCACCAAGCCGGCCTCCGAGGAGGAGGTCCGCGAGGCGCTGTACGACGTGGTCGACCCCGAGCTGGGCATCGACGTCGTCAACCTGGGCCTGATCTACGGCATCCACATCGACGACGCCAATATCGCCACCCTCGACATGACGCTGACGTCCGCGGCCTGCCCGCTGACCGACGTCATCGAGGACCAGGCGAAGTCCGCGACCGACGGCATCGTCAACGAGCTGCGGATCAACTGGGTCTGGATGCCGCCGTGGGGCCCCGACAAGATCACGGACGACGGGCGCGAGCAGCTGCGCGCCCTGGGCTTCAACGTCTGAGCCCACCGCCGACGACGAACGGCCCCCGGCTCGGTGCCGGGGGCCGTTTTTCGTCGTTGCTTCGTCTGTCGTACGCATGATGTGTGTCCCTCGTTGGCATGGGTACCGGAACGTACCCGCGACACCACGCCGACGAGAGGCATGCCGTGCTGCATCAGTTTTCGCTCCCCGACCGCAGGGCGGCCGCCGCCGCGAGCGGCGTTCTCCTGCTGGCCGCCCTGGGGATCAACACCCCCGCGCACGCCGCGAGTTACGGAACGCCGACGATCGGGCTCTCGGTCTCCTACCTCTCCGGCGCCGTCGGCGCGACCGGTGACCCCGTGGTGACCGTCACCGTCGCCCAGAGCGGGGCCGAGGCGACCGCGCTCGGCGTGGCGGCGTCCGCCAGCTCCAAGCCGTCCGTCGCCGGGACCGGTGATGTGACCGTGACGGGGACCGGGGACACCCGGAAACTCACCGTCGCCGCGCACGGGCGCGGCTACACCGACCTCACGATCAAGGTCACCGGACTCGGCGGCAAGACCGCCACCAGGACGCTGCACTACGCCGCCTCCGCCGCCGTGCAGAACGCCGCCGACACCCGCTACCTCACCGGTTCCTCGGACTCCTCGGCCGCCGTCGACGTCGGTGGCGGCTACGTGGTCGTGGCCGACGACGAGTCCAACACGCTGCGCCTGTACGACCGTTCCGCCTCCGGCGCGCCGGTGAAGACCTGGGACGTCGGCTCGAAGCTCGGGGTGTCGAAGGAGATCGACATCGAGGGCGCGGCACGGGCCGGCAACACCATCTACTGGACCGGTTCGCTCGGCAACAACAAGGACGGCGAGTACAAGTCCGGCCGCAACACCGTCTTCACCACGACGGTGACCGGGTCGGGCGCCGCCACCCAGCTGACGGTGGGCGGCTCGTACAAGAAGCTCCGTGACGACCTCGTCGCCTGGGACGAGTTGAACGGCGACCGGCTCGGCTTCGCCGCGGGGACGGCGGACGGTGAAGCGCCCAAGCAGATCGACGGGTTCAACATCGAGGGCCTGGAGTTCGCGCCCGGCTCGACGACCACCGCGTACCTCGGCTTCCGGGCGCCCCTGGTGCCGCCGAAGTCGGGAGGCAAGGCCCTGATCGTGCCCGTCACCAACTTCGACAAGGTGGCCGGCAGCGGGGCGAAGGCGGTCATGGGCGCGCCGATCGAGCTGGACCTCGGCGGGCTCAGCATCCGGGACATCCGGAAGAACGCCGCCGACCAGTATCTGATCGTGGCCGGTTCCTGGGCTGCCGACGACAACTCCGACCCGTACGCCCTCTACACCTGGGACGGTGTCGCCGCGCACGCGCCGGTCAAGCGGGCCGATCTGCCGACGGCGGACCCGGGCGGCTGGGAGGCCGTCGTGGAGGTGCCGGACCTGACGGTTCCGGGCACCCGGGCGCAGCTGATCACGGATGCCGGATCGGCCGATCTGTACGGGGACGGCACGGAGGCGAAGGACCTCGACCACGCCGAATGGAAGAAGTCCCGGGCCGTCTGGTTCACCGTCGGCGGCTGATAGATCGAACGCCCTTGCGATTCGATGTTGCGAACGGCCATGCCCGCCGGACAGACTGGCGGGCATGGCCGTTTCCTTTTACAGCATCGTCGTCGACACCCGCGATCTGCCGTCGCTCGCCCGCTTCTGGTGCCAAGTGCTCGACTGGCAGCTGCTCTTCGAGGCCGAGGACGAGATCGTCATCGGTGCCGACAAGTCCGCCTGTCCCGGTATCACCTTCGTTCCCGTACCGGAGGGGAAGACGGTCAAGAACCGGCTGCACATCGATCTCGCCCCCGACGACCTGCACGCCGAGGTCGAGCGCATCATCGGGCTCGGGGCGCGGCGGGCCGACATCGGGCAGCAGCCGGATGTGTCCTGGGTGGTGCTGGAGGACCCCGAGGGGAACGAGTTCTGTGTGCTGACGCCGAAGAACTCGCTCATCGACTGAGCGCGGAACCGGGCGGGCCTTCGCGGGCCCGTCCTAGGGGCCGTACTGCGGGGATACGGCCGCCGCCTCGGCGAGGGCCGGGCCCAGGTTCTCCGTACGCATGCGCCGGTCGACGTAGAGCAGCCCGGTCACCAGCTGCGGGAACGTCGCCGAGATGAACTGGCCGATCAGCTGCCCCAGCGCCATGATCACCAGGTAGCCGCTCATGGCGAAGATGATCGCGGCGGGGTTCGGGTCCTCGTCCAGGGTCGATCCGCCGATGATGCCGGAGAACATGCCGAGGAACGAGAACGGGATCTGGACGACGTAGTTCGCCACGGCAGCCAGGGCGAAGGCGAGCAGGGTGATCCCGAGGACCCGCCACCAGTCGCCGCGCACCAACTGCGAGGAGCGTCGCAGCGCGGCCACCGGGGACTGCCCCTCGAACACCGCGGCCGAGGGTGCCAGGCAGAACTTCACACAGAGCCAGATCGCGAGCGGGGCGGTGGCCAGGGCGCCCAGGAAGCCGAGCGCGGCCCACAACGCGACATCGCCCCCGTGTGCCAGGGTGATGGCGCCGATCATGAACGCGAAGAAGCCGACCACCACGAGCACCGTCGGGATCATCGCGATCAGGAAGGTCAGGACCACCGTTCCGAACACCGCCGGTACGCGGGACCAGGCCCGGCGCCAGATGACGGAGAAGGTGGTCGGCCTGCCCAGCACTGCCTCCTGCAGAATCGCGGGAACGGTCGCGTACATCATGGCCGTTCCGACCGCGAAGACGATCAGGGCGAGCAGCCAGACGACACCGAGACCGACCACGATCGGCACCACGTCGGACGACGCCGGGTCCTCGTCCGCGCTGAGCGCGATGATCCGGTGCAGATGACCGCTGACCGCCGAGTACCCGATCAGGACCACGGCAGCCATGAACACCAGTGCCCCGCCGTACACGGCCGCGCCGATGCCGAACAGCTGCTTCCAGTAGCGCCCCAGCGTGCTGAAGGCGCCGCTGAATATGTCCCCGAGCTTCAGGGGCACCAGCGGTATCACCCCGGGCTTCGGCGGTGGCATCCAGCCGCCCCATCCCGGGGGTCCCGGGGGCCCTCCGTACGGTGCTCCGCCGCCCCACCCTGCGTCCTGCGCCACTGCTGCTCCGTCGTATGTCGTTGTCCGGTGTGCTGGTCGGGACACCGTAGCGTCCCGGCCGGCGGGAAGCGCCCGTACCGTCGCGCGGACGGCGATGCGTACACTCGTACACATGGGATACGGACTGCTGGCCGCGGCGATCGCGGCGGAGGTGGCCGGCACGACGGCCATGAAGTACAGCGAGGGCTTCACCCGGCTCTGGCCCTCGCTGATCACCGTCGCGGGATACCTGGTGGCCTTCGGGCTGCTCGCCCAGACGCTGAAGACGCTGTCGGTGGGCACCGCCTATGCCATCTGGGCCGGGATCGGCACCGCGGCGGTCGCCGCCATCGGCATCCTCTTCATGGGGGAGTCCGGCAGCCCGGTCAAGCTGGCGGGCATAGCGCTGGTCATCGCCGGAGTGGTGGTGCTGAATCTGGGCGGGGCCCACTGATGGTGCGCCGCTACGACCCCGAGCGGCGCGACCGGATCATCGACGCCGCGATCAGGGTGGTCGGCGCCAGGGGCATCGCGGGGCTGAGCCACCGCTCCGTCGCGGCCGAGGCCGATGTGCCGCTCGGCTCGACGACGTATCACTTCGCCTCGCTGGACGAGCTGTTGATCGCCGCGCTGCGCCGGTCGAACGAGAACTTCGCCGAGGTCATGCGGGAGAGCGAGGCTCTGACCGACCCGGAGTCCGACCTCGCCGCGGAGCTGGCCGGGCTGCTGGGGGCGTACTTCTCCGGTGGGCGCGGACGGGCCGAGCTGGAGTACGAGCTGTATCTCGCCGCACTCCGCAGGCCCGCGCTGCGGCCCGTCGCCGCCGAGTGGACCGACGGCACCGCCGAGCTGCTGTCCCGGCGGACCGATCCGGCCACGGCGCGGGCGCTGATCGCGCTCATGGACGGGATCTGTCTGCAGGTGCTGCTCACCGGCGGCGAGTACGACGAGGCGTACGCGCGCGAGATGCTGGGGCGGATCGCCGGATGACGGCTCCGCCCGCGAGTGCGGACCCGATGCCCGGGGCCGCACCCCCGGGCGTCGGGGTGACCGCGACGCGCGGGCCGCTCCGCCCGCGGGCGTCCCTCAAACGCCGGACGGGTCCCCGCTCCGTACCGCCGTCAGGGCCGCCCGGACGCTCGCCTCGATGTCCGTGATCGGATACAGCGCCTCGCGAACCGTCCGGTCGCGGTCCACCACCAGCGTCAGCCGCTTCATCCGGCTGGTTCCCCCCGCGCGGAAGGTCGGCAGGCGCAGCGCCGCCGTCAGTTCCAGCTCCGCGTCGGACAGCAGCGGGAACCGCAGCCGCTCCGCGTCCGCGAAGGCCCGCTGCTCGTCCGGGCGTTGGGTGGAGACCCCGTGCACGGTCGCGCCGGCCGCCGTGAACTCGGCCAACTGGTCGCGGTACGTGCAGGATTCGAGCGTGCAGCCGCTCGCCCCCGGGATCTCGGCCCAGCCCGGCGGATAGGCGTCCCGGCGGGCATAGGCGCCGGGGAAGAAGTACAGGACGGTGTACGGGGTGTCGGCGACCGGGTCGCGCGGCGCGCCGTCGTGGTCCAGCAGTCGCAGTGCGGGCAGGCGGGTACCCACCAGGGCGTGCACCCGGGCCGCCTCCTTCGAACTCTCCGCGGCCGTCGCCATCGTTTCCCCTTCCCCCAGCACCCAGGTGTCGCCCCAGTCCTGGAGCGCGATCAGTACGGGCAGCAGTGCGCGGCCCCGCCGGGTGAGCCGGTACTCGTACCGGGGCGGCCGGTCCTGGTACGGCTCCCGGGAGAGCACCCCCGCGTCGACCAGCAGCCGCAGCCGCTCGGTCAGCACCTTGCGGGACACGCCCAGCTCTTCCTGGAGCGCGTCGAAGCGATGCACCCCGCGCGCCGTGTCCCGCACGATCAGCAGGGTCCACCAGTCGCCCACGACATCGAGCGCCTGGGCGATCGCGCAGTCGGCGTCGGCCAGGCTGGTGCGCTGGGGCATGGGCTCCTCCGTCGGTCTCCGAATCCGCCTCGTACCGGATTGACCAGCAGGAAAGCATGATGTCATAGTCCGTTCCCAAAGGAAACTTACTGGGGAGGGTGCTGGGGATGAGTTTCTTCGGGATCGTGCGGGACGTACCGCGCACGGTGCGGCTGTTGGCCTTCGGCTCCTTTCTCAACGGAGTCGTCAGCTTCACCTTCGTCTATCTCTTCGTCTATCTGACCGGCCCGCGCGGGCTGAGCGTCCTTCAGGCCGGAGTCGTCGCGGGCATCGGCGGCATCGGCCTCGTCGCGGGGAACTTCACCGGCGGCTGGTTCGGCGACCGCTACGGCCACCGCCGGATGCTCCTGACCGGCGCGCTGGTCAGCGGGGCGGCGCTCGCGGCCCTGCCGGTCCTTCCGGTCGCGGCGATGTACGGGGTGCTGCCGCTCGCGCAGTACGCGGCGGGCGTCGTGCGCGCGGCCAACTCCGCACTCGTCGCGGTCTCCGTCCCCGAGGGCGGACGGCGCCAGAGCTTCGCCCTCGTGCGGGCCGCGGGCAATGCCGCGTTCGCCGTGGGACCGCCGCTGGGCGCGCTGATCGCCGCCCGCTTCTCGTACGACTGGCTGTTCGTCGCCGACGGCCTCGGGACCCTGCTCTTCGCCGGGTACGCGGCGGCGGTGCTCCCGGCGCACGGCACCGCGCACAGCCGGCCGGCCCACGACCCCGGCGCGCCCGGCCTCTGGCGGGAGCTGCGGGCCAGGCCCGCCGTGCTGGTCCTGCTCGCCGCGATCCTCTGCGTCGACCTCGTCTACCGGCAGCAGTACTCGACCCTGCCCGTCTTCCTCACCGAGCACGGCCACGGCGCCCAGTTCTACGGCTGGCTGCTGTCGGTCAACGGCGGCGTCATCCTGCTGCTGGAACTCCCAGCGGCGCACGCGCTGCGCCGACGGGCGCCGCTGGGCATCGTGGGCACCGGGCTGCTGCTGGTGGGGCTTGGCTACGCGGTGCTGATCCCGGGCGCCGGGGCGCTGTTCGCCATCACCATGATGGCCTCGCTGACCGTGGGCGAGATCCTCTACAAGACCACTGCGACGGCGTACGTCGCCGATCAGGCTCCCGCCCATGCGCAGGGCCGCTTCCAGAGCCTGTACGCGGGCGCCTCCATCAGCGGCCAGGTGCTGGCGCCGCCGCTCGGCGGTGCGCTCTACGTCCACGCGCCCGGACTGCTCTGGCCCGCGTGCGCGGTACTGGCCTGCGGCGCGGGGGTGGCGGTGCTGGCGGCGCGGCGGCTGCGGGGGCCGGTGCGCGAGCAGGCTCCCGTGCGTACCCCCGAGCGGCAGGCGCAGCCCGGCTGACCGGGTGGCCGGGGGCTCCGGGTGCCACGTCGCGACCACCGGGCGGGCTCCTGGGCCCGCGCCGCGACCATCCGGCGAGACCGGTTGGCTCCCGCGGTGCCTCGCCGGTTAGGTTTCGTGTCATGACCGACACGACTCCTGCTCGCACCACCGGCGCCGTCGCCGCCGGCCTCGCCACCATCGCCGGCGACGGTTCCGTTCTCGACACCTGGTTCCCCGCCCCCGAGCTCACCGCCGAGCCCGGCCCGGCCGGAACCGAACGGCTCACCCCCGACCAGGCCGTCAACCTCCTCGGCGAGGGGGCCGCCAAGGCCATCGGCGTGGACGCCCGCCGCGGTGTCGAGATCGTCGCCGTACGTACGGTCATCGCCTCGCTCGACGACAAGCCGCTCGACGCCCACGACGCGTACCTGCGCCTGCACCTCCTCTCGCACCGCCTCGTCCAGCCGCACGGCCAGAACCTGGACGGACTCTTCGGCCTCCTCGCCAACGTCGCCTGGACCTCGCTCGGCCCGGTCGCCGTGGACGACGTGGAGAAGGTGCGGCTGAACGCCCGCGCCGAGGGCCTGCACCTCCAGGTCACCTCGGTCGACAAGTTCCCCCGGATGACGGACTACGTCGCGCCGAAGGGCGTCCGGATCGCCGACGCCGACCGGGTCCGCCTCGGCGCGCACCTCGCCGCCGGCACGACCGTCATGCACGAGGGCTTCGTCAACTTCAACGCGGGCACCCTCGGCACGTCCATGGTCGAGGGCCGCATCTCCGCGGGTGTCGTCGTCGGCAACGGCTCCGACATCGGCGGCGGCGCCTCCACCATGGGCACCCTCTCCGGCGGCGGCAAGGAGCGCATCGTCATCGGCGAGCGCTGCCTGATCGGCGCCGAGGCCGGCGTCGGGATCGCGCTCGGCGACGAGTGCGTCGTCGAGGCCGGGCTCTACATCACGGCCGGTACCCGCATCACGCTGCCGGACGGCCAGATCGTCAAGGCCCGCGAGCTCTCCGGCGCCTCGAACATCCTCTTCCGCCGCAACTCGGTCTCCGGCGCCGTCGAGGCCCGCCCGAACAACGCGGTCTGGGACGGCCTCAACGACGTCCTGCACAGCCACAACTAATCCATGGCGGCCAGCAGTTCCTCGTAGACCCTCCGCAGCCCGTCGGTCGCCTCGCGCCCGGCGGGCTGCAGCGGTTCGCGGACCGGTCCGGCGCCGAGCAGTGCCTTGGCCGTGACCGTGCCGGGCAGCCCGGACGCCATCATCGCCTCCGCGAGAGGGGCGTTCAGCAGGTTGAGCCGGGCGGCCCCGGCGGTGTCCCCGGCGTCGAACGCGTCCAGGACCGCCCTCAGCAGACGGGGCGCCACATTGGCGACCGTGCTGACATAGCCCGCCGCGCCCACCGCGTACAACGGCAGATTCAGCTCCTCGCAGCCCGAGTAGTACGCCAGCGAGGTCGCGCCGATCACCTTCGTGGAGCCGAGCAGGTCGTACGCGCAGTCCTTCACGGCCGCGACGCGGGGGTGCTCCGCGAGCCGCAGCAGGGTCTCCGGCTCGATGCGGGTGCCGGTGCGGCCGGGGATGTCGTACAGCATCAGCGGAAGGCCGGTCGCGTCGGCGACGCGCCTGAAGTGCGCCTCGACGGCGGCCTGCGGCGGCCGGCTGTAGTACGGCGCCACCACCAACAGGCCGTCCGCGCCCGCCCGTTCGGCCTGCCGGGCGAGGTCCACGGTGTGCCGGGTGTCCGCGCTGCCGACCCCGGCGACGATCGGCACGTCGTCGCCGACCGCCGCCCGGACCGCCCGCAGCAGCGCGGTCTTCTCGGCGTCGGTGGTGGTCGGCGACTCGCCGGTGGTACCGCTCAGCACCAGGCCGTCGCAACCATCGGCGACCAGGGCGGCGGCGTGCTTCCCGGCAGCGTCCGGGTCCAGCTCGCCGGAGGCGGTGAACGGCGTGATCATGGCGCAGAGCGCGCGGCCGAAGGGGGCTGTGGGTGCGGTCATACCCGAAGTCTCGGTCGACCGGACCGTGAAGGTCCACTTAGATCTGCTTGGGGTGAGGGGGAAGCAGCACTCAACAGTCGCCGGGGCCGGGCCGCGCGCTCTGGCATGATCGAACGCCTATGCGGCAGGCCGAGACCGGGGTGGGTGCGTGAGCGTGCGAGGACTGGCAGGGGCGGGGACCGGAACGGGGCACGGGAGACGAAGGCCGGTGACGGCGGTGCTCCTGGCCGGGGTGCTGGGGCTCTCGCTCTCCGGATGCGCCGGGTTCCTCGTACCGGCGGGCGAGGGCGAACCGGAACCGACACCGAGCGTGTCGCGGCTGCCCGGCGGGGTGCACGCCGACAAGCTGCCGACACCGTTCCCCAGCGTCTCCGCCGCGCATTCCGACCGGCCGCCGGGCGCGCAGGGACCCGGCCCCACAGCCACCGTCCGGGCGGGCTGCCCGTCCTCCGGCGTCGTCGTCGACATGGGCGAGGTGGAGGCGGCGCTCGGCCACCGGGCCGTCGGGCTCACCCTCACCAACTGCGGCAGCAAGCCGTACCGGGTCCACGGCTACCCGTCCGTCCGGGCCCTGGACGAGGCCGGCGATCCGCTGCCCGTCCCGGTGAACCCGGGCTCCTCCTACATGGGCAGCGACCGCGGGCCGCAGGAGGTCATGCTGAAGCCGGGGAAGACGATGCGATCACTGCTGGCCTGGGTCTCCACCCCGACCGGCGGCGACCTCATCGAGGGCGACGCCCTGGAGATCGCACCGGCCCCCGGCCTGGAGGCTGGCACCTTCCCGCTCAAGGGCAGCGACGTACGGCTGCTCGACGAACTCAACATGACCGCGTGGCGGACCGACCCCGCGTAGCAGCACCACGGCGGCGCGGGTTCAGAGGGCGAGCTTGAAGCCCTCGTGGCTGCGGGCGAAGCCCAGCGACTCGTAGAACCGGTGCGCGTCCGCGCGCGGCTTGCCGCTGGTCAGCTGCATCAGCCCGCACCCCCGCAGCCGGGCCCGGTCGACGGTCTGCCTCATCAGCTCCCGCCCCAGCCCGCCGCCCCGCCGGTCGGCCCTGACCCGTACCGCCTCGATCAGCACCCGCTCCTCGCCGTTCCTGCCGAGCCCCGGTATGTACGTCGCCTGGGCGCAGCCCAGCACGGTGTCACCGTCCACCAGCACCAGCATCTCGTTGCGCGGGTCGCCCTCTCGATGGCGGCGAAGGCCCTCTCGTACGCGTCGTCGACCGCGACCGAGGCCGGATCGACGACCCGCTCCTCGTCGGCGAGCAGGGCGAGGACGGCCGGCAGGTCGGCCCGGGTGGCGGTGCGAAGGATCATGTTCCCGAGTCTGCCACGGGCGCCGCGCCGCTCAGCGGCGAGCCATGTAGAGGGTGAAGGCCTTGTGGAGCACCTTGTTGATCGGGTAGTCCCACTCGCCGATGTACTCCGCGGCCCGGCCGCCCGTGCCGACCTTGAAGCGCAGCAGGCCCACCAGATGGTTGCTCTCGTCCAGGGTGTCGGTGATGCCGCGCAAGTCGTAGACGGCCGCGCCCCGTTCGTGCGCGTCGCTCATCATGCGCCACTGGATGGCGTTGCTGGGCTGGACCTCGCGCCTGCGGCCGGTCGAGGCGCCGTAGGAGTACCAGACGTGGTTCCCCACGGTCAGCATCGTCGCCGCGGAGAGCGTCTCGCCGTCGTGCTGGGCGAGGTAGAGCCGCATCCGGTCGGGGGCCTCGGCCCGCAGCACGGTCCACATGCGCTGGAAGTAGGCGAGCGGACGAGGGATGAAGCGGTCGCGTTCGGCCGTCTCGCGGTACAGCTCGTAGAAGGCCGGGAGGTCCTCGTAGTCGCCCTCGACGACCTTGACGCCCGCCTTCTCCGCCTTCTTGATGTTGCGGCGCCACTGCTGGTTCAGATTGCCCCGGATCTCCTCCAGCGACAGCCCGGCGAACGGCACCTGGAAGACGTACCGGGGCTGTCCCGCGCTGAAACCGTCCTCGCTCTCCTCCTCGCCCCGCCGCCAGCCCAGCCCGCGCAGCCGCTCCACGACCTCGGCGGCCCGCGGCTCCTCCGCGTCCGGCGGCACGTCGCGCAGGCGCCCCGAGGCCGGGTCGGCGATGGCGTCCTTGACGGTCCGGGCGTCCCAGCGCCGGGCGACCACCGGCGGGCCCATGCGCACCGAGAACGCGCCCTGTGCCTTCAGATGCGCCAGCATCGGCTCCAGCCACTGCCCCAGCTCCGTGCCGTGCCAGTCGATGACCGGGCCCTCCGGCAGATAGGCCAGATAGCGCTTCACCCGGGGGATCGGCCGGTACAGGACGAGCCCGGCCCCGACGATCCGTTCCCCGCCCGCACCGTCCCGGTCGAACCAGCCGATGCTCTCCGCGCGCCAGTCGGGCTTCACATCGCCCCATGACGGAACCTGCATATGGCTCGCGGCCGGACGGCTCGCGACGAACGCCAGATGCTCCTCGCGGCTGATCGTTCTGAGGTGCGGTGCCATGCGGTACTCCGTTCGTTGTGCTGCCGGTGGGCCTGACGGTGTCGACAGGGCGTGCTGTTGACCTCAAGCGCGCTTGACGTACCAGGGTGGCCGACAGCGGCGCACCACCCGGGCGCCCCGGTCAGGAGGACCCGTCATGAGCGTGCGATTCCAATCCCGTCCCGATCTTGCCCGAAACGACGTCGGACTCGTCAAGGCGAGCACCTGGGATCTCGGCACCCCGGAGCGCATGCGGCGGACGATCGAGGCCATTCGTGAGGCGTGGGCCAGCCGGGACTGGCCGCATCCGGGACTTCTTTCGTACACCGTCCATGCCGGTGAGGACGGGAAGACCCTGTTCCACTACAGCCAGTGGAGTGGTGAGCAGGCGTACCAGGACTTCTTCGGGCACGGCAGGGACGAGCGCAACGCGGACATCGACGCCGCGGTGCCGGGCATCCGGCGGCTCGGACTGCACACCCTGGAGCTCTACCGTTCCGTGTCGCTGGGCGAGGACGACGGGCGGGAGCCGGGCTGCGTCGTGATCGTCGACGTCGAGTTCGATGGGGCGGACAAGGCGCGGCAACGGGACTGGGTGGACACCGTGTTCGAGGCGCTGGGGACCGACCCGGCGCACGCCCCCGGCGGCATCTCCGGGCACTTCCATGTGAGCACCGACGGGACGCGCGTGCTCAACTACGCCGAATGGGAGAGCGCCGAGGCCCACATCGACGCTCTGGCCGCGCCCGGTGCCGGGATCGGGTCGGTCACGCCGCAGTGGGAACGGGTGCGGTCGTACCCGGGGGTGACCGGCGGCGGGGTGCACCGGTACACGCCCGCCCTCAGCATCCGGCCGGGGACGGGCGCGTAGGGCCGCCGCTACGGGCGGAAGCGGAGCACCTGCGGGTCGTGGTCGCTGTTCTGGTCGGCGAACTCGGCGTTGATGTGCACGCTGTCGTAGTGGTAGTCGTGGATCGACGGGCTGGTCAGGATCTGGTCGAGGACCTGGCTGTTGCCCTGGTAGACGTAGCTGTAACGCTCCGAGCGCGGCAGGGACTTGATCGCCGGGTACAGCACGCCCCCGGCCGTCAGCGCCTTGGCCGTGCCGGAGAACTCGAAGTCGTTGATGTCGCCGACGACCAGGACGTCCGCGTTCTTCTGGACGCTCAGCAGCTTCTTGACGAAGGTGTTGACCGCCTGGCCCTGCGCGTGCCGCTGGACCTCCGAGGAACGGGACGGCGGCTGGTGCTCCGAGAAGATGGACTCGTCGCCGCCCTTGGACGCGAAGTGGTTGGCGACGACGAAGACCGGACGGCCGCGGAAGCCGAACTCGCCGACGAGCGGCTTGCGGCTGTTCTCCCACGCCGCGTTCGCCGGGTCGATCCGGCCGGGGGAGAAGGTCAGGGCGGCGCGGCCCCGCTCCCGTACGACATCGGTCGCCGTCGTCGCGTCGCCGCCGGCCCGGTCGGTGAACGAGACCCGCTCCGGGTTGAAGAGGAACACCTGGCGGATGTTGCCGCCGGGCTCGCCGCCGTCCTTCTTGTCCTGCGGGTCGATGGAGCGCCACTCGTACGCCGGGCCGCCCGCCGCCACGATCGCGTCGGTGAACTTCTTCACCGTCAGGTCGGCGGCGACCGTGCCGTCGCTCTTCGCGCCGTTGTTGTCCTGGATCTCCTCCAGCGCCACGATGTCGGGCGAGGCGAGGTTGTCGACGACCGCGGCGGCGAGCGCGTCGAACTTCTCCTGCGGGTCGGTCGGGTCGAGGTTCTCGACGTTGTACGTCGCCACGGCCAGCTCGCCACCGCGCTGCTTGCGGGTGACCTCCCGCCGCAGGCCCTCGGCGGTGACCGTGCCCATGGTGCGGGCGGTCAGCGTGTAGCCGCCGTACTGGTTGAAGTCGAGCGGGCCCTCGGTCGTACCGGACAGCACGTCGCCCACGTCGGCCTTGGGGAAGGGCTGCTCGGCGAGCGGCACCAGGGACTGGATCTGCAGCCGTCCGGTGTTCTGCGAGTCGTACGAGCCGTAGACGGTGCCGCCGCGGCGGGCGTCGTTCTCGCGCGGCTTCACCGTCACCCACAGCTCGGCGTGCGCGTCGGTGGCGCCGACCACCCGCGAGGTGCCGACGCGGATGTTCATGCCTTCGATCGACTCGTAGTAGTCGAGGGCGTAGCGGGACGGCCGCAGGGTCAGCGCGTTGACGGAGCCGCCCGCGGCGGGATCACCCTCCGGGGCGTACCGGGAGGGGACCGAGCGCTCCGAGACCCGCACCGGCTCGGGCAGGGCATTGCCGGAGGAGACCACGGCGACGGTGGGCTTGCTGATCTGGGTGAGCGACTGGTTGCCGGAGCCGAGGCCGCCCGGGACGTACTCGGTGACCGTGCCGGAGACGGTGACCGCGTCACCGACCGCGACGGTGGGCGCGGAGCCGGTGTAGACGAAGACGCCCTCGCTGGTGGCGGGGTCGGCGTCGGGGTTCGGGTCCTGGAACCAGAAGCCCTTCGAGCCGTACGTCCGCACTCCGGTGACGATGCCCGGCACCTCGCCGACCTGCTGGCCGACGAGCGGGGATATCCGGGTGGAGCCCTGGATGTCGTGGATCCGGACCTGGCCGTCCACGGCCCGGTCGGGGGTGGTGGAGGCGGACGCGGAGGTGGTGGCGGCGCCGGTGAGCAGACCGGCGGCGAGCGCGGCGGTGACTACGGCGGAGACGGCGGTCGTTCTGGACGATGCGGAAGGCATCACGGGCTCCGGGGGTATCGAGGGTCTGAGTGGAGGTCTACGCGCGTCAATCTCTTGTGTGCGCAAGGCCGTTGTCAAGGTCTCCCGGGTGGACTGCTGTTGTCCGTTGCGTGAACCGGGCGGCATGGGGCGAAATACGTCTACGCTTGGGCCGCCCGATCCGTACGCCCAGTACGCCCGATCCGTACGCCCGGCACGCCCCGAGGAGAATCACCTGATGTCCGCAGAGCGCCCCACCCTGCCGCCCGTACGGCTGCACACCGAGGCCGAGCTGGCACGGGACGCGCTCGCCGCGCCGCTGCTTGCCCGCGCCGTCCGGCTCGCCCGCTGGGCGGGCGACGGGACCCGGGTCGGCGCCGGCGGCGAGCTCGTCGACGCCCAACTGCCCGCGGCGGCCGAACACCTCGGCCTGGCGGCCGACGAGGACGGTGCGGCGGAGGCGAGCGAGGCGTGGCGGCTCGCGGTCGACGCGGGGCTCATCGACGTCGAGGACCCCGACGAGGACGCCGGGCCGGACGCGGAGGGGACCGCGACCGCCGGTGAGAACCTGGCGCTCGTCACCGGAGGTTCACCGAAGGACGTCCTGTCGATCTGGCTCGACGGCCTGGAGGCCGTCCACGCCGACGCCACCGCGCCCGTCTTCGACGACCTCGCCGAACTCGTCGGCGAGGACGGCTCGATCGACTTCGAGTCCCTGGACTGGGACCCGGAGGTCGAGGCGGAATTCCTCGACGGGGTCCTCGGCAATCTGTATCTGCTCACCGTCGGCGACGGCCACGGTGGCACGGACCCCGCTCCCGTACCGCTGCCCGCCCTCGCCGCCTCGGTGATCGTGCCCGACGACATGGGCGAACCCACCGACGACGCCCTGGAGCAGGTGTCCGAGGCGATGATGCGCCTCGACGACCAGTTCCGGGTCCTCGAACCCATCGGGATCGTCGAATACCGCCCGGTGGACGAGGCGTTGCTGGTCGAGGAGGGCGAGGAGGCCACCCCGCCGGCCGACGACGAGGACATCACCCGGTACGGAATGGTGAAGCTCACCCCCCTCGGCCTGTACGGCCTGCGGACCCGGATGCTGGAGGCCGGGGTGGACGCCCCGGCCATCGGCGACCTGGCGGACAAGGGTGCCGACGCACTGCTCGGCGGCATCGCGTACTACCCCGAGGCGGCGGCCGGCAGCGAGGTCGAGCTGTGGCTCGCCCGGCGCGGCGGTGCGGACGGTGCGGCGGCCGAACTCCTCTCGGCGGCACGTGGAACGGACCAGCAGGCGCCGCTGCGCAGGCTGCACTGCCAGCAGGCGCTCGCCCTGGTCGGCGCGGAGGCGGAGCCGGCGGTGCGCGCGGTGCTGGACGACCCCGAGCTGGGCGGCCTCGCCCGGGTCTGGCTCGCGGAGCTGGGCGCGGCCGGGGTACCCGCCCCGCCGGAGTCGATGATCTTCTGGCTCGCCGTCGACACGATCGCGGCCCAGCTGGAGGCCGACGGCGATCTGGACGAACTCCAGGGCCTGGTCGAGGGCCTGGCGGGCCAGCACAGCGGCTTCTTCGACGAGGCCTGGCGGGTGGAGCACCCGGCGACCGCGGACGTCCTCGAAGCGATGGGCCGACTGCACAGCGACAAGAAGAAGGCCAAGGAGGCCCGCAAGGCGGCGTTCAAGGCCCGGTCGCGCAAGGGGTCCTGACTGCCCGGCCAGGCATGACGCGGGCGGCGCGAACGGGTCGGTCGACGGCGAACAGCGACTTCGAGGCATTCATTCCGGCCAAGTGCACAGGAAGGATGCCCCTCGGTGTCGCTCGCAGTTCAACTGGTGTTGGCACGGGGGCGCGACTGTGGGCGCGCCAACAACCCGCCCAGTAGCCCCAGGAGTACGTGATGCCCTTCACGCGCAGGGAATTCACCAGACAGTCCGCCCTCACCGGTGCCGGCATCGCGCTGACCGGTACCGTCGCGGCGCTCGCCACGGCACCGGGTGCCCTGGCCGCCGGGGACCCGAAGCACGGTCACGGTCACGACGGCCACGAGGGGCACGGGCACGACCACGGTCACGGACACGGCCGCGAGCCCGGCTACGGGCCGCTGATCGCCGACCCCGAAGGCATGCTCGCGCTCCCCGCCGGCTTCTCGTACAAGGTCATCACCCACAGCGGTGTCACCAAGCTGGAGTCCGGCGAGTACACCCCCTCCAACCACGACGGCACGGCCACTTTCGAGGGCCCGCGCGGCGTCACCCTGCTCGTCAACAACCACGAGCTCAGCGGCACCCGCGCCGACTGGGAGCACCCGGTGCCGCTCGCCGAGGGCCTCGTCTACGACCCGGTCGCGGCCGGCGGCTGCACCGTCGTGGAGACCCGCCGCGACGGCCGCACCGCCGAGTGGGTCGGCATCGCCGGTACGTCCACCAACTGCGCCGGTGGCGCCTCCCCGTGGGGCACCTGGCTCACCTGCGAGGAGACCGAGGACAAGGCCGGCAAGAACGGCCTGCTCAAGGACCACGGCTACGTCTTCGAGGTCGACCCGTACGACCGGCACGCCAACCGCGACCCGCACCCGATCAAGGCGTTCGGCCGGTACGCCCACGAGGCCGTCGTCATCGACCCCAAGCGCGGCCACGCGTACCTGACCGAGGACGCCTCCGGTCCCAACGGACTGCTCTACCGTTGGGTGCCGCCGCACGGCTTCCGGCACGGCCGCGGCAAGCTGCGCACGCTCGCCGACGACGCCGGTGTCCTCCAGGCCACCAAGTGCTTCGACAGCAGTGGCAAGTTCGTCGACGACCTGTCCCGCGCCACGAAGATCGGCACGGTGTACGGCGTGGACTGGGTCGATGTGCCCGACCGTGACGCCAGGACCGTCTCGGTGCGCAAGCAGTTCGCCGACGGCGAGGTCACCCGCGCCCGCAAGCTCGAAGGCATGTGGTGGGGCGACGGCGGCACCTACATCGTCTCCTCGTTCGCCCGTTCCGAGAGCCCCGTCCAGCACGACGGCCAGGTCTGGTTCTACGACCCGAAGCGCCGCACGCTGACGCTCAAGGTGCTCCTCGGCGTGAACGCCGACCCGTCGAAGGACGGCGCCTTCGACGGCCCGGACAACATCACCGTCTCGCCGTACGGCGGCCTGGTCATCGCCGAGGACGGCGACGGCATCCAGCACCTCTTCGGGGCGACCGAGAGCGGCCGGACCTATCCCATCGCGCGCAACGAGCTGAACACCGGCAGCGAGGCGGAGCCGGAGTACAGCGAGTTCACCGGTGTCACGTTCTCGCCCGACGGCCGGACGCTGTACGCCAACATTCAGACGCCGGGCATCATGCTCGCCATCACCGGCCCGTGGAAGCGCCAGCCGCAGAAGTAGCGGTAGCTCGTACGGGTGCCCCCGGGGCGGGAGCCCGCGCCGGGGGCCCGCGCCAAGGGCCGGCGGGGGCCGGACACGCCCCGGCGGGGGGGCGGGATGCGCCACACCTTCGGGGGTCTTTCGGACGCGGCGTCGCGCATGATGTCGCTGCCGGAGGCGGGCCGGGGCGCGGAACCGCCCGCCTCCGGCGGGTCACGAATCCGGCATCAGTGCGCCCCCAGCGGCGAACGGGCATGGCGTCGGGCGTTCCCAGGGCGCATACTCAAGGTAATGAAACAGTCAGCCGGTTCCCGGCGCCACCTGCCGTCCAGTCCCTTCAACCGCCCGGCCCAGGCGGCCCCACCGGTCGAATTGTTCGACGTGGGCGACAGGGTGTCGCACGACCAGTTCGGTCTCGGCCGCGTCCTTGCCGTCGAAGGCGACAACGACGCGGTGCTCATCGACTTCTCGGGGCGACAGGGGAGGATCCTGAGCCCGTACTCCAAGCTGACCAAGCTCTGAGAGCCGACCGGGCTCGGAGAGAGGCGGCGAGCACGCGCAGCGTCCGCGTCACGCTCTCCGGTTTCAGGGGCACCTGCACCCGCAGGTGCCCCTGAAGCCGTATCGGGAGGCCTACGCCCTGTTCACAGCGCCTGGGCGGCGGGCTTCACCATGCCGCGGACGGTGCGCGACTTCACGAAGTCGCCCAGGGCCGTCATCTCCCACTCGCCGGAGAACTGCTTGATCAGTTTGGCCATCATCACGCCGGTCTGCGGCTCGGCGCCGGTCAGGTCGAAGCGGACCAGCTCCTCGCCGGTGGCCGCGTCGACCAGTCGGCAGTAGGCCTTGGCGACCTCGGTGAACTTCTGCCCGGTGAACGAGTTGACCGTGAAGACCAGGCCGGTCGCCTCCGCCGGGATCCGGCCCAGGTCCACGACGATCACCTCGTCGTCACCCGCGCCCTCGCCCGTGAGGTTGTCGCCGGAGTGCTTGATCGCGCCGTTCAGGATGGAGAGCTTGCCGAAGTAGCAGCTGTCCAGGTGGTTCCGGTTGGGGCCGTAGGCGATCACGGAGGCGTCGAGGTCGATGTCCTTGCCCCGGAACGCGGGCTCCCAGCCGAGGCCCATCTTGACCTGGGAGAGCAGCGGCCGGCCGCCCTTGACCAGGGAGACCGTCTGGTTCTTCTGGAGGCTGACCCGGCCCTTGTCGAGGTTGATCTTGCCGCCGGCGGGCGCGGGCGGGGCGGCGGGCGGAGCCGGCGGGGCGGCGGGGACCGGGGGCGCGGCGATCCGGGGGTCCACCGGGGCTGCGGCGGGCACCGGGGGCGCCACGGGCGCGGGGGCCGGCGTGGCGGCGGGCTCCTCCTCGACCGAGACGCCGAAGTCCGTGGCGATACCGGCCAGTCCGTTCGCATAGCCCTGGCCGACCGCGCGGGCCTTCCAGGCGCCGTTGCGGAGGTAGACCTCGATGACCACGAGCGCCGTCTCGGCACCCAGCCGGGGCGGGGTGAACGTGGCGAGCACGCTGCCGTCGTCGGCGTTGCGCACCGTCGCGGTGGGCTCGATGCCCTGGAAGGACTGGCCCGCCGCGTCCGGGCTCGCCGTGACGACGATCTTCTCGATGCCGGGCGGGACTGCGGCGGTGTCCACCACGATCGCGTCCGGCGCGGTGCCGCCGCCGGAGCGGTAGGTCACGCCGGGGCCGTTGGGCTGGTTGTAGAAGATGAAGTCGTCGTCGGAGCGCACCTTGCCGTCGACGGTGAGCAGCAGGCCCGAAACGTCGAGCCGCACCGGTGCGGAGACGTCCACTGCCACGCGGGCCGCGGAGAGAGGGATGTTCGAGCCGGGGGTCATAGCGGTCATGCTCGGGGTAACGAACGACTTCGCTTTGCCGTTCCCTTACCTTCGCCGACCTTCGCCGACCTTCGCCGACCTTCGCGGGCCTTCGCGGCTCTTCGGTCGACCTCCGTGGATCGTCGTGGATCTTCGGTCGTGCGGGGCGGGCGCCCGCCCGTACGCCCCGTCAGCGGTTGCGGGGGTGGTTGCGCGCGGCGCGCTCGTTGCCGTGCTTGTACGCCCGTCCAGCGGGCCATCACCAGCTGTGCGTCCCCCGACTCCACCTCGGCCAGGAACTTCTCCGCACGGCTGCTCTGTCGCGCGGACTTCTCCGGGTGTGCGGATTTCTCGGGCATGAAGATCTCCCCGGACGCGAGGATTTTCCCGGACCCGCGGATCTCCGCGGCCCCGGGCCGTCGTCAGCGCGGCCAGATCGGCGGGTTGGTGCAGAAGTGGCCGCCGAGGTGGGTGTGGTCGGGGTTGTCCGGGTCGAGTTCGCCCTGTTCGGCGATGAGCCGGGCCGCGTACGGCTCCGAGTCGTCCCGCGGCTCGTATCCCAGCGAGCGGGCCGTCGTCAGGTCCCACCACAGCCGGGTGTTGTCGGACGAGCCGTGGACGACGGTGTGCCGCACGTCCTCGGCGGTGAGCGCGGCGTGGAAGAGCCGGGCGCCGTCCGCGGGGCTCATCCAGACCGAGAGCATCCGTACCGATGTCGGCTCGGGGAAGCAGGAGCCGATGCGCACCGAGACGGTCTCCATGCCGTGCCGGTCCCAGTACAGCTGGGCGAGGTCCTCCCCGAACGACTTGGACAGGCCGTAGAAGGTGTCGGGGCGGCGCGGGGCGCCGATGGGGATCAGCGGGTCGCCGGGCAGCGGCCGGGGGGTGTAGCCGACGACATGGTTGGAGGAGGCGAACACGATGCGCCGCACGCCCTCGTCGCGCGCGGCCTCGTAGAGGTTGTACGTGCCCTCGATGTTCGCCCGGAGAATCTTGTCGAAAGAGGCTTCCAGGGAGATGCCCGCGAGGTGGATGATCGCGTCGACACCCCGCACGGCCTCGCGCAGCGCCTCCCGGTCGCCGAGATCGGCGGTGATCGCGTCCGGCTCGCCCTCGACGGGGACGACGTCGAAGAGGCGGAGCTCGTAGCCGTACGCGGGCAGGAGTCCGCGCATCAGGGTGCCGAGGCCGCCGGCGGCGCCGGTGAGCAGGACGGTGCGGGGAGCGGGCATACGCGGATCTCCTCGGTACGTAGGTGCCCACGCGCGGCCTGGGCGCACGGCACGGCCCCTGCGGTACCTGCGACACCTGCCCGCAGGGCATCAAATCCATGGACGACATTCATATGCGTGGACAAGCTAAGAAGTCCTGGCGTACGGAGTCAAGTGTGCGACCCAGGGGTGGGTGCCGCTCGCCCGGAGCCGGCGGCTCCGCCTCAACTCCGCCTGCGGGGTCGGCTGTCTCGTGCGTTCCCCTCCTTGACCTGCGCCGGACGGCTGCCTTAGCGTGAAGGCGTTCATGAATATGGACGCCGATCAGAATTGTGCACGCCTGAACCCGCTCAGGGAGCGCCAGTGACCTCAGCCCCTCTTGCCGCCCGACTCGGCCGTGTCGCCGGGCCGCTCTTCTTCCCCGTCACCGCGTACGGACCGGACGGCGCCGTCGACCTCGATGCCTTCCGCGCGCATGTGCGGGCCGGTGTCGACGCCGGCGCGGCGGCGGTCTTCGCCTGCTGCGGCACCGGTGAGTTCCACGCGCTCACGCCGGAGGAGTTCCGCCGTGTCGTCGCCGCGGCCGTCGAGGAGACCGCCGGAGAGGTGCCCGTCGTCGCGGGGGCCGGATACGGCACGGCGCTCGCGATCCAGTACGCGAAGCTCGCCGAGGAAGCGGGCGCGGACGGGCTCCTCGCCATGCCCCCGTATCTCGTCGTCGCCGACCAGGAAGGGCTGCTGAGCCACTACGCCGCGCTCGCCGCGGCCACCTCCCTGGAGACGATCGTCTACCAGCGCGACAACGCCGTCTTCACCCCCGAGACCGTCGTCGCACTGGCCGGGACGCCCGGCGTCATCGGTCTCAAGGACGGCTACGGCGACCTCGACCTGATGCAGCGCATCGTCAGCGCCGTCCGCACCGAACTGCCGGGCCGGGACTTCCTGTACTTCAACGGGCTGCCCACCGCCGAACTCACCGGCCCGGCCTACCGCGGCATCGGCGTCACGCTCTACTCCTCCGCCGTCTTCGCCTTCGCGCCCGACATCGCGCTCGCCTTCTACCGGGCGATGGACTCCGGCGACGACGAACTGACGGGCGCCCTGCTCGACCACTTCTACCGCCCGCTCGTCGAACTGCGCGCCAAGGGCCGCGGCTACGCCGTCTCGCTCGTCAAGGCGGGAGTCCGGCTGGGCGGCCTGGACGTCGGCGAGGTCCGCACCCCGCTCACCGAGCCGCCCACCGCCCACGTCGAGGAGCTCGCCGCGATCATCGCGCGCGGCCGGGCCCTGCTGGAGAAGTACGGGCAGGAGCGGCGCGGGTGAAGACCTCGGCCTTCCTCTACCCCTGGGACGTCATCGGCGACCCGGACGCGGCCGCCCGCGTCGCGGACCTGGGTGTCCAGCAGGTGTCGCTCGCCGCCGCCTACCACTCCACCCGGGCGCTGACCCCGCGTCACCCGGCCCGCCGCATCGTCACCGCCGAGCACGCCGCGGTGCTCTACCCGCCGGACCCCGCCCGGTGGGCAGGGCGCGAACTGCGTCCCCACGCGCAGTCCTGGGTGGCCTCGGACGATCCGTTCGCCGAGGCCGCCGAGGCCCTCACCGGCGCCGGTCTGGAGGTCCATACCTGGGTGGTCCTGGCCCACAACTCCCGGCTGGGCGCCGAACATCCGGACACCTCCGTGGTCAACGCCTACGGCGACCGGTACCCCTGGGCCCCGTGCATCGCCCGGCCCGCGGTCCGCGAGTACCTGGTCGCACTGGCGGCGGAGGCGGCGGTGCGCGCCGGTGCGCGCGGCACCGAACTGGAGTCCTGCGGCTGGTACGGCTTCGCGCATCTGCACGCCCACGACAAGATCGCGGGTGTCGGGCTCGGGGACGCGGCGCAGTATCTGATGTCGCTCTGTTTCTGCTCAGACTGCCGGACCGGCTATGCCGAACACGGTCTGGACGCCGACGGGCTGGCCGCGGCCGTACGCGCGGCGCTGGAACCGGTCTGGGCCGGCTCCGGCTCCCCGGAGGCCGGCCGGGCGGGCATCGGGAAGCTCCTCGGCGCCGACCTCGCCGCCGCCACCCTCCAGTGGCGCGGCAAGGCCGCCCGTACGCTCCAGGAGTCCGCGGTCGCCGCCGTACGGGCGGCGGCGGAGCCGGGGTTCCAGGTGCTGCTGCACGCCGACCCCGCGTCCCACCGCACCGGTGCGAACGTCGGTGTCGACCCGGAGCACATCCTGTCCGTGGCGGACGGCGTGGTGCTGCCCTGCACCGGCGGCGACGCGGCGCGCGAGGCCGTACTCGGCCCGTTCGCCGGGCACGACGGGGTGCTCGCGGCCAACTTCTCCGTGGTCACGGGGATGGGCGGCAGCCCCGCCACGCTGGAGCGGGACGCCGCGCACGCCGCGGCGCTCGGCGCGGACCAACTGCGGCTGTACCACGCCGGGCTGGCATCCGATCCGGACCTCCGGGCCGTCGCCGGAGCGCTTTCACGCCTCCGCCGATGAAGGAGGCGGGCCGGTGGGGGCGTCCGTCAGCCACCCCCACCGGCCCGTCACCAGCAGGGTCGCGGTCAGCAGTCCCGCCGCGCCGACCAGCGGCAGCAGCACCCGGATGTCCACCAGCGCGATCAGGCCCGCGCCGAGTGCCAGTGCCACCGCGTTCGGCACCATCATCATCGTGTTGGCGGTCGCGGCGGTGCGGCCCAGCACGGCCTCCGGAGTCTCCCGCTGCACCGCCGTCATCGCGGCGATCAGCACACACGGCAGCCCGGCCCCGACGGCCGCGCTCGCCACCAGCGCCACCGCGTCGTACGGCAGTGCCCGCACCCCCACCGCCACCGCGAACAGCGCGATCCCGGCCGCCGTGAACACCCGCTCCGGAAGCCGCCGCAGCAGCGGACCGGCCAGCAGCCCGACCACGACGGACCCGGCGCCCTGCACCGCGTACAGCACACCCGCGTACGTGGGGGAGCGGCCCAGAACGATGTCGATGACGGCGTAGATCGCGGCCCCGTTGAGCCCCGCGCACAGCATCGCCACCGAGCCCGCCAGCACGAGCGGCCGCAGCACCGGCGAACCCCACACCTGCCTTATGCCTGCGGTGAGTTCGCCCCGCCGGCCGGCCGATGCGGCGTCGGCAGGCTCCCGGGCCGGCAGCAGCACGCAGACCCCGGCCGCCAGCGCGAACGACGCCGCGTCCAGCAGTGCCACGGCCCCGCCCCCGAACCGCGCGTACAGCCCGGCACCGGCCAGCGGCGCCAGCAGCTTCATGCCCTCGCTCGCCATCATCCGCAGCCCGTTGAAATCACCCAGCAGCCGGGCGTCGACGGCCCCGGCGATCAGCGACGACTCGGCCGCGCCCATCAGGACGAAACTCGCGCCGTACAGGACGAGCACGACGAAGAGGCTCCAGATCCGGCCCGCCGAATCGACCATCGTCAGCAAGGTGAGCAGCCCCGCCATGACGAGATTCGACCCGACGAGGAGCGGCTTCGCCGGGATCCGGTCGGCGATCGTCCCGAGCGCCGGCCCGACCAGCACCGGCAGCCACATGGCGAACACGGCGAGCGCCGCCAGGCTGTCCGACCCGGTGAGGGACTTGACCCAGACCCCGGCCGCGAGCCACATCGCGGAGGTCCCGAAACCCGAGACGACGACCACCACCAGAAACAGCCCGGCCGTACGGTCCCGCAGCACCCGCACCGTCGCCGACCCCGTCACCGCACCCACCGCACCCACCGAACCCTCCCGACCAGCGCCTTCGTCATGGGTCCAGGCTGCTGACCGAGGTGCCCCGGCGGCATCGGGAGGATGCCCTATTCCGCACCCGGCGCGAGGAGCCGGCCCGCGCGGGGAGTAGGGCACATGCCGGACGTCCGCGAACACGTCCGGCGCGGGTGCGTGCCCGGGGCCACGCGCCCGCGCCGGATCCGGCGTACGGCTCCCGACAGGCTCTCAGTCCGCCAGTGCCGCCTTCATCATCTTCTGGGCGATCGGCGCCGCCAGACCGTTGCCGCTGACCTCCGAGCGCGCCGCGCCCGAATCCTCGACGACCACGGCGACCGCGACCTCCTTGCCACTGGACGTGTCCTTCGCGTACGAGGTGAACCAGGCGTACGGGGTCTTGCTGTTGCCCACGCCGTTCTGCGCGGTACCCGTCTTCCCGCCCACCTCGGCCCCGGCGATCCGGGCGTTGGTGCCGGTGCCCTGCTCGACGACGGTCACCATTGCGCTGCGCAGCTGCTCGGCGGTGGACTGCGAGACCACCCGCTCGGTGTCGCCGTCCGCGAATTCCTGAAGCGTGCCGCCCTTGGAGTCGGTCACCTCGGACACCATGTGCGGCGCGGCCAGTTCGCCGCCGTTGGCGAGGGCGGCCGAGACCATGGCCATCTGCAACGGCGTCGCGGTGACCTCGAACTGGCCGATGCCCGTGAGCGCCGTCTGCGGCCTGTCCATGCCGGACGGGTAGACGCTCGCGGACGCCCGTACCGGCACATCGAGCTTGTCGGTGTTGAAGCCGAACTTCTCCGCCATCGCCCTGACCTTGTCCTGGCCGAGGTCGACGGCGGCCTTCGCGAAGACGTTGTTGCAGGAGTACTGGAGCGCGGTGCGCAGCGTGGCGTTCTCGCAGGGCGCCGACGCGCTCTCGTTCCGCAGGACGGTGCTGGTGCCGGGCAGCGTGTACGGATTGGGGCTGTCCGTGCGCTCGTCGACCGAGCCGTACAGCCCGTCCTCCAGCGCCGCGGCCGCCACCACCAGCTTGAACGTGGAGCCGGGCGCCAGCGGCTGCCGCAGCGCGCGGTTGACCATCGGCTTGTCCTCGTCGTCGAGCAGCTTCTGCCAGGCCTCGCCGTCCGTCGTCCCGCTGATCGCCGACGGGTCGTACGAGGGGGTCGAGACCATGCCCAGGATCCGGCCGGTCTTCGGGTCGATCGCGACCGCCGCCCCCTTGTCGTCGCCGAGCGCCTCGTACGCGGCCTTCTGCACGTCCGGGTCGATCGTCGTCAGGACGTTGCCCGGGGCCGCCTGCTTGCGCGTCAACGCGCCCATCGGGTTCTTCAGCCGGTCGTCGGTGCCGTCCAGCACATGGCTGTAGATCCCTTCGAGCTGCGTGGCGCCGTATGCCTGCGAGCTGTAGCCGGTGACGGCCGAGTAGAGCTCCCCCTGGGTGTATGTGCGCTTGTACGCGAGGTCGCTGCCCACCGTCCTCTTCGATCCGGTGACCGGGTTTCCGGCCACGATGATGTCGCCGAGCGGCTGCGCGTACTGCGCGATGGTGTTCCGCCGGTTGTGGTCGTCGTCTGCGAGCGCCCGTGCCTGGTACGCCTGCACCCAGGTCGCCCGCCCCAGCAGGGCGAGGACCAGCAGCAGGCAGAAGACCGAAGCGTGCCTGATCGTTCTGTTCATCCCGCCCGAGGGACGAGCGGGGCGCCGCGCACCGTTCCCGAATGCGGCGATTCTCACCGGTTTCTCATGGCGGGCCGGGGTGCCCGGGGGCGATGAAACCCGACTCGTACGCCGCTATCACCGCCTGGGTGCGATCCCGCGCACCGGTCTTCGCGAGCACCGCCGCCACATGCGTCTTCGCCGTCGCGGGCCCCACGGAGAGCCGCCCGGCGATCTCCGCGTTGGTCAGCCCCGCCGCCATCAGCCGCAGCACCTCCGCCTCCCGGTCGGTGAGCCGGGACGCCCACCGCGGCGGGTCGGGCGCCCGCTTCCGGTACTCGGCCGCGAGTGCCCGTACCGCCGACGGGAACAGCAGCGTGTCGCTGCGGGCGACCAGCCGCACCGCCTGCACGAGGTCCTCGGCCGCCGCCCGCTTGAGCAGGAAACCGGCGGCTCCGGCGACGAGCGCGTCGTACACGTAGGAGTCGTTCTCGAAGGTGGTGACGACGACGATCCTCGGGGGCGCGTCTAGCGTGCCGAGGATCTGCTCGGTGGCCCGGATGCCGTCGGTCTCCGGCATCCGTACGTCCATCAGCACCACGTCGGGGCGCAGTTCCCGCACCACGGACACCGCCTCCGCGCCGGTCGCCGCCTCGCCGACGACCTCCAGATCGGGTTCGGCGTCCAGGATGACGCGCAGCGCCGTACGCACCATCCGCTCGTCGTCGGCGAGGACCACCCGGACCGTCGTGCTCATCGGTTCTCCTGTTCGGTCGTACGCAGGTGTCCGGCCGCACGCAGCGGGAGGCGGGCGGTCACCCGCCACCCGCGGTCGCCGTGCTCGCCGGCCTCCGCGCGGCCGCCCAGCAGTACGGCCCGCTCGGCGATGCCGCGCAGCCCGCGGCCGCCCCCGGGCCGCACCACCGCGGCCCGCTCCGGCAGCGGATTGTCCATGGTGATCTCCAGCTCCGCCGCGCGCACCGTGATCCGCAGCTCCACCGGCACCCCGTGCCCGCCGTGCCGCAGCGCGTTGCTCAGGCCCTCCTGCACGATGCGGTACGCCTCCCTCGACACGGCGGCCGGGACCGTGCCGGGGTCGCCCCGCACGGCACAGGAGACGGGCACCCCGCAGTGCTCCAGCAGTCCGTCCAGCGCGTCGAGCGCCGGGCCGGTCGCCGCGGACGCCCCGTGCTCCTCGCCGCTGCGCAACAGGCCGAGCACGGAGTCGAGTTCGCCGACCGTGCGCCGGGTGGTCTCCTCGATCGCGGTCAGCGCCTCGCGGACGAACTCCGGGTCGCTGTCCAGGACCCTGCGGGCCGCGCCCGCCTGGAGGGTGACGGCGCTCAGCGCATGGCCGACCGAGTCGTGCAGCTCCCGGGCGAGCCGGTTGCGCACCGCGAGATCGGCCGCCCGGCGTTCGGCCGCGGCCAGCCGGTCCTCCGGCGTCGGGCCCAGCAGCACCGGCGCCCGGCCGGCCAGCAGCGCTCCGGCCAGTGCCGCGCAGCCGGCCATCGCCGCGAGCACCGCGAGCCCGGCGAAGGGGACCAGGGCGAGAATCCACGGCCGGTCCATCGCCTCGGGCAGACCGAAGGCAGGGGAGTCGCGCACCGACTCCGAGAACGGCAGCACCATGATGGTCACCGCGAGCGGCGGCACGGTCAGCGTCGCGCCGCTGATGATGCCGCCGAGCCCGAGATGCAGGGTGTACCAGCCGGCCGTGCGCACCCGCGCCTGCCGGGTCCTGGCGGACCCGTCGGCGAGCGGCCGGTCGCCGGGGATGCCGCACAGCGCACGGGCCGCGGCCACCGAGAGCTGCCGGGCCGGTCCGAAGAGCGCGGTGACCGCGGCCAGGGGCAGGGCGCAGGCGAACGCGGTGAACTGGTGGGACAGGGACGAGAAGATGTTGGTGTGCGGGCGGAACCAGCCGACGATCACCAGTGCCGCCAGGAAGTACGGCATCAGCAAGGCGCCGCCGATGATCAGGTGCAGCCAGCGCAGCCGGGCCCGCCGCCCGAAGAGCAGCGTCACGCGCGGGCGCCGGAGAGCCGTGTGGCCGACGCCGTCCCGGGGGAGCCGGGCAGCCGGTCGGGCACGACGGCCGCGCGTTCCGAGAGGAAGTACCCGCCGAGGGTGACCACCAGCGCTCCGAGCACCATCTGGACACCGTAGGTCAACATCATTGCGGGCGTGGCCCGTTCGGAGAGCTTCTCGGCCGTGGTCAGTGCGGCGAGGCTCATCCACCCTCCCCAGCAGGCCGAGGCCGCGGAGCCGCCCCAGGCCAGGACGAGCGGCACGGCGAGGGGGAGCGCGGCGCGGCGGCGGAAGGCGAGCAGCAGCACACCGGCGGCGGCGGCGAGGACGAAGAGGGTGTTGAGCGCTTCCATGACGTAGAAGACGTTGTTCCGGTCCGCGGCCCTGCCCTCGTCGAGCCCCGCGGTCGAGCCGGTGGCCCACACCAGATGCATGACGGCCGGTGCGAGTGCGAGCAGCGTGGCGACGGCCGCGGTGGTGCGCAGTGCGGGCCCGGTCGGGCTCGGCGGAAGATCCCGCAGCGTGCCCTGCCACAGATGGCCCCAGCGGTCCCGGGCGTACAGCGTGAAGAGGGTGCCGAGGGCGAGGCCCTGGAGGATGAAGCCGCCGTAGACGACGCCGAAGACCCACCCGTCCAGGAAGGAGGGCTCGTCGCTCCCGCTCCCGGTGCCGTCTCCACGGGCCAGGCCGACCACCAGCTGCAGCGGGTACCCGGTCATGATCGGCAGCAGCAGCCCGGACGCCACCCACATGGGCAGCACGAGCAGCCAGGTGGGCACCCGCCGCCCCCATGCCCGGGTGAGCAGCAGGGCGATGACCACGACGGCGCTGTCCATCAGGATCGTGATGCCGTTGGCGACGATCATCGTGGTGCGGTGGTCGAGCAGCGGGCTGCCTTCCGGGATGCCGATGCGACCGCCGAGGATCCAGACGGCCTTGAGCGCGATGTACGGCAGGGTGGCGGCGATGGCGAGGGTACGGAGCGCGGTGCGGGTGCCCGGCCGCCGTGGGGCGGCGGTCGCGGTGAGCGGTGTCTGTGTCATGACCACCACGCTTCCGTGCGGCCCGCGCCGGCACGTCCTGCCCCGTGACGATCCGTCTCCGCCGGACGGCGGAGACGGACCGCCGTCCGGTCATCCCGGCAGCGTGAACAGCAGCTCGTCGGTCTCCTCGCCGCGGGCGTGCGCGTACCCGTGGTCCTTGCCGGTGACGGCGAATCCGCACTTCTCCAGCACCCGGCGCGAGCCGGTGTTGTCGGCCGCGGCCCGTGCGTGCAGCGGGCGTTCCGGTACGGCGTCGAGCAGCGCCGACAGCGCGGCCGTGGCGAGCCCTCGGCCCCACTGCGCCCGGTCGATCCAGTAGGTGACCTGGCGGTCGCCCGGCGGCCCGTACACCCCGGCGTTGCCGACCACCGCGCCGTCCGCGACCACCGTGCGCATCACCACGGAGCCGTCGGCCAGGACGCGCCGCCAGTGGGCGCCGAAGGCCCGCCGGTCGGTGGGGTCCTCGCTGGTGAAGGCGGCCGTCCTGACCGACTCCGGGTCGGACATGAACGCGAAGAACAGCGGCAGATCGCTGTCGTGCACCTTGCGCAGGGCGATCCGCACGGTCAGAGCCTCCGGGTGGCGAGCGCCAGCCGGTCCCGGGCGTCGAACAGCGCGTCCTTCACCATCTGTTCGTGCGCGGGCGTGAGCCGGGCGACCGGCACCGAGCAGCTGATGGCATCGCGGGCGGGGGTGCGGTACGGGACGGCGACGCCGAAGCAGCGCAGTCCGAGGGTGTTCTCCTCGCGGTCCACCGCGTACCCCTGTTCGCGGATGAGGTGCAGCTCCTCGATGAGCTTCTCGCGGTCGGTGATGGTGTGCTCGGTCAGCGCGGGCAGCGTCTCGGGGAGCAGCTTGCGGACCTGCTCGTCGCTGTGGGTGGCCAGCAGCGCCTTGCCGAGCGAGGTGGAATGGGCGGGCAGCCGACGGCCGACGCGGGTGAAGGGGCGCAGATAGTGCTGGGACTGGCGGGTGGCGAGGTACACCACGTTCGTCCCGTCGAGACGCGCCAGGTGGATGGTCTCCGTGGTGTCGTCGGAGAGCCGGTCCAGGGTCGGCCGGGCCGCCGCGACGACCTCGTCGCCGTCGATGTACGAGGTGCCGACGAGCAGGGCCCGTACGCCGATCCCGTACCGCGTGCCCGTCGCGTCGGTCTCCACCCAGCCCAGCTCCACCAGCGTGCGCAGCAGCATGTAGAGGCTGGACTTGGGATAGCCGACGGCCTCCTGCACCGCGGCGAGCGAGTGCATGCCGGGCCGCCCCGCGAAGTATTCGAGCAGCTCCACCGTCCGTACGGCGGACTTGACCTGTGCCCCACCGGATTCGGCAACCGACATCGCCCTACGCCCCTTCCAGCCCACTTGCGAAACCCTGAGACTTCTTGAACCGGCGACTTCTTGCCAACACTGAACGCCCGGAAATAGAGTCGCTTCATATTCACGATCAGGAACAATGTTCAGAATACCGAACAACTTCTGATGTGTGGCAGTGAGCGGAAGGAATCACGGTGGCAGCAGCACCAGTCTGGAGCGTCGACCCCCGCACCGGGAACCCGCGTGAGCAGGTTGCGGTGGAGGCTACAGCGGAGGAGCTCGACCGTGCGGTCCGGGCCGCCCACGCGGTACGTGAATCGCTCGCCGACCGCACCGTGCGCGCCGCCTTCCTGCGCACCGCGGCCGATCTGCTCACCGAGGCCGGGGAGCACGTCATCGAGGCCGCCGACGCGGAGACCGCGCTCGGACCGGCCCGGCTGACCGGTGAACTCGCGCGCACCGCCGCCCAGTTGAGGGCCTTCGCGGAGGTCGTCGACGAAGGCGCCTTCCTCGACATCCACATCGACCACGCGGACGCCACCCGGACCCCGCCCTGGCCCGACCTGCGCCGCTACAAGGTCCCGCTCGGTGTCGTCGCCGTCTACGCGGCCAGCAACTTCCCGCTCGCCTTCTCCGTCCCCGGCGGCGACACCGCGAGCGCGCTGGCGGCCGGCTGCCCCGTCGTAGTCAAGGCGCACCCCGACCACCCCGCCACCTCCGAACTGTGCGCCTCCGTACTGCGCAGGGCGGCGGCGAAGGCCGGCCTGCCCGAGGACGTGCTGATCCTGGTCCACGGCTTCGACGCGGGCATCGAGCTGATCCGGCACCCGCTCGTCGCCGCCGCCGGGTTCACCGGCTCGGTCCGGGGCGGACGCGCCCTGTTCGACGCCGCGGCGGCCCGCCCCCGCCCCATCCCCTTCCACGGCGAACTGGGCTCCCTCAACCCCGTCGTCGTCACCGGGGCGGCCGCCGCCGAGCGGGCCGAGGAGATCGGCGCCGGGCTCGCGGGCTCGATGACCATGGGCGCGGGCCAGTTCTGCACCAAGCCCGGCTTCGTCCTGGCCCCGGCGGGCGAGACGGGCGACCGGCTGCTGAAGTCCCTCACCGACGCGGTCAGCGACACCGAGGCCGCGGTCCTGCTCGACCACCGGATGCGCGACGCCTTCGTCGCGGGCGTACGGACCCGGGCCGAACTCCCCGGCGTGGCGGCCCCGGTCACCCCCGGCGCGGGCGGCGACCACACCGTCTCGGCCGGCTTCCTCACCGTACCGGCGCAGCTCCTCGCCGCCGAGGGCCCGCACGACGAACTCCTGGAGGAGTGCTTCGGCCCCGTCACCGTCGTCGCCCGCTACACCTCCTACGACGAGATCACCGCCGTGCTCTCCCGCCTCCCCGGCAACCTCACCGCCACCCTCCAGACCGCCACGGACGGCGCCGACGCCGACGCCCCCGGACTCCTCGCGGCCCTCACCCCGCTGGCCGGCCGGGTCCTCGTCAACGGCTGGCCGACCGGCGTCGCCGTCGCCCCCGCCCAGCACCACGGCGGCCCCTACCCGGCCACCACCTCCACCTCCACCTCGGTCGGCGCCACCGCGATCGAGCGCTGGCTGCGCCCGGTCACCTACCAGACGACCCCCGAGGCCCTGCTTCCGCCGGAGCTCCGCGAGGACAACCCCCTCGACCTTCCCCGCCGAGTGGACGGACGACGCGCATGACCCCGCAACTTCCCGAACTCCCCTTCGAGCTCGGCCCGTTCGGCCCCAGCGGCGACTGGACGTACGAGAACGGCACCCTGACCGGCCGCGCCGGCGCCCGCCAGGACCGCTTCGTACCGCCGGGCGGCGAAGCCCTCGACTCCGCGAGCGACGCCCCCCGCCTGCTCGGCCCCGTGCCCCGGGGCGACTTCCAGCTGCTCGCCCGGGTGAAGGTCGGCTTCGCGGCGGCCTTCGACGCCGGGGTGCTCTACCTGCACGTCGGGGAACGGGAGTGGGCCAAGATCTGCCTGGAGCTCTCCCCGGACCGCCCCACCGTCTGCACGGTCGTCACCCGCGGCCACTCCGACGACGTCAACTCCTTCGTCGTGGACGGCGACAGCTGCTGGCTGCGCCTCAGCCGCACGGGCAACGCGTTCGCCTTCCACGCCTCCGCCGACGGCGAGAAATGGACCTTCGTCCGCGTCTTCGCCCTCGGCGCCCCGGAACACGCGGCCGAGGCGTCGATCGGCTTCCTGGTCCAGTCACCGACGGGCGAGGGCTGCGAGGCGTCCTTCGACCGGATCGCGTTCCGCGCGACGGGGCCGGGGGACCTGCGGGACGGGAGCTGAAGCCTCTCGGACCTCCGTCGTGCCATCGAACGAATGAGCACGAGTACACGGTGGAACCGAGTAGCGGCACTCAACCCTCCAGCCGTGCCGGAGGGTTGGATGATCCGCATGGACATCACTTCCACCCCCGCCGAACACCAGGACCGCGGCATCCGCAGGGCCTCCTGGATCGCCCTCGCCCTGCTGGTGCCGGTGGTCGTCGGCGCCGGCCTCGTCACGCTGAGCACGACCCGGGCGAGCGGCTGTGTGACCTACGGCGTGGAGTGTGCCGATGTGCCCGACGGCTCGATCCCCGGCTCTTTCCTGGCCGCACTTCTGCTCGGCATCCTGGCGGTGGCCTGGCCGAGGAAGCTGCTGCCGTTCGCCTCTGCGCGTGGCTGGCTGCTGGGCCTGCACGGTGCGGCGCAGCTCATGACGGCGGCACTGATCCTCGGCTTCGCCTGACGCCCGGGGCCCGGGAGGGAGGCGCAGACCTGGCGGCCGGGACTGCGGGCGAATGTGGTTGATAGTGCTTTGGCGGGCATGATTTTCTGCTCTGGCCTGCGGCAGGGGTTCTGTCGTGTCGTGCGACAGGGGGAGGGGCGAGCGGTGCCCAAGATGTCAAGGTTCGATCAGCGGGCGGTTGCTCCGGGCGACCTGCGCTGCGCGCGGCGCCGCCCCGGCCTCACCCCCGGCGCCTGCCGAGCCTCCCTCGGCGGACCGACCGCACCGGCCGGGGCGGCGGCGCTGTGACCGCCCGGAGCGGGGAGACGTTCGGGACCGGCCGCGCGGTCTCCGACATCGAGGCGCTGCTCGCCGGGCCTGTACCCGTCGCGGGGCCGACGGTCGCCGAGGGGGAGCCGGACACCGGGGAGTGGAGCGCGACGGCGGGCGAGGGATTCCGGATCGTGCCGCTCTGGGAGAGCGACGATCTCGTGGGCGTGTACGAACGTGAGTGGGAGGAGGCCGAGGAGGCCGCCTCGGGTCATCGCGCGGAGCTCGTCGGTGAGTTGGACCGCCGGTGGGGCGCCCATCGGATGGCGGGCATGCGGGTGCCGATCTTCCGCGACCTCGCGGGCGAGCCCTTGCCGCCGCTGTACCGGGCGCTGTGCGACGCGGACTGCCGCGGCGACCTGGCGGTGTGGGGGCCGGTGGACGGCCGGTGGGTCGCGGTCTCCCTCAACCAGTGCGACGGCGACGCACCGATGATCCTGGTGGCCGTGGTCGCCGACCGGCCGATCGTCGAGCTCGACGACGGGGCGTGAGAGGGAATGAGGGAGTCCGCTCCTGTGTTGTGCACGGGAGCGGAGGGTGGCTCCGCCACCACTTGAGCTGTACGTACGAGGACACGGAGAGAAGAAGAGACATGCGCGTCGAGATCTGGAGCGACATAGCCTGCCCCTGGTGCTACATCGGGAAGGCCCGCTTCGAGAAGGGCCTGGCCGGGTTCGCCCACCGCGACCAGGTCGAGGTCGTGCACCGGTCCTTCGAGCTCGACCCCGGGCACGCCAAGGGGGACACCGCGCAGGTGATCGACATGCTGGCGCAGAAGTACGGGCGCACCCGTGAAGAGGCGCAGGCCATGGAGGCGAACGTCGCGGCCAACGCGCAGGCCGAAGGGCTCGGCTACCTCACCGAGGGCCGTGACCACGGCAACACCTTCGACATCCACCGGCTGCTCCACCTGGCCAAGGCGCGCGGGCGCCAGGACGAGCTGCTGAGCCTCGCCTACCGGGCGAACTTCGCCGAGGAGCGGTCCGTCTACGACGGCGACGTGCTGGTCGAGCTGGCCGTGGAGGCCGGGCTCGACGCCGACGAGGCGCGCGCCGTGCTCGCCGACCCGGAGGCCTACGCGGCCGAGGTGCGGGCCGATGAGCGGGAGGCGTCCGAGCTGGGTGCCGACGCGGTGCCGTTCTTCGTGCTCGACCGGCGCTACGGCATCTCCGGCGGCCAGCCCGCGGAGGTCTTCGCCCAGGCGCTGGAGCAGGCGTGGAAGGACCGTCCGCTCACCGCGATCGGCGGGGACTCCGCGGCGTGCGACGCCGACGGCGCCTGCGAGGTTCCGCAGGCCTGAGGCACCACGTCCGGGGCCGCGCCCGAATGCCGATTCCGGCGGCAGGCATAAGCGGTGCTTGGGAGTTCCCCCCAACTTTTCGTGATTGACCAGAGGTTGAGGGGGCCCCAGGCTGGGCGCATGGACACTACTTCGCTCAGCCGTGCGGCGGACGGCGAGTTCGCGCCGAGGACGAGCTATCTCAACACCTCCACCTGCGGGCTGCTGCCCCGGCGGACCGTGGCGGCCGTGACGGCGCTCGCCGAGGCGATCGCCTCGGGCGTCACGGACGGTTCCGGCGACTCCGAAGTGGTGGAAGCGGCCAGGGCCGGCTTCGCCCGCCTCGCCGGGGTGGACGCCGACCGGGTCGCCGTCGGCAGCTCGGTCTCCGTGCATGTCGGACTGATCGCCGCCTCGCTGCCGCCGGGGGCCGAAATCGTGGCACCCGAGGGAGAGTTCAGCTCCGTCGTCAGTCCCTTCGCGGTCCGCGGCGACCTCAGGATGCGCTACGTCCCGCTGGACCGGCTGGCCGATGCGGTGCGGCCGGGCACCGCGCTCGTCGCCTTCTCCTCCGTGCAGTCGGCCGACGGCCGGATCGCCGACCTGAAGGCGGTGCGCGCGGCGGCCGCCGCCCACGGTGCCCGGACACTGCTCGACGCCACCCAGTCGGCCGGCTGGCTGCCGCTGGACGCCGGGGAGTACGACTACACCGTCACCGGCGGCTTCAAGTTCCTGCTCTGCCCGCGGGGCGCGTCGTTCCTCACCGTCACCGAGGAGGCGCAGCGGGCCCTGCCGCCGGTCTTCGTCGGCATGTCCGCCGCCGACGACCCCTGGAGCAGCACGTACGGCCCGGTCGAGCAGCTCTCCCGGACCGCGCGCCGCTACGACGAACCGCCAGCCTTCCTCTCGTACCACGGCGCCGAGCGGTCCCTCGCGCTGCTGGGCGAGGTCGGGGTGGAGGCCATCCACGCCCATGCCACCGGGCTCGCGGCCCGCCTGCGGGCGGGGCTGGCCGGGCTGGGGCACGAGACGGTGCCGGGGGAGTCGGCGATCGTGGCCGTGCCCGGACTGGGCGGGCGGGAGCCGGAGCTCGCGCGGGCCGGGGTGGTGGTCTCGAACCGGGCGGGGAGTCTGCGCGCGGCCTTCCACCTGTACAACACGGAGGCCGATGTGGACCGGGTCCTGGACGTGCTCTCCGGCTGAGAGCCTGTCGGGGGGCAGCGGCGCTCGGGGCCGTCCCCGGACCTCCGGCCGGTCGCGACGGCGGCTACGACGAATCGCGGTGCACCGGCTTGGAGGGGAGTATCACCGGGGCCGGATCCTCCCCACCGATCCGGGCCGGCCGCATCCCGTACCGTCCTGGCGTCGATCCGGTCCCGCGGCTGCCGGATCGTCGTCGGGCCGCCGCGCGGTACCGCCTCCGAGCGAGCCCCGGCCGCACGCACCTTCGACCGCGCGGTGTTACAAAGGGCAGTGGGGTCAATCGTTTCGGCCGATTCCGGAGTGCACAGATGCGGTCACTCACGGGCAAGCATCCCCGGAGCCTCGCAGGCCAGGTCTTCGCCCTGCAGGTGGCTGTGGTCGTGCTCCTCGTGGCCGCTTCGGTGCTGGCGCTCGTAGTGCAGGCCCGGCACAACAGCAGTACGGAGGCGAGAAACCGCTCCATCGCCGTCGCGCAGACATTCGCTCACTCACCGGGCCTCCTGACCGCGCTGAAGGCTCCTGATCCTTCCAAGGTGCTCCAGCCGCTCACCGAGGCGGGGCGGAAGGCGGCCGGCGTCGACTTCATCGTGGTGATGGACACGAAAGGGATCCGCTACACGCACCCCCGGCCGGAGCTGATCGGGAAGAGGGCCGTCGCCACCCTTGCGCCGGCGCTGGCCGGCCACGTGTACACCGAGAGCGTCAATGGCCCGCTCGGCCGCGAGGTGCAGGCGATCGTCCCCGTCCACGATCACGCGAAGGTCGTGGCCCTGGTAACTGCCGGCATGAAGGTCAAGCACGTGACCGGCGTGGTGGCACAGCAGACTCCGATCATCCTCGGTGCAGGAGCGGTTGCGCTCGGAGTGGCCACGAGCGGGACGGCGCTGGTGGCCAGGCGGCTGCGGCGGCAGACCCACCGTCTGGGCCCTGCCGAGATGACTCGTATGTACGAGCATCACGACGCGGTGCTGCACGCCGTGCGCGAAGGCGTGCTCATCGTCAGCGAAGACGGTCGACTGCTGCTGGCAAACGACGAGGCCAGACGGCTGCTGGATCTGCCGCTCGACGCCGAGGGGCGACACATCCCGGACCTGTCCAGCCTTGATCCTGGCATGGTGGAGCTGCTGACCTCGGGGCGCACGGCCACGGACGAAGTGCACCTCGCGGGGAGCCGACTGCTCGCGGTGAACCAGCGGCCGACAGGTCGCCGCGGCGGCCCCCGGGGGACAGTCGCGACCTTGCGTGACTCCACGGAGCTGCGGGCACTGTCCGGCAGGGCGGAGAACGCCCGCGAGCGGCTGCGCCTGCTGTACGACGCCGGTCTCGGTGTCGGTACCACCCTCGATGTGGTGCGCACGGCCGAGGAACTGACCAAGATCGCGGTCCCCCGGCTCGCCGACTTCGTCACCGTCGATCTGGCCGAACCGGTCCTCCACGGGGACGAGCCGACCCATACGGACATGGACATGCGCCGCACCGCTGTACGCGGCATCCGGGACGACCATCCCCTGTACGAACCCGGTCAGCTGATCAACTTTCTCCCCTCCACGCCACAGGCACGGGCCTTCGCCACAGGCCGGCCGGAGCTGGTGCCCGACCTGTCCGACGCACCCGGCTGGCTCGCCCAGGACCCGGAGCGGACGCGGACGATCGTCGATTACGGCATCCATTCGCTCATCACGGTGCCCCTCCAGGCGCGGGGCGTCATCCTGGGCATGGCCAACTTCTGGCGCTCCGAGAAGCCCCAGCCGTTCGAGGAGGACGACCTTTCCCTGGCCGAGGAACTGGCCGCCCGGGCGGCCGTCAGCATCGACAACGCCCGCCGCTACACCCGTGAGCACGTCATGGCCGTGACTCTGCAACGCAGCCTGCTCCCGCGGGCCCTGCCCGAACAGAGCGCGCTCGACGTCGCCCATCGCTACCTGCCCGCATTCTCCGGGGTGAGCGGCGACTGGTTCGACGTGATCCCGCTCCCGGGCAGCCGGGTGGCGCTGGTCGTCGGGGATGTCGTCGGCCACGGCCTGCACGCGGCCGCCACGATGGGACGGCTGCGCACGGCCGTGCACAACTTCTCCACACTCGACCTGCCGCCCGACGAGATCCTCAGCCATCTGGACGACCTGATCGGGCGCATCGACCAGGAGGAGGCGGGGTCCGACGCCGACGCGGGGATCATCGGAGCCACCTGTCTGTACGCGATTTACGATCCCGTCTCCCGTCACTGCGCCATGGCTCGGGCCGGGCATCCCCTGCCCGCACTGGTCCGGCCCGACGGCAGTGTGTCGTTCCCCGACCTGCCGGCCGGCCCGCCCCTGGGCCTGGGCGGTATGCCGTTCGAGACGGCGGAACTGGAAGTGGCGGAGGGCACGCAGTTCGTCCTCTACACCGATGGGCTCATCGAGGACCGCACCCGAGACATCGACGTGGGGCTCGAGCTGCTGCGTGAGACCCTGGCGGGCCACCCCGACCGGTCGCCGGAGGAGAGCTGTCAGGCGGTGCTCGACGCGCTCCTGCCCAGTCGGCCGAAGGACGATGTGGCGCTGCTCATCGCCCGGACACGGGCGATCCCG
This sequence comes from Streptomyces sp. NPDC058240, assembly GCF_042882135.1. NCBI lineage: Bacteria > Bacillati > Actinomycetota > Actinomycetes > Kitasatosporales > Streptomycetaceae > Streptomyces > Streptomyces sp. NPDC058240. Next base: position 145,252 of record NZ_JBHVWT010000008.1, read on the forward strand.
TCCGACCGTGTCGCCGACTGGGACGTACCGTTCGATCCCGCCGCCGTGGCGGGGATGCGTGCTGTCGTGGCCGAGAAGCTCGACGACTGGGGTCTGTCCGAGCTCGCGTTCACCACGGAACTGGTGCTCAGCGAGTTGATCACCAACGCCATCCGCTACGGCTCCGCGCCGGTCACCGTACGACTGCTGCACGACCGCACCCTGACCTGCGAGGTGGCCGACAGCAGCAGCACCTCGCCCCATCTGCGCTATGCCGCCGCGATGGACGAAGGAGGCCGCGGTCTCTTCCTCGTCGCCCGACTGGCCGAACGCTGGGGCACTCGTTACACCTCCCAGGGAAAGGTCATCTGGGCGGAGATGGCGCTGCCCCGGCCCGACGGGAGCGCGGACGGCACGGCGTGGGCGGCCATCCTCGACGCGGAACTCTGACCGCTGGACCGGCAAGCCTTCGAGAAGAGCGCTTCCTCGACCATCCCGGCACGGTGGCCGGGACAAGGGTCGTCGTACGACCGCCGCCGATGCCGACGGCCACGCGCTTTCGCGGACCGGCCGACGAGCTGACATCCGTGGCCCGCACACGCCGCGTGAGCAGTCACTCCCTGTCCGTCCCCGGGTGCGGTCTCGTTCAGGAGTTCTGCTGGACCGTGGGCCGGGCGTCCGGAAAGAGGCTCCGTACGTCCTCCTGCAGGCTCATGATGTCGGTCATGACCCAGAGGCCCTCGCCCGGCCGGGGCTCCTCACCGTGCGGCGGGCGGGGCCGCTGCGCCTCGACCGATTCCGGCAGTTGCCGCGACCGGCCGGCCGCCCGGACCCCGCCTCGCGCTAGTCCCGGCCGGACTCGTCCAGCGGCGCGCTGTGCCACTTCCACGAGGTGACGCGAGGGCGGCCGGGCAGCTCGGCGCGGCCGGTGGCCCAGCACAGCACGGCCCACCGGTCGGCGTCCTCGGGGGCGTCCGGGAACAACCGGGCCAGCACCCGGTCGCAGAGGCCGGCGGGCGGCGTCCAGGCGACACCCAGGCTCCCGGCGAGATCGTGTGTGTGCACCAGGGTCTCCACGATCCCCATCGCGGCGAAGCCCTCCGGGTCGGACACCCCGTAGGAGTGGTACGAGCGGAGTCCGGGCGAGGCCGTCCGCACCATCGCGGCGAGCAGCGCGCCGCTCGCCTCCAGCGTCCGCAGCAGCCCGACGGGTCCGGCCGACCGGTCCGCGAAGACCGCGTTCCACGGACCGCCCTCGCGCCCGGGACTCCAGCGGTACGGGACGTACGCGTCCAGCGCCGGCCGCTGCGGGCCCAGCTGGGTCGCGTAGGAGAAGAGGTCGTCGCTCAGGTGCTCCGCGGTCTCCCAGCAACTCCACTCCAACGACCCTGCCGGGACGTCCCAGTTCTCCACCGGGGACTCCTGGAGCGCGGCGACCGCGAGCCGTACCGCGGTGGTGACGTCGTCCGCCGTGACCGGCAGCCGGGTCCCGGTCAGGGCCGCTCGTTCCGCCGCACCGCACTCGACGCAGAACTCGTTCCCCTCGGGGTCGGCGAGCGTCGCCCAGCCCCGCCCGTCCGGCCTGCGGTGGTCGGCGACGAGGGTGGCACCCAGGCCGAGCAGCCGCTCGACCTCCTCGTCCCTGGTCCGGTCCTGCGGCTGGATGTCCAGGTGGACACGGTTCTTGGCGCTCTTCGCTTCCGGCACCGAGATGAAGAGCAGCGCGGCACCGGGGGACTCGACGAGCGCCTCGGGATCACCGGGGGCGTCCCCGTCCGAGATCCGCGCGCCGAGCACTCCGGCCCAGAAACCGGCCAGCCCGTAGGCGTCGGCGCAGTCGATCGTGATGTGACGTACGAGTGAGGTCATGGGCCCCACTGTCTCCGGGCGGGGCCGTCGTGGTCCACCGGCTTTCGGCGGAGGCGGGCGGTGCGACACCGCCGCACCGCCCGCCCGGTCCCGATTCGGCCCGGCAGTCCCTCACCTCACCGGCGTGAAGTCCCGCGCCCCGATGAACTCCGGCCGCCGCGTCGGTGCCGAGAACGGCTCCCCGGCGGCGTTCTCCACGCTGTTGAAGACGATGAAGACATTGCTGCGGGGGTACGGAGTGATGTTGTCGCCCGAGCCGTGCATGCAGTTGCAGTCGAACCAGGTCGCCGAACCCGCCTTGCCCGTGAAGAGCTTGATGCCGTGCCGGTCGGCCATCTTCGTCAGCGCCTCGTCGGACGGGGTGCCGGCGTCCTGCATCTTCAGGGACTGCTTGTAGTTGTCCTTCGGCGTCCCGCCCGCACAGCCGAGGAACGACTTGTGCGAGCCAGGCATGATCATCAGCCCGCCGTTGGTGTCGTGGTTCTCGGTCAGCGCGATCGACACGGACACCGCCCGCATGTTCGGCAGACCGTCCTCGGCGTGCCAGGTCTCGAAGTCCGAGTGCCAGTAGAACCCCGAAGCACCGAAGCCCGGCTTGACGTTGATCCGGGACTGGTGGACGTACACGTCCGAGCCGAGGATCTGACGGGCCCGGCCCACCACCCGCTCGTCGCTCACCAGCCGGGCGAAGACCTCGCTGATCCGGTGGACCTCGAAGACCGACCGCACCTTCTGCGACTTCGGCTCGATGATCGAGCGCTCGTCGGCCCGGACCGACGGGTCGGCGATCAGACGTTCCAGTTCGGTGTGGAGGACGGCCACCTCGTCGGGCGTGATCATCCGGTCCACGGAGAGGAAGCCGTCGCGTTCGAAGGCCTGGAGATCCTTCACGCCCACCGGCCCCGGGGCGCCGGGCGCGGACCAGATCACCGGGTCCTGACGGGGGGTTGTCATCTCGGCGGTGCCGCGTGTCGGGTAAAGGTCGGCGCGCACATCGGTGGTCATGGTTCAGCCCTCCTCGGTGAGCAGCGGGTAGACACCGTTCTCGTCGTGCTCCTCCCGCCCGGTGACCGGTGGGTTGAAGACACAGACGCAGCGGAAGTCGGTCTTCGGCCGCATGGTGTGGTGTTCATGGCCATTCAGCAGATACATCGTGCCGGGGGTGATCCAGTGCTTCTCGCCGGTCTCGTCGTCGGTGAGCTCGGCCTCGCCCTCGACGCACAGGACGGCCTCGATGTGGTTCGCGTACCACATCGACGTCTCGGTGCCCGCGTACATCGTTGTCTCGTGGAGCGAGAAGCCCACCTTCTCCTGCGCGAGCACGATGCGCTTGCTCTCCCAGGTGCCGGAAGCGGCCTTCACATGCCGGTCGGTGTTCTCTATGTCACGGAACGATCGGACGATCACGGTGGGTCGGTGCCTTTCTCTCTGCAGCGGTGTTTCTCGTCGGACCCGCGTCGGGGCGGGCCCGGGATCAGGCGGTGTCGCGGACCGCGCGGGCCAGCGTGCGCAGCCCCTCGTCCAGCTCCTCGGGGGTGACGGTCAGCGGCGGCAGCAGCTTCACGACCTCGCTCTTCGGGCCGGAGGTCTCGACCAGGAGGCCCAGCTCGAAGGCACGGGCGCAGATCGCGGCGGCACGCGACGCGTCGGTGAACTCCATGCCCCACACCAGGCCGCGGCCCCGGAACCGCGCACCGAGCCGGGTGTGTTCGTCGCAGATCGCGAGCAGCGTCTGCTCGACCTGCTCGCCCCGGGCCAGGGTCTGCTTCTCCATCTGACCGTCCGCCCAGTAGGCGTCCAGCGCGGCGGTGGCCGTGACGAACGCCGGGTTGTTGCCGCGGAAGGTGCCGTTGTGCTCGCCCGGTCCCCAGATGTCCAGCTCCGGGTTGAACAGGCAGAGCGACATCGGCAGGCCGTAGCCGCTGATGGACTTCGACAGGGTGACGATGTCGGGCGTGATGCCGGCCTCCTCGAAGGAGAAGAACGCCCCGGTACGTCCGCAGCCCATCTGGATGTCGTCGACGATCAGGAGCATGTCGCGGCGGTGGCACAGGTCGGACAGTGCCCGCAGCCACTCGGGGCGCGCCACATTGATGCCGCCTTCGCCCTGCACGGTCTCGACGATCACCGCGGAGGGCTTGTTGAGGCCGGAGCCCTGGTCCTCCAGGAGCCGCTCGAACCAGAGGAAGTCGGGTACCCGGCCGTCGAGGTAGTTGTCGAACGGCATCGGGGTGCCGTGCACCAGGGGGATGCCCGCCCCGGCCCGCTTGAAGGCGTTGCCGGTGACGGCGAGCGAACCCAGCGACATGCCGTGGAAGGCGTTGGTGAACGAGACGATCGACTCGCGCCCCTTCACCTTGCGGGCCAGCTTCAGCGCGGCCTCGACCGCGTTGGTCCCGGTCGGTCCGGGGAACATCACCTTGTACGGGAGGTCGCGCGGACGCAGCACGTTGTTCTGGAAGGACTCCAGGAACGCGCGTTTCGCGGTGGTGGCCATGTCGAGGCCGTGGGTGATGCCGTCGCGCTCGATGTAGTCGATCAGCGCGCGCTTCATGACCGGGTTGTTGTGGCCGTAGTTGAGCGATCCCGCGCCGGCGAAGAAGTCCAGGTAGGTGTGGCCGTCCTCGTCGGTCAGCCGGGCGCCCTGGGCACGGTCGAACACCGCGGGCCAGCCGCGGCAGTAGCTCCGTACCTCCGACTCCAGGGTCTCGAAGACACTCAGGGCGGGCGGGGTGATGGTCACAGGGAGTCTCCTGCTTGCGGGGGGTGTGTGACGGGCGGCGGTGCGGGCGGGCTCGGGCGTGGAACGGGGCGGTGCGAAGGCGCTCACGCGTGGAACGGGCCGATGCGGTACAGGACTTCGGGCAGGTGCGTGTCCTCGGGGAACAGCCCGCCGTCGAAGAGCACCTTGCGTTCCAGGGCCACGTCGTGGCGCTGTGCGTAGGAGGTGAACAGCCGGTCCGACGCGGTGTTGTCCGGGGTGACGGTCGTCTCGACCGAGGCCAGGCCCTGTTCGGCGGCGACCCGCGAGGTCAGCGCGTCCAGCAGCTTGCCCGCCAGGCCGGTCCCGCGGTGGCCGTGGTCGACGGCCACCTGCCAGACGACGAGCGTCCCGGGGCGGTCCGGCCGGAGGTATCCCGTCACGAAGGCGATGGGCTCGCCGGCCTCGTCGCGGGCGACCACGGAGGTCGCCGCGAAGTCACGGCACCACAGCAGGTAGCTGTACGAGGAGTTGAGGTCCAGGACCTCGGAGTCGCGGGCCATGCGCCAGATCGCGGCCCCGTCCTCCACTCGTGGGGTGTCGATGGTGATGAATTCGTTTCGGGCACGTGCAAAATCTGCTGGTGCGGCGGTCATGCGAATTGAATTTACCCAGCAAATTCTGAAATTGCATCGACGCGAAGGGTTGGGTGGAGCGGTTCTCTGTGTTATCAGGCGGGCGCGTGCCCTGGCGCGGGCCCGATGTGCTTTATCCCGTTTCGTGTGTCATTTATCCGTCATAACGGTCGCGATGTGGAGTCGGTCACATGGGCGTAACTCGCGGGCGACGCAACGGAATTGTGTGGAAGGGGCTCCTGGAAACCGGGGTGTTTAGGGTCCGGGAAAGCGGGCAGAAGAATGCGGGGAGCTGCTCTGAATAAGGCAGCTCCCCGCATTTATGAAATATTGGCGTGCCGGTGCGTATTTATTCGCTCGGCCAGGTTTCCGAGACGGCCTTGCGGGCAGCTTCGAAGTCGACCTGCCGGCCCGCATCGGCCAGCGCCGCCCCCAGTGCCGCGAGCGAGGACCGCACCGCGCCCCGCGTCGCGTCCACGCCGTAGTGATTGACCCGGATCATCTCCTTGGACAGTGCACCCCCGCCCGCGATCAGCGGCAAGGACGGGTCGGCCGCGAGTGCCCGTGCGACCAGTTCGGCGGCGTCGACCCCCTCGGGGGCGCGCAGCGTCGTCGCGACCGGCGCCGCCTCCCCGGCCGCGTGCACGTACGGCGAAAGGCCGCCGCCGAGCGCCACCGCGCCCACACGGGTCGCCGCGGCGGCCGCGGCGTGACGGGCCATCAGCGCGTCCAGGCCCTCGGCCTCGATCCGCTCCACACAGGCCTCCAGCGCCAGCATCTCCAGCTGGGCGGGGGCGTGCAGCAGGGCCTTGCGGCCGCCGTCGATCCAGCGCTCCTTCCAGTCCAGGAGCGAGAGGTACGAGCGGCGCGGAGCCTCGGGGTTGGCGGCGATCCGCTCCCAGGCGCGCTCGCTCACCGACACCGCCGACACCCCGGCCGGGCCGCCCATCGCCTTCTGCGCGCCGATCACGCAGAGGTCGACGCCCCACACGTCCGGCAGCAGCGGCTCGGCACCCACCGAGGCGACGGCGTCCAGCATGAACAGCGCCCCGTGCGAACGGACCACCTCGCCGATCTCGGCGACCGGATTGGTGTTGCCGGTCGCCGCCTCCGCGTGGACCAGGGAGACGAAGTCGATCTCCGGGTGCTCGGCCAGCGCCCGCGCGACCTGGTCGGCGGTGACCGCCGTGTGGAAGGGGACCGTCAGGTCGACCACATTGGCACCGCAGTCCCGCAGCCAGTTCCCGAAGGTCTGCCCGTACGGCCCGGTGACGACGTTCAGCGCGGTCGAGCCGGGCCGGGCGCCGCCCCGGATGCAGCCTTCGAGGGGGAGCAGCGCCTCGCCCTGCATGATGACGACGTCCTGCTCGGTGGCGAGGAGGCCGGCCACCCGCTGCTCGATGGCCGCGAAGTGCGCGGCGGTGAGCGGGGCGAGGTCGAGGAAGGGGTGCGTCACGGTGGTGCTCTCTTCGGGTCGGGTCGGGTCGGTGCGCGGTGGCGCGTACGGGCGGTGCTTCCGTCGAAGCGTACCCAGGGCCCCGCGCGCCGCCTCGTACAGTGCTGCCCATGAGTGATCACAAGGCATCGCAGGTGCTGCATGTGAAGGGGCGGGTGCTCGTCGGTCCCGAGGACGTACGGGACGAGCTCTGGGTGGTCGACGGACGGATCTCGTACGGGAGACCGGCCGGCGGGGACGGGGCGGTGACCCTCACCGGCTGGGCGCTGCCGGGCCTGGTGGACGCCCACTGCCACGTCGGGCTCGACCACCACGGCGCCGTCGACGCGGCGACCAGCGAGAAGCAGGCCCTCGCCGACCGGGAGGCGGGCGCGCTGCTGCTGCGGGACGCGGGTTCACCGGCCGACACCCGGTGGATCGACGACCGCGAGGACCTGCCGAAGATCATCAGGGCCGGCCGGCACATCGCCAGGCCCCGCAGGTACACCCGGAACTACGCCCATGAGATCGAGCCGGAGGAGCTGGTCGCGTACGTCGCGCAGGAGGCGCGCCGCGGCGACGGCTGGGTGAAGCTGGTCGGCGACTGGATCGACCGGGAGGTGGGCGATCTGACCGCCCTCTGGCCGCGCGACGCGGTCCAGGCGGCCATCGCCGAGGCGCACCGGCTCGGTGCCCGGGTCACCGCGCACTGCTTCGCCGAGGACTCGCTGCGCGATCTCGTCGAGGCCGGGATCGACTGCATCGAGCACGCCACCGGGCTCACCGAGGACACCATTCCGCTGTTCGCCGAGCGCGGGGTCGCGATCGTCCCCACCCTGGTCAACATCGCCACGTTCCCCTCGCTCGCGGCGGGCGGCGACGCCAAGTTCCCCCGCTGGTCGGCCCATATGCGGCGGCTGCACGAGCGGCGCTACGACACGGTGCGCGCCGCGTACGACGCCGGGGTCCCGGTCTTCGTCGGCACCGACGCGGGCGGTGTGCTCGCCCACGGACTGGTGGCGGACGAGGTCGCCGAGCTGGTGAAGGCGGGCATCCCGGCCCTGGACGCGCTCTCCGCGACGACCTGGGGCGCCCGGCAGTGGCTGGGGCGATCGGTGCTGGAGGAGGGCGCCCCGGCGGACCTGGTGGTGTACGACGAGGACCCGCGGGCGGACGTACGGGTGCTCGCGGCGCCGCGGCGGGTGGTGCTGAACGGGCGGGTGATCGGCTGAGTCCGGCGGCCCTCCGGCCGGGGTACGCCGTGTTGACGGGCAGTTACCGAACCCCTGCCCTGTCGTTGAAACACCTTCGCGCGCACCCCGGCGCAGTCGGCTCCGGCGCCGACCGCGCTCAGCGGATCGGGTGACCCGGAGGAACGAACGTCCCGAGATAATCGAATACAGGCACGGAAACCCCTCTTTGGGGTGAACTCACGTCAGGTGTCCGCCAGTTCACCCTCCGTGCGTAAAGCTTTCGGGGTCGAGGCCACCGGAGCTCTCGATGTCCCCCATTGGACGGCACCGGTGGCTCCATGTCTCTTGTGGGGGTTCCACCACTTTGAACAGCAACACCTTCCGCCTGGCCGCCCTGGCGGTCGCCGCCGCTCCCGTCGCCCTGCTGGTCGCCGTGCCGGCGCAGGCCGCCACCGCGACCACCACGACCACCGGCGACGGGAAGGCGAGCGCGGTCGTACTCCGTGCCGCACTCGACGTCTCGCTCCTGAACAAGACGGTCGACGTGCCGCTCAGGGCCACGCTCAATGAGGTGAAGGCGCCCGCCGACGCCAAGGAGACCGCGCTCAGCGTGCGGCTCGACGGGGTGGACGGCGGCCGGCCGGTCAGCGTGCTCGCCGCCGATGTGGCCACCGCGAACGCGACCGTCGACAAGCACCGGGCCGAGGGCTACAGCAATGTGGCGAAGGCCCGGGTCCACGTCCCCGGGCTGCCGCTGCTCTCACTGATCGAGGTGGAGAAGGTCACGTCCAAGGCGGTCTGCGAGGTGGGCCGGAAGCCGGTCGCCGAGTCGAACGTGCTGGGGCACGTGTCGGTCCTCGGCAAGCGGATCGATCTCACCGCGGGCGGTACCACGCAGGTCAGCGTTCCGGGTGTCGGCGAGGTGACCCTCGACCTCTCGAAGACGCACACCACCTCGCGCACCGCCGCGGCGACCGCGCTGCGGCTGAAGGTCTCCGTCAACCCGCTCAAACTGAACGTCGCCGATGTGCAGGGCGAGATCACGCTCGTCGAGGCGACCTGCGAGACGCCGAAGTCGACCGGACCCGGCGGCAGCGACAACGGCGGGTCGAGCAACGGCGGGTCGAGCGATGGCGGGTCGAGCGATGGCGGCTCCAGCGACGGTGGTTCCAGTGACGGCGGCGCCTCCGGCAACGGCGGTTCCAGCGGCAGCGGGGGCAACAGCAACGGCGGTGTGAAGCCGCAGACCGGCACCGGCCACGAACCGGCCGTCGACTCCAACCTCGCGGAGACCGGCGGCAGTTCCGCCACTCCGTACATCGCGGGCGGCGCGGTCGCACTGCTGGCGGCGGGCGCCGGGGCGGTGGTCGTGGCCAGGCGGCGCGCCCAGGGCTGACCCTTTCCGGGGCTTGAGGGGAGCGGCGTTCCTGTGACGGGGTGCTGCTCCCCGCGGGCGCCCCGTCAGCGCATGGCCGCACCCAGCGTCTGGAGTGCCTGGTCGAATGCCTGCAGGAAGCGGTTGGTCGTGGCCCGGTCGCGCACGGCCAGCCGCAGCCACTCGGGGCCGAGCCCGGGAAACGTATCTCCCCGGCGCGCCGCGAACCCCAGCAACCGCAACCGCTCCCGCACCTCGGCGGCCCGTTCCAGCCGCACCAGGACGAACGGCCCCTCGGCCGGCTCCGCCACCCGCACCTCGGTGAACTCCATGAGCCCCGCCACCAGATGGGCCCGGTCCACCGCGATCCGCTCCGCGGCGGCAGCCGCCTCGGCCAGGGCCCGCGGTTCCATGCACGCCTCGGCCGCCGTCAGAGCCGGGGACGACACCGGCCACAGCGGCTGGGTCTCCTCCAGCGCGCGGACGGTCCCCTGGTCGGCCAGCACATAACCGATCCGCAGCCCCGCGAGCCCCCAGGTCTTGGTGAGGCTCCGCAGCACGACCAGCCCCGGCACGTCCGTACGCCCGCACAGTGTTTCGCGCTCGCCCGGCACCGCGTCCATGAACGCCTCGTCGACCACCAGCGTCCGGCCGGGACGCGCCAGTTGCTCCAGCACCGCCGCCGGATGCAGCACGGACGTGGGGTTGGTCGGATTGCCGACCACCACCAGATCCGCGTCCTCGGGCACCGCCGAGGGGTCCAGCCGGAACCCGTCCTCGGCCCGCAGCAGCACCCGCCCCACCTGGTGCCCGGCCGCGCGCAGCGCCGCCTCCGGCTCGGTGAACTGCGGATGGACCACGACCGGACGGCAGACCGGCAGCGCCCGTGCGATCAGCACGAACGCCTCCGCCGCACCCGCCGTCAGCAGCACCCGCTCCACCGGCAGCCCGTGCCGCTCCGCGACCGCCGCCCGCGCCGGACGGCCGTCCGGGTAGGCGGCGAGCGAGCCCAGTGACGCGGATATCCGCTCCCTCAGCCAGGCCGGGGGAGTACCGGCCCGTACGTTGACGGCGAGATCGGTCAGATCCCGGTCCCGTCCCCGTACTTCCGCGTCACCGTGGTGCCGCAGATCGTGCGTGCCCGCGCCGGTCGCGTCGGGACTTTCCGTGGGAGTGTGCATGGCCGCCGTGGGGTGGTGGTGATGGCCGTCGTCGTCGGGGCGGGAGGCCGACTGCTGCGGCAGCCCCACATTGTCCTCGAAGTCCGGCAGAACGACTATGCGCCCGGCACCCGGTTTCACGCAACGGTCGGGACCGGACGGCACGTCCGGCGCCGGGAGCGCGACGGCCGCCGCCCGCCCGCGCGGATCGCGGCGCGCCACCGCACAGGTCGCCATCGGAGCCCGCCCCTGCGGGGCCGACTTCCGCTTCGGTACGAGGAGCTCACCCCCCGCCGCGAGCGCTGCGGCCTCCGCGACCGACGGCGTTCCGACAGCGGCGAGCGGTGCGCCGGACGGACCGGGCACCTCGATACGGGCCAGCTCCCCGGCCGGGTACGTACGCAGCGGTACGCCGAGCGCGGCGGCGGCGGCGACGATTCCCGGTTCGTCCGCCTTGGCGTCCACGGTCACCAGCTCCGCGATGCCCAGCGGCGAGAGCCCGGCCTCGCGCAGGGCGTCCCGGACCAGCCCGAGGATCTCGTCGACCGGTGCGCCCCTGGACGCGCCGACCCCGACGGCGAGCGAAGCGGGGCGCAACACGGCGGCTGCGTCGACGGCTTCGGACATGGAGCAGGGTCCTTTCGGAATGCGGGGAGAGGGAGGAGCGACGCCGGGCGGGCGGCAGGGCGCGCTGAGATGCGCGCACCGGGGTCAATCGGCTAGCAAGAGCGCATGGCGGTGTTCGTCGCGCTCGGCGCGTTCCTGATGACCCTGGCAGGCGGCTGGGTCGCCCAGCGCGTCACCGACCGCCGCCACCTCGTGCTCGGCTTCGCCGGCGGGCTGATGCTCGGAGTGGTCGGCCTGGACCTGCTGCCGGAGGCGATCGAAGCCGCGGGCGGACCCGTCTTCGGGGTCCCGGCCGCCCTGCTGCTGTTCGTGGGCGGCTTCCTCCTCGCCCACCTCGTGGAGCGGCTGCTCGCCGTACGCCAGGCGGCACACGGCGCGGGCGAGGAGCGGGTGCCGCAGGTCGGGCTCACGGCAGCGGCGGCGATGGTCGGCCACAGCCTGATGGACGGCGTCGCACTCGGCGCGGCGTTCCAGGTGGGCGCCGGCATGGGGGCCGCCGTGGCCCTCGCCGTCATCACGCACGACTTCGCCGACGGCTTCAACACCTACACGATCACCAGCCTGTACGGGAACGCCCGCCGCAAGGCCGTGCTCATGCTGTTCGCGGACGCCCTGGCGCCGCTCGTGGGCGCCGCGACGACCCTGCTGTTCACCCTTCCGGCGGAACTCCTCGGCTGCTATCTCGGCTTCTTCAGCGGCGCACTGCTCTACCTCGCCGCCGCCGAGATCCTTCCCGAGGCACACCACGAACACCCGGCCCGCTCCACGCTGCTGTGCACCGTGGCCGGGGTGGGCTTCATCTGGCTCGTGGTGGGCATCGCGGACTGAGCACCGCGCCGGTGCCGGGCCGGCCGGCCCGACGCCGAAGCCGGCACCGACGCCGGTCGCCCTGCTCGCAGCGCGGCCGCGGTTCATCTCCCGCACCGCTCGACGAACCGGCGGGCCATGCCGGGCTCCGAGGCCCAGTGCGTATGCAGATAGCTGGCGTGCACGCCGCCCTGCACGAACCCCTCGACCCGCCGCTCCGGCTGGTGCATGCCCCACGCCGGAGCGGCCCCGGCACCCGGCTCCAGCACGGTCCGGTGGAACTCGTGCCCGCGCACCCGTGTGCCGGGCGCCGCCAGCACACTGTCGGAGACCGCCACGGCCTGCCGGTAGCCGAGCGTCAGCCGCTTCGACATCCGCGCCTCGGCATCGAGGACCCCGCACATCGGCAGCCCGTCGAGCGAACGCGCCAGATACAGCAGCCCCGCACACTCGGCGGAGACCGGAGCCCCCGACTCCGCCAGCTCGACGACGGCCTTGCGCAGCGCCGTGTTGGCCGACAGCTCGGAGGCGTACACCTCCGGGAAACCCCCGCCTATGACCAGCCCATGCGTGCCCCGGGGCAACGCCTCGTCCCGCAAGGGATCGAACGGCACGACTTCGGCCCCGGCGGCGGTGAGCAGCTCGGCGTGCTCGGCGTAGGAGAAGGTGAACGCGGCGCCGGAGGCCACGGCCACGACCGGGCCCCGGCCACCAACGGGGGCGGGCAGCGGAACAGGCCCGCCGCAGGCGCCGATCGCCTCTGTCGCGTCCCACACCTCACTCGGCAACGCGGGCGCGGACCGGGCCAACGCCATCAGCGCGTCCAGATCGCACCCCGCCACCACCTGCTCCCGCATCGCCTCGACCGCGCCCACCGCGTCGCCGCGCCGCTCGGCCACCGGCACCAGCCCCAGATGCCGCGACGGCACAGCCACCTGCTCGGCCCGCCGCAACACCCCCAGCACCGGCAGACCGGACTCGTCGAGGGCGTCCCGCAACAGCGCCTCGTGCCGCTGGGAGGCGACCTTGTTCAGAATCACCCCGCCGATCCGCACCTGCGGATCCCACGAGGCGAAGCCGTGCACCAGCGCGGCCACGGAACGCGACTGCGACGACGCGTCGACGACCAGCACCACGGGCGCCCGCAGCAGCTTCGCGACCTGGGCGGTCGACGCCAGTTCGCCCTGCCCCGCAGCCCCGTCGTACAGCCCCATCACGCCCTCGACCACCGCCAGGTCGCACCCCCGCGCCCCGTGCGCGAACAGCGGGGCGACCAGATCGGGGCCGCACATGTACGCGTCGAGGTTCCGCCCCGGCCGGCCCGTGGCCAGCGTGTGATAGCCGGGGTCGATGTAGTCGGGCCCGACCTTGTGCGGGGACACGGCGAGGCCCCGCCCCGCGAAGGCCGCCATCAGCCCCGTGGCGACGGTGGTCTTGCCGCTGCCCGACGAGGGCGCGGCGATCACCAGACGAGGAACGTTCACCGCCGGTCCCTCACCATTCGATGCCCCGCTGACCCTTCTGACCGGCGTCCATCGGGTGCTTGACCTTCGACATCTCGGTCACCAGGTCGGCGGCGTCCAGCAGCTTCTGCGGTGCGTTGCGCCCGGTGATGACCACGTGCTGCGTCCCGGGACGGTCGCGCAGCACGTCGATCACCTCGTCGGTGTCGACCCATCCCCAGTGCATCGGGTACGCGAACTCGTCGAGGACGTACAGCCGGTACGTCTCGGCGGCCAGGTCGCGCTTGACCTGCTCCCAGCCCTCGCGCGCCGCCTCCTCGTTGTTCAGCTGGTCGTCGCGCTGCACCCACGACCAGCCCTCGCCCATCTTGTTCCAGACGACGGACCCGCCCTCGCCGCTCGCGCCGAGGACCTTCAGCGCGTTCTCCTCGCCGACCTTCCACTTCGCCGACTTGACGAACTGGAAGACGCCGATGGGCCACCCCTGATTCCAGGCGCGCAGCGCGAGCCCGAAGGCCGCCGTCGACTTCCCCTTGCCGATGCCGGTGTGCACCATCAGCAGCGGACGATTGCGGCGCTGACGGGTGGTGAGCCCGTCGTCGGGCACGGTGGTCGGCTGTCCCTGTGGCATTACGCGGCCCTCCTGTTGGTTTCCTGAACGTCCTTGACGAGCCCGGCGATCGAGTCGGCCCGCAGCTCGTCGAGCGTGACGGCACTGCCCCCGAGATCGTGCGCGAGGCTTCCCGCGAGGCCGAGCCGTACCGGCCCCGACTCGCAGTCCACGACGACGGACGCGATGCCCTCCGCCTCGTGCAGCCGTGCCGCCCGGGTCGCCAGCGCCACCGGATCGGGCCCCCCGGTCGCCCGCCCGTCGGTCACCACGACCAGCAGCGGCCGACGCGACGGATCACGCAACCGCTCCACCCGCAGCACCTCATGGGCCTTCAGCAGCCCGGCCGCGACGGGGGTGCGCCCACCGGTCGGCAGCAGTTCCAGCCGCGCCGCCGCGGCGTCCACCGAGGACGTCGGCGGCAGCGCCACCTCGGCGTCCTTGCCCCGGAAGGTGATCAGCCCGACCTTGTCCCGCCGCTGGTACGCGTCCAGCAGCAGCGAGAGGACCGCGCCCTTCACGGCGGCCATCCGCTGGCGGGCCGCCATCGACCCGGAGGCGTCCACCACGAAGAGCACGAGATTCCCCTCGCGCCCCTCCCGGGCCGCCTGCCGCAGATCGTCCCGCCGGACCACCAGCCCGCGCCCGGACCGCCCCCGCGCCCGCTGATGCGGGGCGGCGGCCTGCACGGTCGCCGCCAGATGCAGCTTGGTCAGGGCGCCCTGCGGACGCCGCGCACCAGTCGTACGCCCGTGCTCGGTGCGCGCCCGGGACCGCCGCCCCGCCGCACCCTCGCCCAGACCGGGAACGCTCAGCATCTTCGTGCGGAACGGCTCGCCGGCGCGTACCGGTTGCTGCTCACCGCCCCCGGAGGACTGCCCCCGACCCTGCTCGGGCACGGACGGCGCGGGCGTGTCGCCCGCCTCGCCCTCGGGCTGCGGCGGCGTGTCGGGGCCGTCGCCCCGCGGGGGCCGGCCGCCGCCACCGGGGCCGTCCGGGTCGGGGTCCTCGTCCTCGCCGCGGTTCTGCTCCAGCGTGTCGTCGAGCTTGTCCTCGTCGAGCCCCGGCGCGTCGAACGGATTGCGCCGACGCCGGTGGGGGAGCGCGAGCAGGGCCGCCTGCCGCACGTCTTCGGCGAGCACATCCGTACGTCCCGCCCAGGCGGCCAGTGCGGTGGCCGTCCGCGCCATCACGATGTCCGCGCGCATCCCGTCGACCTCGAAGGCCGCGCAGGTGGCCGCGATCTGCCGCAACGCCGCGTCCCCGAGCCGCACTTCGGGCAGCAGCGCACGCGCGGCGACGATCCGCGCCCGCAGCGCGTCCTCCTCGTCGGCCCAGCCGGCTGCGAAAGCCGCAGGGTCGTCGTCGTACGCGAGGCGCCGCCGCACGACCTCGACCCGCTGATCCGTCTCCCGGGACGCGGCGACCTCGACGGTCAGCCCGAAGCGGTCGAGCAGTTGCGGCCGCAGTTCGCCCTCCTCGGGGTTCATCGTCCCGACGAGCAGGAAGCGCGCCGCGTGCCGTACCGAGACGCCTTCGCGCTCGACGTACGAGGCACCCATGGCGGCCGCGTCCAGCAACAGGTCCACGAGGTGGTCGTGGAGCAGGTTGACCTCGTCGACGTAGAGAATCCCGCGATGCGCGTCGGCGAGCAGGCCCGGCTCGAACGCCTTCACGCCCTCCGCGAGCGCCCGCTCGATGTCGAGCGCCCCGACGAGCCGGTCCTCGGACGCGCCGACGGGCAGCTCCACCATCCGGGCGTCCCGCGACACACCGGTCCCCGCCTCATGGGGACCGTCGGGACACGCCGGGTCCGGCGACGCGGGGTCGCAGGAGAAACGGCACCCGGACACGACGTTCACCCCCGGCAGCAGCGCCGAGAGCGCGCGCACGGCGGTGCTCTTCGCGGTGCCCTTCTCTCCCCGTACGAGCACGCCACCGATGTTCGGTGCGACGGAGTTGAGCAGCAGGGCGAGTTGCAGGTCCTGCTGCCCGACGACGGCGGTGAACGGGAAATGCGTGCTCACGAGGCGATCCTTCCTGCGGGTGAATGGGCATGAACAAGGCGGCCTCGGCCGGCGCCCGGGGTCATCGGTGGCCTCCCGGGGCCGCGGGGGCCGCGGGGGCTCCCGGGGCGATGAAGGGGAGCCCCGGCGGCGCACCCGACTCTATGAGCCGGAGCAACGCGTCGGTGTCCGCGTGCTCTTCGACGAGATCGCCGAGGCGGTCGAGCTGCTCCTCGCGCAGCGCCGCGAACCCGGTGTCGGGAGCGGGGACGAAGCGCCGGCCGGCGGCCCGCGCGACCTCGGTCAGGAAACGGCGGCGGAATTCGTCGCTCTCCAGCGAACCGTGCCAGTGGGTGCCCCACACGGCGCCGACCCGGCAACCGTCGAGGAACGCCTCTCCGCCGCGTACGTCCGCCACGCCGTGGTGGATCTCGTACCCCTCGACGGGCGCGCCGAGCGCCTCGCCGACGGGCCGGGCCAGGGTCTTCTCGCGGTCGAAGCGGATGCGTACGGGGAGGAGGCCGAGGCCCTCGACCAGCCCGGCCCGCGACTCGACCTCGTCCTCGATGTGCTCGCCGAGGAGCTGGAAGCCGCCGCAGATGCCGAGGACCGGCCGGCCCTCGGCCGCGCGCCGCGCCAGCGCGTCGGCGAGGCCGCGCTCGCGCAGCCAGGCCAGCGCCTTCACGGTGCCGCGGGTGCCCGGCACGACGACGAGGTCGGCGTCGGACAGCTCCTCGGCGCGGTCCACGAACCTGACGACGACGCCGGGCTCGGCGGCCAGCGCGTCCACATCGGTGAAGTTCGACATCAGGGGCACCGCGCACACCGCGACGCGCAGCACGTCCTCGCCGTGCGGCGGCGCGACGACCGATTCGCGCACGGCTCCGCGCAACGAGACCCGCAGACCGTCCTCCTCGTCGATGCCGAGACCGTGGGCGAAGGGCAGCACTCCGTACGTCGGCCGCCCGGTGATGTCCCGCAGCATCTCCAGGCCCGGCTCCAGCAGCGACACGTCGCCGCGGAACTTGTTGACGAGATAGCCGGCGATCAGCGACTGGTCCTCGGCGGCGAGCAGCGCCGTCGTACCGAAGAAGGAGGCGAAGACGCCGCCGCGGTCGATGTCGCCGACGACCACCACCGGGAAGCGCGCCGCCCGTGCGATGCCCATGTTCACGATGTCCGTGCGCCGCAGATTGATCTCGGCCGGGCTGCCCGCCCCCTCGCAGATCACCGCGTCGTACGTGCCCCGGAGCTGCTCCAGGCAGTCCATGACCGTGGAGAGGAGCGCTTCCTGCCTGCCCCCGTGGTAGCCGCGCGCGCTCATCTCGCCGACCGGCTTCCCCATCAGGACGACCTGGCTGGAGCGGTCGCTGCCGGGCTTGAGCAGGACCGGGTTCATCAGCGCGGTCGGCTCGACGCGGGCGGCCTGGGCCTGCATGGCCTGGGCGCGCCCGATCTCGGCACCCTCGCGGGTGACGAACGAGTTCAGCGACATGTTCTGCGCCTTGAAGGGCGCCACCTTCACGCCCCGGCGCACGAGCCAGCGGCAGATGCCTGCCGTCACGACGCTCTTGCCCGCGTCGGAAGTGGTTCCGGCGACCAGCAGTCCGCCGCTCATGTGCTTCTCCGTCCTGCGATGCGAGGCGCTGCCGTCCGGCGCCCCGCGATCCGTCGTGCGGCGAGGGCCGCGCCGATCCGTCCCGCCACGCACACGCCGAGGGCCAGCGCGCCCACCCGGCGCGACAGCCGTACCGCGGCCTCGATGTCCTCGGCCTCCACGGCCCGGCCCGTCTCCCCGTTGAGCACGGGGCGGTGCTCGACCCGGCCGCCGTACGCGAGGGTTCCGCCGAGGCGTACGCCGAGCGCACCCGCGAACGAGGCCTCCACCGGGCCCGCGTTGGGGCTCGGGTGCTTGGCGGCATCGGCCCGCCAGGCGCGGACCGCTCCGTCCGGCCGCCCCCCGGCGGCCACGGCGAGCAGGGCCGTGAGCCGGGCGCCGGGCCAGCCCGCGAGGTCGTCGAGGCGGGCCGAGGCCCAGCCGTAGCGATGGTGGCGGGGCGACTTGTGACCGACCATCGCGTCGAGGGTGTTGGCGGCCCGGAAGCCGGCCAGCCCGGGGACCCCGGCCAGCGCGCCCCACACCAGGGCGCCGACCACGGCGTCCGAGGTGTTCTCCGCCACGGACTCCACCACGGCGCGGGCGATCTGCGGCCCGTCCAGGGACTGCGGGTCGCGCCCGCACAGATGCGGCAGCCGCTCGCGGGCCAGGTCGAGGTCACCGGCCGCCAGGGCGTCGCCGATGGCCCGCGCCTCGCGCCCCAGGGACGTACCGCCGACGACGGACCAGGTGACGGCCGCGGTCAGCGCCACGGAGGCGGCGGGGCTGCGGCGTACGGCGCGGGTGATCAGCGCGGCACCACCTGCAGCGCCTCCGGCGCAGACGAGGGTGTGCAGCGCGCCCCACCCGCGGTGGTCGCGCCACAGACGGCGTTCGACGCCCGCCGCGGCCCGCCCGAAGGCGGCGACCGGGTGTCCCCTGCGGGGGTCACCGAGCAGCAGATCGCCGATCAGACCGGCCGTGGCGCCGTACGCGAAGATGCGGTCGGCTCGCACGGCTCAACCGGCCGTCGTGCCTCGGAGGACCTTCGTACAGGCGGCTCTCGTCGAGAGCGCCGGAACAGCGGACGCAGGGCGGCCAGGCATGGCGATATGTCCTCACTCAGGGTCCGCGCCCTGGTTCGACGTGACCGGCGACGAGAGTCTCCTGGCTCCCGGATCCGCGGTTCCCCCGGCCTTCCAGCCCGCTCGCGCGTGCCGTGACTTCCGGTGTGGGGGACCGCTCCCCGGTGACAGTGGCGGGACCGCGCCGGATTCGCACCGGCTTCCTCTGCTGTCGCCGTAATTGGCTCCGGCAGTCCACCACGCTGTGCGAACGCCCGTCAACCTGCCGTTGACCTGCGACGGCGCAGTGTGCTGAGACCCACATCGGGCCGGACACCTGTGGTGTCCGGCCCGATCCGAGGTCACCCGACAGGCTCTCAGGCGACGATCAGATAGATGCCGTACGCGACGGCCGCCGCGCACAGCGTGAAGCAGACGTACGCGCCGGCGCGGGCCAGCAGCAGCGAGCCGCCGGAGCCGCCCTGTGTCGCCGGTTCCGGCTGCTTGGAGAGGCCGACGATGCCCAGGGTGAAGAGGCCCACCAGCGCGACGGTGACAACGAGGGAGACGCCGAATACGGAGCCGAGGGCTGCCCAGTCGATGTTCATGCTGAATCCTTAGACGGCCGGGTCAGACGGTGGCGGGTCGCGCCGGGTCCTGGGTGGCTCCGGCCGGGGCCGGAATGGTGGTCATGAGGTTCTGGGCCGTCGCCTGGGCCGCGGTGGGCGGCGGGCTGACGGCGGCGATGGCCGTGGTGACGACACCCGCGGGCTCGATGCCGACGTCCGCCGGCGCGACGTCGTCGTGGCCGACCGGCTTGCGGCGCGACACCAGCCAGATCGCGCCGGAGCCCGCGACCAGCAGCACCGCGACGACCACGACACCCCAGGTGCCCTGCTTGGTGAGGAGTTCCGCGCCCGCGCCGACCAGACCCGCGGCCGGCAGGGTCAGACCCCAGGCGACGAACATCCGGGTGGCGGTGGACCAGCGGACCACACCGCCCTGGCGGCCGAGGCCCGCGCCCATCACGGCGCCGGAGCAGGACTGGGTGGTGGAGAGGGAGAAACCGAGGTGCGAGGAGGCCAGGATGACGGTGGCCGCGCTGGTCTGGGCGGCGAAGCCCTGCGGCGGCCTGAGGTCGGTGAGGCCGCTGCCCATGGTGCGGATGATGCGCCAGCCGCCCAGGTAGGTGCCGAGCGCGATGGCCGTACCGGCGCAGACGATGACCCAGACCGGCGGGTTGGCGCCCGGGTGCAGGACGCCGCCGGTGACCAGGGCCAGGGTGATGATGCCCATGGTCTTCTGCGCGTCGTTGGTGCCGTGGGCGAGGGAGACCAGTCCGGCCGAGGCGATCTGGCCCGCGCGGTAACCCTTGGCGGTGGCCTTCTCCTGGGCGTCGTTGCGGACCTTCCCGCTGATCCGGTACGTCAGCCTGGTGGCCAGCAGCGCGGCCAGACCGGCGACGATCGGGGCGGCGAGGGCAGGCAGCAGCACCTTGGTGACGACGGTGCCGCCGTTGACGGACGACCAGCCCGCCGACATCACGGCCGCGCCGATCAGACCGCCGAACAGGGCGTGCGAGGAGCTGGACGGCAGTCCGACCAGCCAGGTCAGCAGATTCCACAGAATGGCGCCGACGAGTGCCGCGAAGATGACTTCTGTTCGCAGCCCGTCCTCGTTGATGATCCCGCCGGAGATCGTCTTGGCGACCTCCACAGACAGGAACGCGCCGACGAGATTGAGAACGGCGGACATGGCCACCGCTGTCTTCGGTCTGAGTGCACCGGTCGAGATGGTCGTCGCCATCGCGTTCGCGGTGTCGTGGAAACCGTTCGTGAAATCGAACACTAGAGCTGTCACGATCACAATCGCGAGTAGCAGCGTGATGTGTTCCATTTACCCAGGCAATCGTTCGACGTCATTGGCATGTGGACCGTAGGCAACCTGGGTGAACGGAAGATGAACTAGGCAGGGCGTTGGGGTGTTCCAAACCGGAGCGGGAGCATTCCGCTTGTGTCCGGGCGAGGCGTGGCCCGGCTTTCCGGCGGGGGCGCCCTGTGGCCGATCGCATACCCGTTCGCCTCCGGGGCTGCCAGGATCGGCGTATGAGCGAGCAGCAGCGGGACGCGATCGGACGCGCCTGGGACGGTGTCGTCACCACCGCCCGGCGGACGGCGGCCGAGGGCCTCGTCGTCGGGACCTCGGGAAACGTGTCGGCACGGGTCGGCGACACCATCCTGGTCACGCCGAGCGGAGTGCCGTACGACCGGCTGGGCCCCGAGGACGCCGTCGGCGTCGATCCGGAAGGCAACCGCGTACTCGGCGAACTGGCCCCGACCAGCGAACTGCCGCTCCACCTCGCCGTCTACCGGAACACCGACGCGGCTGCCGTCGTGCACACCCACGCGGTGCACGCCACGGCCGTCTCCACACTGGTCCCCGAGGTCCCGTCGATCCACTACGCCGCCGCCGTGCTGGGCGGCCCCGTCCGCGTCGCGGCCTACGCGCGCTACGGCACCGCGGAACTGGCCGAGAACATGCTCGCCGCCCTGCGGGGCCGTACGGGCTGTCTGCTCCAGAACCACGGAACCGTCACCTACGGAGCCACCCTGGACGAGGCGTACGACCGGACCGCCCAGCTGGAATGGCTCTGCCGGCTCTGGCTCACCGCGAGCTCCGTCCCCGGACACACCCCGAACCTGCTCTCGCCGGAGCAGCTGCGCGATGTGCAGGAGGCGCTCAAGGGGTACGGACAGCCGGGCTGACCCGGCCGGCCCGCCGGACAGCCCCCGTCCGCTGGCAGGGTCCCGCACCCCCCACGACACTGGAGCAGTGCGCCCGGCAACAGTTACGGCAGCAGCCGTCACCACGATCCTCGGCGTCGGTGCGGCAGCGGTCGCGGCCGGCCGGTTCGCCAGCGACGCCGCCCTCAGGGCGCCCTCCGGACGACCGCTCCCCGCCGACCGCAGACTCACCGTGCACGCCACGGCGGCCGGGCAGGTGACCCTGACCCGCTCCTTCACCGCCCTGCGGCCCGGCATGTACGGACTGGTGAGCAAGGACGTCCATGCCGTGGTCGGCCCGGTGATCGAGCACGCCCACCACGCCCCCGACACCGTCGTCCGCAGACTGGAACGCGTCGACCGCGGCAGCCTGGAGACCGGCGCCAAGGTCCGCGTCACCCCGCAGCTGCACAGCGGCGACCCGTTCTCGGCGCTCGGCCTCCACCACCGGGAGGTCGAGATCCCCGGCGAACTCGGCGCCCTGCCCGCCTGGTTCCTGCCCGGCCCCCGTGACACCTGGGTCATCACGGTGCACGGCCTCGGCACCACCAGGGAACACCCCATGAACGTCATGAGGTTCCTGCACGACCTGCGCCTGCCCGTGCTCGACCTGGCCTACCGCGGCGACGCCGGAGCCCCGCGTTCCCCCGACGGTCTCGCCCATCTCGGCGAATCCGAATGGCGCGACCTGGACGCCGCGATCCGCTTCGCCGTGCGGTACGGAGCCGAGAAGGTCGTCCTGCACGGCTGGTCCACCGGGGCCTCGATGGCCCTGCACGCGGCCGTCAACTCCGCGCTGCGCGACCGGATCTGCGGTCTCGTCCTCGACTCCCCGGTGCTGGACTGGGTCGCCACGCTGCGCGCCCTGGCCGTCGCTCGGGGCGTCCCGGCCGCCCTGCTGCCGCTCGCCGTCCGCGCCGCCGAGGGGCAGACCGGACTGCACGGCGCCCGGCTGCTGGACGGCTCCCTCGCACCGGCCCTGCATGCCCCGACCCTGATCTTCCACGGCCCCGACGACAGGCTCGCCCCCTGGCAGCCGTCCCGCGATCTCGCCGCCCGCCGTCCGGACCTGATCGCTCTGCACGCCGTGCCGCAGGCTCCGCATGCGGCGATGTGGAATGCCGACCCGGCCCACTACGAAGAGACCCTGCGCCGCTTCCTGACGCCCCTGATGTGACCTGATGAGGGGGATCGGCCGTTTGGTCCCGGGCCCCGTCCACCGGCCCCTCCACCGGGAATTCGGGTTCCGTTTGGGCTTTCGGGCCGTCAGGAGCAAGACTGCTCCCCGTGACGTCCCGTAACCCGCGCGACTCCAGGCTGCGACTTGTCCGCCCGCGACCCCTTGCCACCGCTCGCAAGGCCGTGACCACCCGGCGCACCAGGCCGGCCCCCCGCCCTCCGGAGGGCACCCCGCCCCGGTCGGAACTGGCCCGGCAGGCCAGGACGGCCCTCGCCGACGCCGTACGGATCGCCCACTGGGCAGCCGACGGCGCGATCCCCGGCGCACCACCGCTCGCCGCCCAGGCGCTCCAACGGGCCGCGACAGCTCTGGAATTGTCCCCGGCCCAGGTGCGCTCCGGCTGGGACCGGGCCAGGCTCGCCGGCCTCGTCGAACTGCACGGCGACACCGCGCGCCCCGGGTGGCGGCTGCGCGCCTGGGACCGCGACGACTCCGCCGTGCTCCGCGGCTGGGTGGCGCTCTTCGACGCCTGGTCGCTCGTCCACCCGGCGCCCGCGGACATCGAGTCCACCGCGGTCGCCGAGGCCGTCGAGGCCGTGCCGCAGGTCCTCTCCCTCCTCCAGCTCTCGGCGGGCCCGGTCACCGTGCCCGCCCTGCTGGACCTGCTCGGCCAGCGCGTCGCGGAACTCCGCGAGGAGCGTTGCGAGGTGCCCTACGGACCCCAGTCGCTGCCGGTCCCGGCCGAATCCGCTCCCGCCGCGCACCCGGCCGCCCTGGTGGCGCTGCTGCTGGACTGGGCCCTGGAGGGGCTGGCCGCCGTCGGCGCGCTCACCCTCGGCGCCGGACACGCCACCCTCACCCCGCTCGGCAACTGGGCGGTCTGGGTCAAGCTGGAACAGATCTGCGTCGCGGCCCAGAGCCCGGCCGGGAACATCGAGCAGTCCGCCGCCGACATGCTGCTCGGCTGCGCCCGGCTCACCCCCGGCCCGGCCCGCGACGAATACCGGGCCTGGCTGGCCGCCCGCCCGGTCGGCAGCGCCGTCGCCGAACTCCTCGCCGTCGCCCGCGGAGAGGACGCGCTCCTGCGGGGGCTCGCCTTCGAGGCGCTCCGGGTCGTCGGCGCCCCCGCCGAGCCCGAGGTGCGCTCCGTCGTCGCCGACCCCTCGCTGCGCCCCTACGCGCTGCTCTGGCTGGCCGAGTACGACGGAGCCGACCCCGAGGACGCCCAGGACGTCCTCAGCCGGGAGGAGGCCACCTGGCTCTGGGTCGACACCGCGGCGGCCGTCGCCGACCACGGCGAGACCGGGCTGCTGGTCCGCCATCTCGACTCGGCCGTCCAGGGCACGGTGCCGGCCCTGCTGGACGAGGTACGGGCCGTCGGCCACCCGCGCACCGTGCAGGTGCTGGTGGCCCTGGCCGCCGCGCACCCGGACCCGGCGCTGGCCAAGGCGGTGCGCCGGGCCGCGTTCCAGGTGCACACCGGCGGCGTCTGATACCCCGCGCCGGACGGGCCGTCCCGGCCCGTCCGGCCGTCAGTCCGCCGACCCCGGCGCGTACGTACCGAAGCTCCACACATTGCCCTCGGCGTCCCGCGCCATGTAGTCACGCGAGCCGTAGTCCTGATCGGTGGGCGGCATCAGGATCTCCACCCCGTGCTCCACGGCTCTGGCATGGTGCGCGTCGACCTCGTCGACCACGACATAGACGCCGGCGGGACCCGCTCCCTGCATCGCCTTGGCGAAGACGCCCTCGCGGCCCTTGGAGCCCAGCATCACCCTGCCGTTGCCGCAGGACAGCTCGGCATGGAGCACCTGGCCGCCCTCGCCCTCGTACACCGCTTCCTCGGTGAAGCCGAGGCCCTCCGTCAGTGTCCTGATCGCGGCCTTCGCGTCGTCGTACAGAATCGTCGGATAGATCGTCGGAACGCCGGCCTGTGCGCCTGCCATGGCGCTCACCTCTCCTCGTACTCCCGTGACCCGCTTCTGTGATCTGTGTCTCAGTCTTCCATCGGCCACTGACAACGGCCCGGCGCGGCCCCGGGGTCCGGGGTTCAGCGGAAGGTGTTGCAGTCGGCCATGTCGCCGCTGCGGAAGCCGGTGGTGAACCACTGCCGGCGCTGCGCGGCCGAACCGTGCGTCCAGGACTCCGGCGTGACCCGGCCCTGGAACTTCTCCTGGATCCGGTCGTCGCCGACCGCGGCCGCCGCGTCGAGCCCGTCCCGGATGTCCGCCTGCGTCAGTGAGGTGATCAGCGGCCGCCCGGTCGATTCGTCGGGTGTGGTCGTCGCGTGATGCGCCCAGACCCCGGCGTAGCAGTCCGCCTGCAGCTCCACCCGGACCGCGTTGCTGTTCGCGCCGGTCCGGCCGTCCCGGGACCGGTCCAGCGTTCCCATCAGGTCCTGCACATGGTGTCCGTACTCATGGGCGACGACATAGGCCTCGGCGAACGGGCCGCCGCTGGAGCCGAACTTGGTCCGCAGTTCGTCGAAGAACCCCAGATCCAGGTAGACCTGCCGGTCACCCGGGCAGTAGAACGGCCCGACCGCCGAGGTCGCGGAGCCGCACGCGGTGCCGATCCGGTCGCTGAACAGGACCGTGCGCGAAGGCGTGTACGTGCCCTGACGCCGCCGGAATTCCTGCCGCCAGAAGTCCTGCACGCTGTTGACCACCGCCACGGTCCGGCAGTCGTCCCTGGTGTTCGCGTCCCGCCCGGTCCGGCAGGACTGCTCCACCTGTGCCGCCGTCGACGCGGTCGCCGTCGTGTCCGGTCCGCCGGACGAGAGGCCGAGCTGATCGGGGCCGACACCGAAGAGCAGCCCCAGGATCAGCGCGATGATGCCGACGATGCCGCCGCCCACGGTGGCCCTGCCGCCCGGGATCCGGCTGCCGCGCACATCCTGGACCTCGGACGTGTCCAGATCGGCGTCGTCGTCGAACTGCATGGGGCACCACCCTCCGCTCCGGCCGCGGTGGTCTCGCCACCTCCGCCGAGTATCGGGTAGTTCACACCGTGATGCCCTTTTGGGTTGCGCGGTGGAGTGGGGCGGCGACGCCGGGCGACGGCCGGGCACCTTCCATGGATGCATCGGGCACGTGCCATGGATGCATGCGGAAAAGCAGTTGCACACCGCCAGTAGAATGGTCCGCATGGCAATTCTCCTTGTGCATTAGCGGCGTCGAGACACCTCCGCCCTCGTCCCGTCAGCCGTCCAACCGCCCTGGAGTTTTACCGTGATCACCGCTTCCGGCATCGAGCTGCGTGCCGGCGCCCGCATCCTCATCGAGTCCGCCTCCTTCCGCATCGCCAAGGGCGACCGCATCGGCCTCGTCGGCCGCAACGGAGCGGGCAAGACCACGCTCACCAAGTGCCTCGCCGGCGAGGGCAACCCCGTCGGAGGCACCATCACCCGCTCCGGCGAGGTGGGCTACCTCCCGCAGGACCCCCGCACCGGCGACCTCGACGTGCTGGCCCGCGACCGCATCCTCTCCGCCCGCGGCCTCGACGAGATCCTGCGCAAGATGCGGGAGAACGAGGAGCGGATGGCGACCGGCAAGGGCGCCACCCGCGAGAAGGCGATGAAGAAGTACGAGCGCCTGGAGACGGAGTTCCTCACCAAGGGCGGATACGCCGCCGAGGCCGAGGCCGCCACCATCGCCGCCGCGCTCAGCCTGCCCGACCGGGTGCTCGGCCAGCCGCTCCACACGCTCTCCGGTGGTCAGCGCCGCCGTGTCGAGCTGGCCCGGATCCTCTTCTCGGACGCCGACATCCTGCTGCTCGACGAGCCGACCAACCACCTCGACGCCGACTCGATCGTCTGGCTGCGCGACTACCTCAAGACCTACCGCGGCGGCTTCATCGTGATCTCCCACGATGTCGAGCTCGTCGAGACGGTCGTCAACAAGGTCTTCTACCTCGACGCCAACCGCTCGCAGATCGACATCTACAACATGGGCTGGAAGCTCTACCAGCAGCAGCGCGAGGCCGACGAGAAGCGCCGCAAGCGCGAGCGGCAGAACGCCGAGAAGAAGGCCGCCGCCCTCAACTCGCAGGCCGACAAGATGCGCGCCAAGGCCACCAAGACCGTCGCCGCGCAGAACATGGCCAAGCGCGCCGAGCGGCTGCTCTCCGGTCTGGAGGCCGTCCGGATCTCCGACAAGGTCGCCAAGCTCCGCTTCCCCGAGCCTGCTCCGTGCGGCAAGACCCCCCTGATGGCGGAAGGCCTGTCCAAGTCGTACGGCTCCCTCGAAATCTTCACCGATGTGGATCTCGCCATCGACAAGGGCTCCCGGGTCGTCATCCTCGGCCTCAACGGCGCGGGCAAGACCACGCTGCTGCGGCTGCTCGGCGGTGCCGAGAAGCCCGACACCGGCGAGGTGATCGAGGGCCACGGCCTCAAGCTCGGCTACTACGCCCAGGAGCACGAGACCCTCGACCCGGACCGCTCCGTCCTGGAGAACATGCGCTCCGCGGCGCCCGACCTCGACCTCGTCGAGGTCCGCAAGACGCTGGGCTCCTTCCTCTTCTCCGGCGACGACGTCGACAAGCCCGCCGGTGTCCTCTCCGGCGGTGAGAAGACCCGTCTCGCGCTGGCGACCCTGGTGGTCTCCTCCGCCAACGTGCTGCTCCTGGACGAGCCGACGAACAACCTCGACCCCGCCAGCCGCGAGGAGATCCTCGGCGCGCTGCGCACGTACAAGGGCGCCGTCGTCCTCGTCACGCACGACGAGGGAGCGGTCGAGGCCCTCCAGCCGGAGCGCATCATCCTGCTGCCGGACGGCGTCGAGGACCTGTGGGGCGCGGACTACCAGGACCTGGTCGCACTGGCCTGATCCCGCCCCGCTGTCCGTCTGATCCACTCCGTCTGGATCATTCGGCCTACGCGTGATCCATCATCTGCGTGAGTACGTCTCGTACCCCGGCGCGGCGCCCGGCAGATACCTGCCGGGCGCACCCATATGGGGGCCGCGCACCCCGTGTGGC
This sequence comes from Streptomyces sp. NPDC058240, assembly GCF_042882135.1. Taxonomy (NCBI): domain Bacteria; kingdom Bacillati; phylum Actinomycetota; class Actinomycetes; order Kitasatosporales; family Streptomycetaceae; genus Streptomyces; species Streptomyces sp. NPDC058240. The sequence continues at coordinate 172,716 of NZ_JBHVWT010000008.1, forward strand.
CCTGACCTGCCGGTTCTTCCGGGACCCTGCCCCACCGGCCGCCACGACCCCGCGGAATGCAGGATTCCGGTCGTGTGGAGCCCTTCCCTGGCCGGGAACCGGGTTGCACGGACCTTGCCGAATGGGTGGCCAGGAAGCTCCCGAGGGGTGATCATGAGAGTCCAGAGCGCACTTCCCATGAGGAGGCACGGGTGGCCGAGACTCTGAAGAAGGGCAGCCGGGTTACCGGCGCCGCGCGTGACAAGCTCGCGGCAGACCTGAAGAAGAAGTACGACTCCGGTGCGAGCATCCGGGCGTTGGCCGAAGAGACCGGCCGCTCCTACGGATTCGTCCACCGGATGCTCAGTGAGTCCGGAGTCACGCTGCGGGGACGCGGCGGAGCGACACGGGGCAAGAAGGCTGCAACAGCCTGACGCCCCAGGCGGTCGGGGCAGGTCGTCCGGCCTGTCCCGGGGCTCACCGGTTTCGGCGGTGGCCACCCGGTCGGCAGTGATGCCGGCCGGGTGGTTACTGTTCAGTCACTTAGCTCTGCGTGCTGACTGAACCGATCCGGAGGCGCCCCATGACCTCGCTCGACTCTGTGCTCGACAAGGACGGCGTACGACTCACCGTCGACGACGCGGTCGCCACGGTGACCCTCACCAATCCGGCCAAGCGCAACGCTCAGTCCCCCGCTCTGTGGCGGGCGTTGACGGAGGCCGGCCGGGCACTGCCCGGAAGCGTGCGGGTCGTCGTGCTCCGCGGCGAGGGCAAGTCCTTCTCCGCGGGACTCGACCGGCAGGCGTTCACCCCCGAGGGGTTCGACGGCGAGCCGTCCTTCCTCGACATGGCGCGCGGCCCGGAGGCCGAGCTCGACGCGACCATCGCCGAGTATCAGGAGGCGTTCAGCTGGTGGCGCCGCAACGACATCGTGTCGATCGCGGCCGTCCAGGGACATGCGATCGGTGCCGGCTTCCAGCTCGCCCTCGCCTGCGATCTGCGGATCGTCGCCGAGGACGTGCAGTTCGCCATGCGCGAGACCAGCCTCGGTCTGGTGCCCGACCTCACCGGCACGCACCCCCTGGTGAACCTGGTGGGGTACGCCCGCGCGCTCGAAATCTGCGCCACGGGCCGCTTCGTGCACGCCGAGGAGGCCGAGCGCACCGGCCTGGCCAACCTCGTCGTCCCCGCCGGTGAGCTGGACGCCGCGGCCCGCGATCTGGCCGGCGCGCTGCTGGCCGCCCCGCGCGACGCCGTCGTGGAGACCAAGGCGCTGCTGAGCGGTGCCGTCTCCCGTGGTTACGAGGAGCAGCGCGTCGCCGAACGCGCCGCGCAGGGCCGTCGGCTGCGCGATCTGGCGGGCATCACCGACTGAGCGCCCGTCCCACGACCGCGGGCGGGCCCGGCGCCCCGGGCCCGCCCCGCGCTGAGAGGCTGTCGGGTGACCTCGGACCGGGCGGCCACGCCCTGGCACGCACGCTTCCCGCGTTGTCGTCGGTCGACGACGCTCCGCGTCGCCTCCCTCCTCCGCCTTGGAATCGCACGCACCAGACCGCGTCCGCTTTTCCGGTCCGAGGTCACCCGACAGCCTCTCAGCCCCGCTCCACCACCGCGGTGACCAGCACCGCGACCGAGGGGTGCCCCTCCACGGCGTTCGCCACGGCGCCCCGCACCGCACGGGCCACGTCGAGCGCCCGGTGGCCCGGGTCCGTCGCCAGCTCGACCCGCACCTGGTCCGGGCCCGTGTGCACCGCATGGCCCAGCACCCGGGTCAGCGTCACCACACCCGGAACACCCGCAGCCGCGGTCGCCGCCACTCCCTCCGCCCGTGCCCCGCGCACCTCGGCCGGGGCGGGAGCAGGCCGTTCGGGCGGTGTGTCCAGCAGCTCCGTCACCCGGACGTCCACCGCGGCCACCACCAGGCCGAGCCGCTGCGAGGCGGCCGTCAGCAGAGCCGAGCGCAGCGCCTCGGCCGCGACGGGCAGCGGCTGACCGGACACGGCCGACATGGTCGCCTCGATCCGCAGCGGCCCCGGCGGCAGCGCGCTGGGCGGCGGCTCCACCTCCGCCTCCGGTGCCCCGTCCGGATCGGCCACCGAGATCCTGAGCTCCCCGAGCACGGGGCCGGGACCCGGTCCCGCCACCACGCCGCGCAGCACCGTGGCCGCGGCCCGCTCGGAGATCCAGGCCCCGTCCGCCGGACCGCCCAGCGGAAGCAGTCGGCCGAGGCCGAGCCGTTGCCGGACCGCCGCTGTCCATCCGTCGGCCCCGCGCGGGCCGTCAGCCGTCATCATTTCCCCAGCCTGCCGCATCCACGGCGCGGGACGGGGCAAGCACACCTAATGTGGGCAAAGAGGGCCTTTCATTTGAGTCAGGGCGGATCAAGGCGCAGTGCCAGACCCCGCGAGCCCGGCATGGTCCGGACGAGAGGCCCTGGGTCCCAACCTGCCCCGAAGGGAAGAATGGCGATGACCGACACCACACAGCGGAACCGGCCCGAGAGCCCCGACAAGGAGTCGAGCCCGCTCACCAAGCGCGGCGGGGGAGCCCCCGCCACCCGTGGCCGTACGACCATCGCCGACGGAGTGGTCGAGAAGATCGCGGGAATGGCGGCACGCGATGTGGTCGGCGTCCACGCGATGGGCAGCGGCTTCTCGCGCACCTTCGGAGCGGTGCGCGACCGGGTACCCGGTGGTGGCAAGTCCGTCACCCGCGGGGTGAAGGCGGAGGTCGGTGAGTCCCAGACCGCTCTCGACCTGGAGATCGTCGTCGACTACGGCGTTGCGATCGCCGATGTCGCCCGTGACGTACGGGAGAACGTGGTCGCGGCGGTCGAGCGGATGACCGGTCTGGAGGTCGTCGAGGTCAATATCGCGGTGAGCGACGTGAAGCTGCCCGACGAGGCCGAAGACGACGACCAGCCCGAGCCACGTCTCCAGTAGGCCTCCGGCGTGAGGCAGTTGAGGAGCGCACGATGAGCATGGCTGTGGTCGGCATGGTGGCCGGCATGGCACTCGGATTCGCCGGGTACTTCGGCGGTTTCGGGGCCTTCCTGCTGGTGGCGGCCCTGGGAGCGGTCGGCTTCGTCGTCGGCCGCCTCCTGGAGGGCGACCTGGAACCCGGCGACTTCTTCCGGAGTCGCGAGCGCGGCGACCGACGGCGGTGACGGCGTTGTCGGGGGCGAGCGGCCGGATCGCCGCAGGTGAGCGCGGGGAGACCCGGATCGCCGACCGGGTGGTCGCGAAGATCGCCGCACAGGCGGCGAAGGAGGCGATCGACGAGCCGCCGGAGGAGGGCGCCGCACCGCATGCCACGGTCACGGTGCACCGGGACACCGCCCGGATCCGGGTGAGCCTGGAGCTCGGATACCCCTCCGACATCGGCCGCCAGTGCGGCGGGGTGCGTCGGCATGTCGCCGAGCGGGTAAAGGCGTTGGCGGGGATGGAAGTGCCCGAGGTGGCCGTACAGGTCGAGCGCCTGCATCCGACGGGAGCGAGCATCGCGGCACAGGGGAGGATCCGATGACCGAGCCCCATGAACCCGAGCACCCTACGCGACGACTGCCCACCACCGGCCCGGTCGAAGAGGCCGGGAAGGGGGATGAGCTCGCAGAGACGGGGGATGTGCTCCAACTCGACCAGTCCGCCTCGTCCGCCGCGTACGACCCGGTGCCCGCACAGGGGGAGGGCGGCGGCAGGGCGGGCCGCTTCTGGTCCGCGCGCCGCGTCCCCGCCGCGGTCCTCGCGCTCGTGGTCCTCGGCAGCAGTGGCCTGCTGCTCTACGACGTGGCGGCGGTGCGGGCCGACCGCCCCGCGATGCGGTGGCGCAGAGTGCTGGCCGACGAGCTCGCCCGGCGCCCGCTGGAGAGTGTCTGGTTGCTCGGCGCCGCGGCGGTCGCCGTGGCGATCGGCCTGTGGCTGTTCGTGCTCGCCGTCACCCCCGGGCTCCGCGACCTGCTGCCCATGCGCCGCGACCGTCCCGGCGTACGGGCCGCCCTCGACCGGTCCGCGGCCGCACTGGTCCTGCGCGACCGGGCCGTCGAGGTGTCCGGGGTGCAGTCGGTACGGGTCCGGATGGGGCGGAGCAGGGCGGTGGTGCGTGCCGTGTCGCACTTCCGTGAACTCGACGACGTACGGGCCGATCTGGACACCGTGCTCGGGACCGGCATCAGGGAACTGGGGCTGGCCAGGCCGCCGAGCCTGTCCGTGCATGTCCGCCGGCCCGCGAAGAAGGGGTGAGCCCGTTGCTCAGGACCGTCAACCGGGTACTGCTCGGCCTGGCCGGGCTGGTACTGATCTGCGGCGGCGGCGCGGTGCTCGCCGCCGGTCTCGGCCTCTCCGTACCGTCCTGGTGGCCCTGGTACGGCAAGCGCGATGTGCTCATCAGTGAGGCCGACCGGGACCGCTGGCACGACCAGGGCTGGTGGTGGCCGACGGTCATCGCCGTTCTCGCCGTCGTGGTCGTCCTCGCCCTGTGGTGGCTGCTGGCCCAGCTGCGTCGCGCCCGTCTCGCCGAGGTGCTGGTGGACAGCGGCGACGGCGAGGGGGCGCTGCTGCGGGGCCGGGCCCTGGAAGGGGTGCTCGCCGACGAGGCGGGGACGCTGGACGGGGTGGCCCGCGCCCAGGTCGCGCTGACCGGCCGGCGCAGCTCGCCGCATGCCCGGATCCGCCTGCTGATGGAGCCGCACGCGGCGCCGGACGAGGCGCTCGGCCGCCTCACCGACGAGGCGCTGGCCCATGCGCGGGATTCGGCGGGGCTGGCCGAGCTGCCGGCCGAGGTACGGCTGAGGGCGGTCAAGCACCGCGCGGAGCGGGTGAGCTGACAGCCGGTCGCCGGACGAGCCGGCCGGCGACCGGGGGACGGGCCCCGGTTCAGAAACCGTGCCGGGAACCGCCGTCGACCGGCACCATGATGCCCGTCAGATACGACGCCGCGGGCGAGAGCAGGAACGCCGCGGTCCGGCCGAACTCCTCCGGCGTGCCGTAGCGCCGCAGCGGGATCCGTGCCTCGTTGGCCGCCCGGGAGGCCTCCGCGTCGCCCGAGAGGGCGTCCAGTTCACGCACCCGGTCCGTGTCGATCCGGGCCGGCAGCACGCCCACCACCCGGATGCCGCGGGGACCGAGCTCGTCGGCCAGGGACTTGGCGAAACCGGCCAGGCCGGGACGCAGACCGTTGGAGATGGTCAGCCCGGCGATCGGCTCGTACACGGAGCCGGAGAGCACGAAGCCGATGACACCGCCCTCGCCGAGCACGGCCGCCGCGGCCCTGGCGAGACGTACCGCGCCAAGGAACACCGACTCGAAGGCCGACTGCCACTGCTCGTCGGTGTTGTCGGCCAGGAAACCGGGAGCCGGTCCGCCGACGCTGATGAGAATGCCGTCGAGCCGCCCGAACCGCTCGTGCGCCGCGTCCACCAGGCGCTGTGCGGACATGGGGTCGGCGTTGTCGGCGGCGAGGCCGACCGCGTCCGGCCCCAGCTCGGCGGCGGCGACCTCGGCACGCTTCCCGTCCCGGCCGGTGACGATCACCCTCGCGCCGTCGTCGGCGAGCGCCCGCGCCGTGGCGTTGCCCAGCCCCCGGGTCGCTCCGGTGACGATGTACACACGGTCCTTCAGTCCAAGATCCATGGCCCCTATCCTGCCGCGTCGGGCTCCAGCGTGTCCTCCCCGGCCAGTGCCATGGCGGTGCCCACGAGGCCGATGTGGCTGAACGCCTGCGGGAAGTTGCCCAGCTGACGGCATCCGGCGGTGTCGTACTCCTCGGCGAGCAGCCCCACATCGTTACGGAGCTCCAGGAGCCGCTCGAAGAGATCTCTGGCCTCTTCGGCGCGCCCGGTCAGGAGCAGGGCGTCGGCCAGCCAGAACGAGCACGCCAGAAAGGCGCCCTCGCTGCCGGGCAGCCCGTCGATCGAGGAGCCGTCCGTGCTGTAGCGGCGGACCAGGCAGCCGCTGCCGAGTTCGGCCCGGACCGCGTCGACCGTTCCGATCAGCCGGGGATCGTCCGGCGGCAGGAAGCCCGTCCGGGCGATCAGCAGCGTCGCGGCGTCCAGGTTCCGGGAGCCGTAGGACTGCGTGAAGGTGTTCCGTTCCGGGTCGTAGCCCTTCTCGCACACCTCCCGGTGCACGGCCTCCCGCATCGCCCGCCACCGGTCGGGGTCGCCGGTCAGCGCGGGGTTGTTCTCCAGGGTGCGTACGGCACGGTCGGCGGCGACCCAGGCCATCACCTTGGAGTGCACGAAGTGGCGGCGCTGGCCGCGGATCTCCCACAGCCCCTCGTCCGGCTCGCGCCAGGTGGACTCCAGGAAGCCGAGCAGGCTGAGCTGCAGATTCCAGGCGTGCGGCTTGTCGTCCAGACCCGCCTCGCGCGCGAGCCGCAAGGAGTCGATGACCTCCCCGTACACATCGAGCTGACGCTGGCGGACCGCGGCGTTGCCGATCCGGACCGGGGCGGAGCTCTCGTATCCGCGCAGCCACGGCAGCTCCGCCTCGGGCAGTCTGCGTTCGCCCGCGAGGCCGTACATGATCTGCAGGTCGGCCGGGTCGCCGGCGACCGCCCGCAGCAGCCAGTCCCGCCAGGCGGCGGCCTCCTCCAGGTAGCCGGCCGAGATGAGGGCGCCGAGGGTCAGCGTGGAGTCCCGCAGCCAGCAGAAGCGGTAGTCCCAGTTCCGTACGCCCCCGATCTCCTCCGGCAGCGAGGTGGTGGGCGCTGCCACGATGCCGCCGGTCGGGCCGAAGGTCAGCGCCTTCAGCGTGATCAGCGAGCGGATCACCGCTTCCCGGTAGGGGCCCCGGTACTTGCACCGCGAGGACCACTCGGCCCAGTCGGACAGGGTGTTCTCCAGGGCCTGGTGGGGGTCGACGAGCTCGGGGCGGGGCGAGTGCGAGGGGTGCCAGGTCAGTACGAACGCCACCTTCTCGCCCGCGGAGACGGTGAAGGACGAGCAGGTGGAGAACTGCTGGCCCCAGGTCTTGACCGGCGGCTCGCTGCGCAGCCAGGCCGAGTCCGGCCCTGCGACCGCCACCCGGTGCCCCTGCGAGCGGCGCACCCACGGCACGACCGAGCCGAAGTCGAAGCGCAGCCGGATCACGGAGCTCATCTCGACCGTGCCGCTGATGCCCTCGATGATCCGCATGACGTCGGGTTCCCGGTCGCGCTGCGGCATGAAGTCGACGACCTTGACCGTGCCGGTGCGGGTCTCCCAGAAGGTCTCCAGGACGAGGGACTCACCCGCGTAGCCGCGCCGGGTGCAGGTCTCCGCCCCCTTCGGGGCGATCCGCCAGTGGCCGTTGTCCTCGTCGCCGAGCAGGGCGGCGAAGCAGGCGCCCGAGTCGAAGCGGGGCAGACACAGCCAGTCGACAGAACCGTTTCTGCCGACCAGGGCGGCTGTCTGGAGATCGCCGATGAGGGCGTAGTCCTCGATGCGTGGAGTCACGTTCTGGCGTGTTCCCGAACCTGGGCCTCGTTAAGCAAACCCGGACGGCGGGGGTCACCCGGCCGGAACGCCCCGGCCCGCATCCGGCGGACACGGCGTCACGCCGTGGCGGGTTCCGGCTTCTCCGGTTCGGAGGGCTGCTGCGCCCCGGCGGCGTCCTTGGCCGCGGCCTCCACCCGGTCGCGCTTCTCCCGGCGGGCCAGGACCACGAACCCGACCGGGACACCGGCGGCGAAGAGCCACCACTGCACGGCGTACGCCATGTGCGGGCCGATCGAGCTGTCGTCCGGGGCCTCGATCAGTTCCGGGGAGCCACCTGCGGACTCGGGCGCGGTCTGCTCGATGTAGCCACCGAGCACCGGCCGGGAGAGCCGCTTGGCCTCCTGGGCGCTGTTGATCAGCATCACCTGGCGGTCCGGCAGGTCCGGGATGTCCTTGATGCCGCTGGCGCTCGTCGTCTCGTCGGCCTTGAGCCGTCCGGTGACGGTCACTTCACCGCCGGGCACGGCCGGCACATCGGGGAAGGCGCGCTGGCTGTCGGCGGAGGGCACCCAGCCGCGGTTGACCAGGACCGTGCCGCCGCCCTTGAGGTCGAACGGGATCAGCACATGGACGCCGATCCGGCCGTCGGTGGAGGTCCTGCGGCGTACGACCACCTGATGCGTGGTGTCGTACGTACCCGTGGCCGTCACCGTCCGCCAGTAGTCGGAGCGCGGGACCGTGTGCCCCGGAGCGGTGAGCGAGGAGACCGGAACCGGCTTCGCCTTGAGGTTGCGGGAGATCAGGGAGTTCTGCGCGACCTTGTGCTCATGCCGGTGCAGCTGCCAGAAGCCCAGCTCGACCATCGTGGGAATCAGGACGAGGGCGAGGAGGGCGAGGATCAGCCACTGCCGGGTCAACAGGAAGCGGTACACCCCACGACGGTACAACTGTGCCGTGGGGTGCATCGCGCAGGGGGTGGGGGAAGGAGCGCGGCGGCCGCTGCTCAGACTTTGTCGATGATGCCCACCTTCCCCTCGGCGCGGGCGCAGTGACCGCCGCAGAACCAGTGCCCGTCGACCTCGACGCCCTGGCCGATGATCTGGACCCGGCAGTGCTCGCAGATGGGCGCCATGCGGTGAATGGCGCAGGAGAAGCAGTCGAAGACGTGCATCGCGCCCTGCGCGTGCACCTCGAAGGACATGCCGTAGTCGTTTCCGCAAACCTCGCAACGTGCCATGCGCCACAGGGTGGGACGCGGGGGCGGCGGCGGGCGAGCGGCGGGCGGGCGAGTCGCCGCCGGTTCACTCCGATGACGGCGCGGGTACTTTGGGGTTTTCCGTTCGGATCAGGCCCGATCCGAACGGAAAACCCCAGGGCGTGTTTTAGAAGTAGCGTCGTCCGCCCTAGGCCGACGCGGGTGCCACGTCGCGCAGCAGATGGGTGAAGGCGCTCTCGTCCAGGATCGGTGTGCCGAACGACTTGGCCTTGACCGTCTTCGACGTCGCCGCGTCCGGGTCGTTGGTGACCAGGAGACTGGTCAGCCGGGACACGCTGGTCGCCACATGCAGCCCGGCTTCCATGGCCCGGTCCTCCAGCAGTTCGCGGTCGACGGAGGTGTCCCCGGAGAAGGCCACCCGCATGCCCTGCACGAGGGGTTTGTCCTTCTCGTACCGCCCGGGGTTCGGATACGGGCACGCCGGGCGCTTGCGCGAGGCGCGCCAGCTGTTCTGACCGTACGAGGGCTGGTAGCCGATCCGCGGTGTGACGGGGGAGTCCGACCACTCGGTCAGCGGCCGGCACTCCAGCAGCGGCAGCCGCACCCCACCCCGCGCAGCCGCGTGCAGACTCGGCCGGAACGCCTCGGCCAGCACCCGGGCGTCGTCCAGGGCATGGTGGGCACGCTGCTGCACGACGCCGAAGTGCGCGGCCAGCGACTCCAGCTTGTGGTTGGGCAGCGGCAGCCGCAGTTCCTTGGAGAGCGCGATGGTGCACAGCCGCTGTTCGACGGGGGCGACGACCGAGGCCCGTGCGTACTCCCGGGCCAGCATCGACCAGTCGAAAGCCGCGTTGTGCGCGACGAGGACGCGGTCCGCGAGCCGCTCGGAGAGCTGGACGGCGACCTCCGGGAAGAGCGGGGCGCCTTCGAGGACATCAGTGGTCAGCCCGTGGATCCAGACCGGGCCGGGATCGCGTTCGGGGTTGACGAGGGTGTACCAGTGGTCCTCGACATTGCCCTGTGCGTCCAGGCGGTAGACGGCAGCGGACACTATCCGGTCGTCCCGTGCGAGTCCGGTGGTCTCCACGTCGACGACCGCGTACCCCTGCGGGTAGGCGGTCGGCCACGGTGCTGCGGTCTGGCGGTCGTCGAGCATGGTCACAGAGAATACGGGCCGCGACCGACAGTCTCCTATTCGGCCGCCTCCCGCTCCTGTGCACCGGTTCCGCGGCGCGCCCCTTGTTGCGGGCGGCCTGCCAGCAGTCCTTCCACCAGGGCCCGTACGGAATCCGCGAACAGCCGGTCCGGGTCGGCGGGCCGGGCCAGTGCGCGGGCCAGTGCCGGGTCGTCGTCCGCGGTGGACGCGGTCCACAGGTCGCCCTCGCCGGGCGACTGGACGGGGGACCGCTCCCGGTTGCGTTCGACGAGCAGGAAGCCGACGGTCTGGAACTGCACCGCCCGCACCGCTGCCGCCGCCCGCGCCCCGCGCAGCCCCGCGGCGTGCACCTCGTGGACGAGGGCCTGTTGTGCGGGGAGGAACATCCGCTCGGTGAGCCCTCGTTCGTGGACCATCGCGATCAGATGCGGCCTGGCCCGCAGTTGGCGGCGCAGGCCGCGGGCGACGGAGACGATGCGGGCCGCCGGGGTCCGGCCGACCGGACGGAGGGTGCCCATCTCCTGCACGGTGCGCTCCACGAGGGCGTCCAGCAGCGATTCACGATTGCCGACGTGCCAGTAGATCGACGTCACCGCGGTGCCCAGTTCCGCGGCGAGAGCGCGCATGGTGAGGGCCTGCGGACCGTGCCGCTTCACCAGGGCGGCGGCCGTGTCCAGGACCTCTTCGCGGGTCAGCGACGATCGCGCCACAGTGCTCCTTGATTCTCGAACTCCGTTACGTGCATGCCTATTTACCCTTCATCCGCGTCGGTGTAACTGTGTTACAGAACCCGGCACGGAGAACCGAGACACGGAGAACCGATTCACGGACGACCGAGAAGGGTGGTACGGCATGGCACGCGTACGGTACGGCGCGCGCACCGAGGCCGAGATCGCGGCGGCCCGCGCGGCCCGCTCCACACTCCCCGACATCTGGTCCACCGGTGTGGTGGCCCTCTGGGAGAGCGACCCCGACGCGGTGGCGGCCGTCCTCCCGCCGCCCCTCAAACCCGCACAGCGCCCGCTCGTCCGGGCCAACATCAGTACGGTCGAACTCCCCGGCTACCCGCTCGGTGCGGGCTCCGTCGCCGTCGCCGCCGTCCACGACGGCCACGAGGGCTGGTATCCGCTCGTCATGCCGATGACCCATGAACGGGCGCTGATAGGCGGCCGTGAGGTGTTCGGCGAACCGAAGAAGCTCGGCGAGGTGACCGTCGAACGCGACGGCCTCGTCGTCCGGGCCGCGCTCGTCCGGCACGGCATCGCGTTCGTCGAGGTGCGCGGCGCGGTCAGCGGATCGCTACCGCTGCCCCGACCGACGGCCAAGCGCGACTTCTACTTCAAGTTCCTGCCCGCGGTGGACGGCGAGGGCTTCGACTCCGACCCCGTCCTGATCCACTGCACCCGGCACGAGAAGGTCCGCAGACTGGAACGCATCTCGGGCGATGTGGTGCTGCGCGAGTCGATGTACGACCCGGTCGCCGATCTCCCCGTACGACGGCTGGTCGACCTCACCATCGGCGAAAAGACCAGCGACCAGCAGGGCAGGGCCGTGGAGCGGGTGAGCGCCGAGGCCCTGCTGCCGTACATCCACCAGCGTTACGACGACCCGCAGCAGATCCACGACGGCCCGCCGGAAGGGAGCGTCCGATGAGACTGGAAGAGGGCCAGGTCGCCGTCGTCACCGGCGCCGCGAGCGGCATCGGCCTCGCGATGGCACGCAGGTTCGCTGCCGAGGGGCTGAGGGTCGTCCTCGCCGATGTGGAGGAGGGCGCGCTCGACAAGGCGGCGGGCGAATTGCGCCAGGACGGTGCGCAGGTGCTGGCCCGGGTCGTCGACGTCGGCGAGCGGGAATCCGTACAGGCCCTGGCCGAAGCCGCGTACGACACCTTCGGTGCTGTGCATGTTCTCTGCAACAACGCCGGTGTCGGCTCCGGGGCCGAGGGCCGGATGTGGGAGCACGAGCCGAACGACTGGAAGTGGGCGTTCGCGGTCAACGTGTGGGGTGTCTTCCACGGCATCCAGGCGTTCGTGCCGCGCATGATCGCGGGTGGCGGCCCCGGCCATGTCGTCAACACCTCGTCCGGCGACGGCGGGATCGCCCCGCTGCCGACCGCCTCCGTGTACGCGGTCACCAAGTCCGCAGTCGTCACGATGACCGAGTCGCTGTACGCACATCTGAAGGCGGAGGGCGCGCCGGTCGGTGCCTCGGTGCTCTTCCCCGGCCCGCACATGCTCCGTACCGGACTGTGGGAGTCGCACCGCAACCGGCCGGAGCGGTACGCCAAGGAGCGCCCGCGCAGGACTCCGTACCGCAGCCTCGACCAGTGGGAGTCCGCCATGCGGGCGGCGGGCCACGAGGTGGAGTTCACCCCGGTGGAGGACGTCGCGGGGACCGTCGTGGACGGGATACGCGCCGACCGTTTCTGGATGCTGCCGGACAGCGAGCACAGCGACCGGCAGATCCGCGCCAGGTCGCAGTCGATGCTCGACCGGGCCAACCCGTCGTACCTGGAGAGTTTCATACTCGACTGAGGAGCGAGCGATGACCGACGACCCGTACCTGATCATCTCCTCCGACTGCCACGCCGGGCTGCCCACCGAGGAGTACCGGCCCTATCTCGACCCCCGCTTCCACCGGGACTTCGACAACTTCCTCGCCGGGCGCGACCGCCGCCGCGAGGAGATGACCCGTCTCGGTGTACGCAACGAGGCCTTCGCCGACAAGTGGTTCCACGACAACGAGGAAGGCCTGAAGGGAGGTTGGGACGCCGCCCGGCGCCTGAAGGAACTGGACGGCGACGGGGTGGCGGCCGAGGTCGTCTTCCCCGACGCGGACGCCGTCGACAGCCGGACCGCCGCCCCGTTCGGCGTGGGCCTCGGGCTCTCCGGCGATCAGGACCCCGAACTGGGCATGGCGGGCGCGCAGGCCCACAACCGCTGGCTCGCCGACTTCGTCTCGCAGAACCCCGAACGCCACTGCGGGGTCGCCCTGTTGCCCGTCACCGGCGAGGTCGACCGGGTCGTCGCGGAGATCCACCGGGCCAAGGAGTCCGGCCTCGGTGCGCTCATGATCCCCTCCATGTGGGTGGACAAGGCCCCGTACCACGACCGCCGTTACGACCCCGTGTGGGCGGCCGCCGCCGAGACGGCGATGCCGGTGGTCACGCACTCAGGGGCGGCCCCGCGTCACGAGTACGGCGACCATCTCGGGATCTACGTCTCCGAGGTCACCTGGTGGCCGTCCCGCCCGCTCTGGTTCCTGCTCTGGTCGGGCGCCTTCGAACGTCACCCCGGGCTGAGGTTCGGCGTCGCCGAGTCCGGCTGCTGGTGGCTGCCGAACCTCCTCTGGTTCATGGACCGGCTCTACCTCGGCGCCCACGGCGGTAAGAAACTCTCCCCGTTCGCCGAACTGAAGCGGCCCCCGCACGAGTACCTCGACCGCCAGGTCTTCATCTGCGCCACCAACACCAAACGCCGCGAGCTCGCCCAGCGGTACGAGATCGGCGTCGACAACATCCTGTGGGGCAGCGACTTCCCGCACCCCGAAGGCACCTGGCCGAACACCGCCCAGTGGCTGCGCAACACCTTCCACGACATCCCCGTCGCCGAGACCCGCCGCATGCTGGGCCTCGCCGCAGCCGAGGTCTTCGGCTTCGACACGGCGAAGCTCGCCCCGATCGCGGAGCGCATCGGCCCCACACCCGAGGGCCTCGGCCAGAGCGCCGACCAGACGGCGGTCGAGGCGTCCTGGGCCAGGTCGCGCGAAGTGGGCCGGCACTGGCTGACCGACCACGACTTCCCGGTCCTGGGGGTTCGGTGATGGACCGGCACATGGACCGCTACACGGTCATCTCGGCCGACTGCCACGCTGGCGCCGACCTCCTCGACTACAAGCCGTACCTGGAGAAGAAGTACCACGACGACTTCGACGCCTGGGCGGCTGGCTATGTCAATCCGTACGAGGACCTGGTCGCCGACACCGCCGACCGCAACTGGAACTCGGAGCGCCGCCTCGCCGAGTTGGAGTCGGATGGTGTTGTGGCGGAAGTGGTGTTTCCGAATACCATCCCGCCCTTCTTCCCCGCCGCGTCGCTGATAGCCCCTGCACCGTCGAAGGTGGAGCACGAGCAGCGCTGGGCCGGCCTGCGCGCGCACAATCGCTGGCTCATAGATTTCTGCGCGCAGGCGCCGGGCCGGCGGGCGGGCGTCGCACAGATCTTGCTCAACGACATCGACGAGGCGGTGCGCGAGATCCGCCGCATCAAGGCTGCGGGCCTGACCGGCGGCATCCTGCTGCCCGGCGCACCGCCCGGCTCCGGCATTCCTGAGCTGTATTCCCAGGCGTACGATCCGATCTGGACGGTATGCGACGAGATGGATGTACCGGTGAACCACCATGGTGGCTCCGCATCCCCGCCGCTGGGCAACGAACCAGCGGCCCGCGCGGTATTCATGGTGGAGACGACTTGGTTCTCGCACCGGGCGCTCTGGCACTTGATCTTCGGCGGGGCCTTCCGCCGCCATCCGGGCTTGAAGCTCGTCCTCACGGAACAAGGCTCGGGCTGGATTCCGGGGGTTGTCGAGATGCTGGACTACTACCACAGCCGACTGCTCGCGGCGGGGACGAAGGCCTGGACGGCCGAGTCCAAGTTCGGTGCGGGGCTCGCCGCTTCGATGGGCGCGAGCCCAAGTGAGGTCTGGCGCGACAACTGCTACGTGGGCGCCAGCTTCATGCGGCCCCATGAGGTGCCGTTGCGCGACCGGATCGGCCTCGACAAGATCATGTGGGGCAGCGACTACCCGCACGACGAGGGCACTGCCCCGTACTCACGGGAGGGCCTGCGGATCGCGTACGCGGGCCTGCCGCCCGAGGAGATCGCGGCGATGACCGGCGGCAACGCGGCCCGCGTCTACGGCTTCGACCTGGCGGCGCTCGACCGCATCGCGGCCGAGGTCGGCCCGACGGTCGAGGAGATCGCCGAGCCGCTGAAGGAGGTCCCGCCCGACGCGACCAGCCCCGCCTTCGCATCGGGTGGGTCGGTACGCGTCTGGTGACCGCGTGGGGTGAGACCATCCCCGGGTGACGGATATCCGGACGCACGACGAACCGCACGGCAACGGCCTCGGCGCACGGCTGAACTGGCTGCGTGCCGCGGTCCTCGGCGCCAACGACGGTGTGGTCTCCACCGCGGGCCTGGTCGTCGGCGTGGCAGGCGCCACCGGCGACCGCGGTGCCCTGCTCACGGCGGGCCTGGCCGGGCTGCTGGCCGGCTCCATGTCGATGGCCGCGGGCGAGTACGTCTCGGTCTCCACCCAGCGCGATTCGGAGCGGGCCGCCCTCGCGACGGAGAAACGGGAGCTGACGGAGGCCCCGGAGGCGGAGCTCGCCGAGCTGACCGGCCTGTTGGAAGGCAAGGGGCTGAGCCGGGACGTCGCCCGCGAGGCCGCCCTCCAGCTCACCGAACGCGATGCGCTGCGCGCCCACGCCGAGGTCGAGCTGGGCATCGACCCGGACGAGCTGACGAACCCGTGGCACGCGGCGGGCGCGAGCTTCCTGGCGTTCACGGTGGGCGCGCTGCTGCCGCTGCTGGCGATCGTGCTTCCGCCGTCGTCGCTGCGGCTCCTGGTGACCGTGCTGTCGGTACTGGCGGCGCTCGCACTCACCGGCTGGTGGAGCGCACGGCTGGGCGAGGCGGCGGCGGGGCCCGCGGTGCTGCGGAACATGGGCGGGGGAGCGTTGGCGATGGCGGTCACCTACGGGGCGGGGGAGTTGCTGGGGGCGGTGGGGGTCTGAGCGTTCTAGCCTCTCCGTACGATCCGCTCGGGCGGGAAGAGGTCGGTGCCGGTGGCCCTTGTCTCGCTGCCGAGGGTGATCGTGAGCCCGTCGAGACCGGCCAGGGGGGGCAGGTGGTCACCGTGCCGATCACCGTCGTCGCCAGTCGGGCCAGCGCAACTTCCGGTCCCTGCACGGTAGTTCCCTCACCGTGGAATCCCCGGCGCAGGGATCGTACGACGCCCGTGTTGGCAGAAGTCACCAAAGACTGCTGACACCGTGTCTCGCATACTTGTTGGTAACAACGTCTAGTCCCCGGCCGACCTGCGGCTCTACGGTGCTCGCATGCCGCCGAACCTGCCCGATGTAGTGCTCTGGTCCATACCGGCCTTCGTCCTGCTCACTGTTCTGGAAATGGCCCTCCACCACTTCCACCCCGACGAGGACGCCGCCGGATACGAGACGAAGGACACCGTCACCAGCATCAGCATGGGGCTGGGCAGCCTGGTCTTCGACCTGCTGTGGAAAGTGCCCATCGTCGCGATCTACACCGCGGTCTACGAACTGACCCCGCTCCGCGTCCCCGTGCTGTGGTGGACCGTCCCGCTGATGCTGCTCGCGCAGGACTTCTTCTACTACTGGTCCCACCGCGGGCACCACGTCATCCGGATCCTCTGGGCCTGCCACGTGGTCCACCACTCCAGCCGGAAGTTCAACCTCTCCACCGCGCTGCGC
This sequence comes from Streptomyces sp. NPDC058240, assembly GCF_042882135.1. Taxonomy (NCBI): domain Bacteria; kingdom Bacillati; phylum Actinomycetota; class Actinomycetes; order Kitasatosporales; family Streptomycetaceae; genus Streptomyces; species Streptomyces sp. NPDC058240. Next base: position 188,991 of record NZ_JBHVWT010000008.1, read on the forward strand.
CAGCCCTGGACGTCGCTGACCGTCTGGCCGTTCTACCTGCCGATGATCGCGTGCGGGGTCCATCCGGCCGCGCTCGCCTTCTGCTCGTCGGCGAACCTCGTCTACCAGTTCTGGGTGCACACCGAACGCGTCGACAAGCTCCCCAGGCCCTTCGAGTACGTACTCAACACGCCCTCCCACCACCGGGTGCACCACGCGTCGCAGGGCGGCTACCTGGACCGGAACTTCGGCGGCATCCTCATCCTCTGGGACCGGCTCTTCGGGTCCTTCACCGCCGAGACCGAGCGGCCCGTGTTCGGTCTCACCAAGAACATCGGCACCTTCAACCCGCTCCGGGTCGCCACCCACGAGTACGCCGCCATCGCCCGTGACGTGCGGGCGGCGGACAACTGGAGCGAGCGGGCCGGGCGGATCTTCCGCGGGCCCGGCTGGCAGCCGACCGGAACGGCCGCCCGTGCGGCCGCCCCCGCCGCGGAGCGCACCCGATGAGCGCCGACGCCGCCCCGGACCGGCGGGAGCGTCTCGTACGCCCGTTGTTCATCGCCTTCCTCGTGGCCTCGGCCGTCGATCTCGTCGGCGTGCTCGCCGACATCCCGGTCGCCCACCTCGTCGCCAAGCCGCTGCTGATGCCGCTGCTGGCCGGGTACGCCGCCGCCCGGCGCGGCCCCCGGCTGCTCGTCGCGGCGCTGCTGTTCGGCTGGGGCGGCGACACGCTCCTGCTGCCCGACGCCGATGCCGCCTTCCTCATCGGGATGGGCTCCTTCGCCGCGGGGCACGTCTGCTACCTGTGGCACTTCGGACGGGCCCGCGGCTCACTGCCCGCCGGGATCGCGTACGCCGCCGTCCTGGCCGGCTTCATCGCACTGCTCTGGCCCGGACTGCCCGCTGAGATGCGGATCCCGATGGCCGGCTACAGCCTGCTGCTCACGGCGATGGCGTACCGCGCGGGCACTCTCGGCCGGTACGCGGCCACCGGCGGGGCGCTCTTCCTGCTCTCCGACGCGCTGATCGCCACCGGCATCGCGGACTGGCCGCAGCTGCCCGCGCCCGACTTCTGGGTCATGCTCACCTACATCGCGGCGCAGTTCCTGCTGACCGCCGGGGTCCTCGCACCGGGGCCGAAATGGGCCGGTGCCGTCCCCGGGGCGTACCGTGAACGGAGTACCAGCAGCTGAGACCGGCAAGGAACCCCCCACGCATGCGCGCCACCGTCATCCACGCCCCCCACGACATACGCGTGCAGGAGGTGCCCGACCCGTCCGTGCAGCAGCCCACCGATGTGGTGCTGCGGGTCCTGCGGGCCTGCATCTGCGGCAGCGACCTGTGGGCGTACCGCGGGGAATCCGCCCGCGAGCCCGGTCAGCGCATCGGGCACGAGTTCCTCGGGATCGTCGAGGAGGCGGGTTCCGAGGTGGCCGGCTTCGCCGTGGGCGACCTCGTCGTCGCCCCCTTCGTCTGGTCCGACGGCACCTGCGCCTACTGCACCGAGGGCCTGACGACCTCCTGCCCGCAGGGCGGCTTCTGGGGCTCGGTCGGCTCCGACGGCGGGCAGGGCGAGGCCGTGCGCGTCCCGTTCGCCGACGGCACGCTGATCAAGCTTCCCGCCGCCGCGGCCAGCGACGACCACCTGCTCACCGCGCTCCTCGCCCTGTCCGACGTGCTCGGCACCGGACACCACGCCGCCGTCGGCGCGGGCGTGCAGCCCGGTTCCACCGTCGCGGTCGTCGGTGACGGAGCGGTCGGGCTGTGCGGCGTCATGGCCGCCAAGCGGCTCGGCGCCGAGCGGATCATCGCGCTCGGCCGGCACCGGGCGCGCACGGACATCGCCCGCACCTTCGGCGCCACGGACGTCGTCGCCGAGCGCGGCGAGGCGGCCGTCGAAGCCGTACGGGAACTGCTCGGCGGCGAGGGCGCGCACGCCGTGATCGAGGCCGTCGGCACCGAGCAGTCGATGCGCACCGCCGTCGGGATCACCCGCGACGGCGGCTCCATCGGCTACGTCGGCGTGCCGCACGGCAGCGGCACCGGACTGGACCTCGGCGTCATGTTCGACCGGAACATCGCCCTGCGCGGCGGCGTCGCCCCCGTGCGCACCTACATCCCGGAACTGCTCCCCGACATCCTGGCCGGCACGATCGACCCGTCGCCCGTCTTCGACCTGACCGTGGGCCTCGACGACGTCCCCGCCGGTTACCGGGCGATGGACGAGCGCACCGCGCTGAAGGTGCTCATCAAGCCGTGAGCCAGGCGGCCGCGTCCGCCCCCAGCGGGCCGGGCGGGCGCGACCAGTCGGCGGGCGAACCGTCGAAGGCGACCGGTGGCACCGCGTGCCGCAGCCGGCCCAGCGGGCTGTCCGTCTCCGTGAGCCACTTCTCCGGGTCGTACGAACCTCCGGCCGCCGCGCCGGGTTCCTGCCGGGCGGGCAGCTCGTCGAGCAGCCAGGCGGCGGTACGGGCCAGCGAGAGCGTCGCCAGCCGGGAGCCGCCCTCGTCGTGCTGCTCGGTCAGCGCCCGCAGCACGGCGGCGGCCAGCAGATAGCCGGTGCCGTGGTCGAGCGCCTGGGCGGGCAGCGCACCGGGCCGCCCGCCGGGCCCGGCGTCGGCCTCGACCGACGCGATGCCGGTGGCCACCTGGACCAGGCTGTCGAAGCCGCGCTGCCCGGCCCACGGGCCGTGCCCCCAGGCCGAGAGCCGTCCGATCACCAGCCCCGGCCTGCGCGCGGCCAGGGACCGGGGCGTCAGCCCGAACCGCTCGACCGCACCGGGCCGGTAGCCGATGACGACCACGTCCGCGTCGGCCAGCAGCCCGTCGAAGGCGGCCGCACCGGAGCGACTGGAGAGATCCAGGTCCACCGACCGCTTCCCGAAACCGGTGTCGCTGTGCGCGTCCGGGCTCTCCGGGAGCTGCGGGGCGTCGATCCTCAGGACGTCCGCGCCGAGCAGCGCGAGCGTACGGGTGGCGACCGGCCCCGCGATCACCCGGGTGAGGTCCAGGACCCGCAACCCGGCGGCGGGCAGCAGCGGTTCACCGGTGAGCGGCGCGGTCCGGCGCACCGGTGCGCCGTCGATGCGGTCCCGGGCCACCAGCGGCGTGCCCGCGACCGCGGCGCCCCGCGGATCGGCCGCCCACTCCTCGGGCGTACGGGCGGCCACGGCCAGGCCGCCCGCCGCGTACACCGTCCGCTCGATCTCGTCGCCCCGGCGCCCGGCGAACGAGGCGGCGGCGGTGTCCACGGCGATGTCGTCCGGGGTGTCCGCGGGCAGCCCCAGCGTGGCGAGCAACCGGGCCCGGTGGTGCGGGTAGTTGGCGTGCGTACGGACCCAGCCGTCCGCGGCGCGCCAGAACCGGGACAGCGGGGCGAAGTTGGTCGGTGCGCGTCCGTCGATCCGCAGATGGCGCTCGCTGGTGAACGCCGTGGCCACCGCGCCCTCGTCGATCCGGACCCGCGGCATGGGACGCCCGGTGCGGCGCGCGGCGAGTTCGGCGGCGGCCAGCGAGCAGACCGCGACGGCGGAACGGGCCAGTTCCAGGACGGGCAGCCGGGCGGGGAGCAGTCCGTCGGGACCGTCCGTCCCGAGGTGCGCGAGAAGTGCGGGATCACCGCCGAGCGCCGCCCATGCCTGCTCGGTTCCGGACATTCGTGCGTCGGTCATCCCCACACTATGGCACTGAGTGCCACCAGGCGGGAGGGGCCGCCCGAAGACTCCGGCCCCTCCCGCCGCGAGGCGTTCCCGCTACCAGCGGACCGCGTTCAGCGCGTTCACCACACCGGCACCGTAGAAGCCGTTGCGGTTCTTGCCGCCCTCGCAGACGGCGTCGATCTTGCCGTCACCGTCGATGTCGTACGGGGCACCGCACGCGGTGGCGTCGGCCTCCGCGAGCAGCAGCGCCTTCACCGCGGCCGCCGAGGCGTGCGGGTGCGTCGACTTGATCAGGGCCGCGACACCCGCGACATGCGGGGAGGCCATCGACGTACCGGCCTTGTAGCCGTATGCGCCGCCCGGCAGCGTGGACAGGATCAGACCGCTGGTGGCCGGCGGGGCGGGCGTCTGGTAGGCCGTGGAGTCGCCGCCCGGGGCCGCCACGTCGATGACGCCGTTGCCGTAGTTCGAGTACGAGGCCTTCAGGCCCTTGGCGCCGGTCGCCGAGACCGTCACGACGCCTGGCAGCTGCACCGGGATGTCCAGGCACTCGCGCGGGTTGATCGTCCGGGTGACGGCCGTGCTGTCGTTCGGGCTCTGCGTGTCCTCGATCGCGTCGGAGGCGAGGTCGAAGCTGCTGTTGCCGGACGAGGCGATGTTGACCGTGCCCTTGCGCTCCGCGTACCGCGTGGCACGCGTGACGGCCTCGACCAGGGCGCCCTGGTCGGGGTCGTTCTTGCAGTTGAACATCCACGGGTCGGTGAAGTAGCTGTTGTTGGTGACATCGGCACCGTGCTCGGCGGCCCAGACGAAGCCGCAGACGATCGACTCGGTGTAGAAGAACCCGTCCGGGTTCGCCACCTTGATCCCGGCGACCTTGACGCCCGGCGCGACGCCCGTCACCCCGATGCCGTTCTTCGCGGCGGCGATGGTCCCCGCGACATGCGTGCCGTGGTTGCTCTCGCCGGTCTTCGGCCGCCAGGCACCGTCCGTCGTGTCCGGCGCCCCGGAAGCACAGCTCGCCGACGCCCCGCGGTCGAAGTTCGGCGCCAGGTCCGGATGGGTGTCGTCGACGCCCGTGTCGATGACCGCGACCGTGACCGTGCGGCTGCCCAGCGTCTTCTTGTGCGCCTGGTCCGCCTTGATCGCGGGCAGGTCCCACTGCAGGGGCTCCATCGGGTCCTGGCCCGCCGTCGCCTCCGCCGCCGCGACCTTGGCCTGCACGGCGGTGAGCGGCTGCTCGACCCCGATGTCCGTGGTGGCCTGCGGAACGATGGGGCTGGTGCGGGTGGCCCCTGCCGAATCGACCCCCTTGACCCGGCGGACCGTCTTCGCGAAGTCCGGGTTCTGCGAGTGGACGACGATGACGCCGATCTGCTCGTAGGCGACCACCACCGTGCCACCGGCCTCGGCTATCGCCTTCTTCACCTGCTTGACGGTCCCGTGACCGCCCCGCGTGTTGACCACGTACGAGAGCTTCGGGCCGTCCGTCGACACCGCAGCCGTGGGCTGCGCGTCCATGGGTGCGGCAGAGGCGGCACCCGTCGGCAGGAAGCCGAGCGAGGCCGTGAGTGCCAATCCGACGGGCAACGTGAGTGCGCGCGTCCGTCTGGATCCCAGATGAGCCATGGGGTCTCCACATCATCCGTGCCGGTCGACCGGACACGGGCGTGTCCGGTCGCGTACATGACCAGTGAAGTTATCGCTGATCATCCCCGCTCATCAATGAGTTCGGAGGGCCGGGTTCGGCCGGACGGGCGCGAAACGGCGCGCGGGAGAAGTACGGAGCCGCGGTGAACCGCTTCGCCGCGCCCTCCGTGCCGTTGTCGGGGGAGGTGCACCGACACCCCCGATACCGGACCTTCCCGGTGAGATCCGCCGTCACCGACACCACCGCACCCGCGTCGCGAGGAGATTCCGTGGCTACCGATGCACCGCCGCCGCCCGAGGCCAGTACGGACACCCGCCCTGCCCCGCCCACGACCGAGGCGTTCATCGCGATGCAGGAGAGCGAGGAGTTCGGCGAACTGCGCCGCTCGTACCGCTCGTTCGCCTTCCCGCTGACCATCGCGTTCGTCCTCTGGTACCTGCTCTACGTGCTGCTGTCCAACTACGCGGGCGGCTTCATGGGCGCCAAGGTGTACAGCAACATCAACGTGGCCTTCGTCTTCGGCCTCGCCCAGTTCGTCACCACCTTCCTCATCGCCTGGCTCTACTCCCGGCACGCGGCCGCGAAGCTCGACCCGAAGGCCGAGGCCATCAAGTCCCGTATGGAGGCCGACGCATGAGCGCCGCGTACCACTCGCACCCCGCCGTCCAGCTGGCCGCCTCCTCGACCACCGAGCACCGGCCGCTGATCATCACGCTCTTCGCCGTGTTCGTCGCCGCGACCCTGGGCATCACCGTCTGGGCCGGACGGCAGACCCGGAGCGCCTCCGACTTCTACGCGGGCGGCCGCCAGTTCACCGCCTTCCAGAACGGACTCGCGGTCTCCGGCGACTACATGTCCGCCGCGTCGTTCCTCGGTATCGCCGGCGCCATCGCCCTCTTCGGCTACGACGGCTTCCTGTACTCCATCGGCTTCCTCGTCGCCTGGCTCGTCGCCCTGCTACTGGTCGCCGAACCACTGCGCAACTCGGGCCGCTACACGATGGGCGACGTCCTCGCCTACCGGATGCGCCAGCGCCCGGTCCGTACCGCCTCCGGCGTCTCCACCATCGTCGTCTCGATCTTCTACCTGCTGGCCCAGATGGCGGGCGCGGGCGTCCTGGTCTCGCTGCTCCTCGGCATCACCAGCGACGCGGGCAAGATCCTCATCGTCGCCCTCGTCGGCGTACTCATGATCGTGTACGTCACCATCGGCGGGATGAAGGGCACCACCTGGGTGCAGATGGTCAAGGCCGTACTGCTCATCGCCGGTGCCCTCCTGATGACCTTCCTGGTGCTGCTGAAGTTCGACTTCAACATCTCCGACCTGCTGGGCACGGCCGCCTCGAAGAGCGGCCACGGAGCGGCGTTCCTGGAGCCCGGCCTCAAGTACGGCGCCACCGGCACCTCGAAGCTGGACTTCCTCTCCCTCGGCATCGCCCTGGTCCTCGGCACCGCCGGCCTGCCGCACATCCTGATCCGCTTCTACACGGTGCCGACCGCCAAGGCCGCCCGTAAGTCCGTCAACTGGGCCATCGGCATCATCGGCGCCTTCTACCTGATGACGATCGCCCTCGGCTTCGGTGCCGCGGCCCTCATCGGTCCCGACGAGATCAAGGCGAAGAACCCGGCCGGCAACGCGGCCGCCCCGCAGCTCGCCGAATACCTCGGCGGCGTCGGCTCCACCGGCGGCGCCGTGCTGCTCGCGGTGATCTCGGCCGTCGCCTTCGCCACCATCCTCGCCGTCGTCGCGGGACTCACCCTCGCCTCCTCGTCCTCCTTCGCGCACGACATCTACGCCAATGTCATCCGCAGGGGGAAGGCCACCGAGAAGGAGGAGATGCGGGCCGCCCGCTGGGCCACCGTCCTCATCGGCGCGGTCGCGATCGTCCTGGGCGCCTTCGCCCGTGACATGAACGTCGCCGGACTGGTGGCGCTCGCGTTCGCCGTCGCCGCCTCCGCCAACCTGCCGACCATCCTCTACAGCCTGTTCTGGAAGCGGTTCACCACCCAGGGCGCGCTGTGGTCGATCTACGGCGGCCTGGCCGGCTCGGTGCTCCTGGTGCTGTTCTCGCCCGTCGTCTCCGGCAACCCGAAGACATCGATGTTCAAGGGCGTCGACTTCGCCTGGTTCCCGCTGGAGAACCCCGGCCTGATCTCCATCCCGCTGGGCTTCCTGCTCGGCTGGATCGGCTCCCTCCTCTCGAAGGAGAAGCCGGACAAGGGCAAGTACGCCGAGCTGGAGGTCAAGTCCCTCACCGGTGTCGGAGCGCACTGACCGGGCGCCGTCCCGGGCGGCCCTCCCGCTCCGTGGCCGTGTCGTAGAGTCCTACGACACGGCCACGCCGCTCCTCGTGTCAAACGGGCCCCGCCGTTGTCACCGCTCTCGCGTAGTCTCGGAGGAGTCAGCCGGAAGAGCCGGCCGGAAGAGCGGACTCGGCACCCGGGAAGCAATTGGGGGAGGGGGTCCACATGCTCATCGACACGTACGACCGGGTGGCCACCGACCTGCGCGTCTCGCTGACCGACCGGTGCAATCTGCGGTGTACGTACTGCATGCCGGAAGAGGGCCTGCAATGGCTGGCCAAGCCCGACCTGCTCAGTGACGACGAGATCGTCCGGCTGATCCGTATCGCCGTCACCCGGCTCGGCATCACCGAGGTCCGCTTCACCGGCGGCGAGCCGCTGCTGCGCCCCGGGCTCGTCTCCATCGTCGAGCGCTGCGCGGCCCTCGCCCCCCGCCCCAGGATGTCGCTCACCACCAACGGCATCGGTCTCAAGCGCACCGCCGCCGCACTCGAGGTCGCAGGGCTTGACCGGGTCAACGTCTCGCTGGACACCCTGCGCCCCGACGTCTTCAAGACCCTCACCCGCCGCGACCGCCACCACGACGTGCTGGCCGGCCTCGAAGCCGCCCGCGACGCCGGGCTCACCCCGGTCAAGGTCAACACCGTCCTGATGCCGGGGCTCAACGACGACGAGGCCCCCGAGCTGCTCGCCTGGGCCGTCGAGCAGGGGTACGAGCTCCGCTTCATCGAGCAGATGCCGCTCGACGCCCAGCACGGCTGGAAGCGCGACGGCATGATCACGGCAGGCGACATCCTCCGGTCGCTGCGCACCCGCTTCACCCTCACCGAGGAGGGCGACGGGGAGCGCGGCTCCGCCCCGGCCGAGCGCTGGATCGTCGACGGCGGCCCCCACCGGGTCGGCGTCATCGCCTCCGTCACCCGCCCCTTCTGCCGGGCCTGCGACCGGACCAGGCTCACCGCCGACGGCCAGGTGCGCACCTGCCTCTTCGCCCGCGAGGAGACCGATCTGCGCGGCGCCCTGCGCTCGGACGCGCCGGACGAGGAGATCGCCCGGATCTGGACCCTCGCGATGTGGGGAAAGAAGGCCGGATCCGGTCTGGACGACCCGTCCTTCCTGCAGCCCGACCGGCCCATGTCGGCGATCGGCGGCTGACGCCGGTCCGGCCCTAACCCCGGTCGGCGCGGGACTCCCACTCCGCCAGCGTCACGACATCCTTGAGGAAACCCCTGACGTCGAGGAACGAGGAGAGGTGCTCCCGGTGTTCCTCGCAGGCCAGCCAGGTCTTGCGACGCTCCGGGGTGTGCAGCTTCGGGTTGTTCCAGGCGAGCACCCATACGGCGTCGGCCCGGCAGCCCTTGGCGGAACAGATGGGTGCGGCGGCAGCGCTCTCGGCCGCGGATTCAGGGGAGTTCACGGACTCAACCCTAGGTCAGCACTGGTGCGGTCCCCTGGCCCGGCCCGCGAGGCCGACGCCCGACCGCATCCCCGGCCGGAGAAAAAACGACGCCGAGCAGCCACGGGGGGAGCTGCCCGGCGTCGGTCCGTCGCTCCGACGGGGGATGCGGAGCGCTTACGAAGTATGTCACGCAGACCGGGGTGCGGTGCACCGTAACTTCATGATTGATCTGAGGTTTTCTTGAGGATCGAGTGCCATGCGCACCCGACCGGGCTCAGGCCGATTCCCCGCCGCGGCCGACCCCGTCACCCTCCGGGCCGGATTCCGCGGCACCGGCCGCTGGCGCCGCGTCGAGTACCGGCCGCATCGGTGCCGGTGCGAAGGTGGAAGGAAGCGAAGGGGTGTTCTCCCGGCCCGCGTTGGCGATGACCACCGCCACGTACGGGAGCAGCACACCGAGCGCGAGCGCCACGATCGCGACATACCGCTCGACGTTCCACAGCACCGCGGCCAGGACCACCGAAACCGTCCGTACGGACATCGAGATCACATAGCGCCGCTGCCTGCCGCGCACATCGTCCGCGAGCCCCTGCCGGGCCCCCGTGATCCGGAAGACCTCGCCACCGCTCTGCTTCCGCATCACGTCTCCATCACCCTTCCCCCAGCGCCTCGGTTCTCTCGTTCGAAAGACCCTGGCGGGCCGGGGGACACCTCATTCCCGCGCCGGACGCTCCCCGGACCGGACCGTATCCACGGTACGCCCGGTACCCGACGGCTTCGAGACCGGGGCACGCCTTGTTCGTACATATCGGTACCCGCGCCGCACGTACGGACCCCTCCGGCATGCGGTGCGCGGCCCGCGGGCCGAGACTGGGCGCACATGCGCGACATCGCGTCGCACGAGGAGGCGACATGGGCTGGTTGTGGGCAATCATCGTGGGTCTGGTGCTCGGTCTGATCGCGAAGGCGATCCTGCCCGGCAAACAGAGCATCCCACTCTGGCTGACGATCATTTTCGGCATCATCGGCAGCGTCCTCGGCAACGCCGTCGCCACCTGGATCGGTGTCAACGACACCAAGGGCATCGACTGGATCCGCCATCTGCTCCAGCTGATCGGCGCGGTGGTGGTCGTCGGCGTCGGTGACATGCTGTGGGCCTCGTTCCGCGGTACCAGGCACAAGACCTGAGCCACCGGGCACGACGCACTGGGGGGGGGGAAAAGGGGGGGGGGGGCTGGCGGCGGGGGGGGGGGGGGCGGGGGGGAGCGGGGGGACTGGAGGGGGGGAGGGGGTTTTTTTCCCCGGAGCACAAAAACCC
>NZ_JBHVWT010000008.1:199312-244683 GCF_042882135.1 Streptomyces sp. NPDC058240
AGACGGGAACCACGGAAAACAAAGAATGGTGGCGGAACCCTGGCACTTTTTTCCCGCCCCCAGTGCGTGTACGGTCCGGGATCAGCCGGTGACCTCGACGGCGGCGAGGTTCTTCTTGCCCCGGCGCAGCACCAGCCAGCGCCCGTGCAGCAGTTCCTCGCGGGCCGGTGCGCTCTCGCCGTCCGTGACCTTGACGTTGTTCACGTACGCACCGCCCTCCTTCACCGTGCGGCGGGCGCCCGACTTGCTCGGCGCCAGGCCGACCTCCACCAGGAGATCCACCAGCGGGCCGAGCTCGGTGACCCGGGCGTGCGGCACCTCGGACAGCGCGGCGCTGAGCGTCGCCTCGTCCAGCTCGCCGAGATCGCCCTGGCCGAAGAGCGCCTTCGACGCGGCGATGACCGCGGCACACTGGTCCGCGCCGTGCACCAGCGTCGTCAGCTCCTCGGCCAGCGCGCGCTGCGCCGTCCGGGCCTGCGGACGCTCCTCGGTGACCTTCTCCAGCTCCTCCAGCTCGGCAGGGCTCCGGAAGCTGAGGATGCGCATGTAGCGGGAGATGTCGCGGTCGTCCACGTTCAGCCAGAACTGGTAGAACGCGTACGGCGTGGTCATCTCCGGGTCGAGCCAGACGGCGCCGCTCTCGGACTTGCCGAACTTGGTGCCGTCCGCCTTCGTCATCAGCGGGGTCGCCAGCGCGTGCACCTCGGCGCCCGGCTCCAGGCGGTGGATCAGGTCGAGACCCGCGGTGAGGTTGCCCCACTGGTCGCTGCCGCCCTGCTGGAGGGTGCAGCCGTGGCGCCGGTACAGCTCCAGGAAGTCCATGCTCTGGAGCAGCTGGTAGCTGAACTCGGTGTAGCTGATGCCCTCGTCGGACTCCAGCCGCCGGGCGATGGACTCCTTGGTGAGCATCTTGTTGACCCGGAAGTGCTTGCCGATGTCCCGCAGGAACTCGATCGCGGACATGCCCGCGGTCCAGTCCAGGTTGTTCACCATGACCGCGGCGTTCTCGCCCTCGAAGGACAGGAACGGCTCGATCTGGGACCGCAGCCGCGACACCCAGGCGGCGATCGTCTCCGGATCGTTCAGCGTGCGCTCCGCGGTCGGCCGCGGGTCACCGATCTGACCGGTGGCCCCGCCCACCAGGGCGAGCGGACGCAGACCGGCCCGCTGGAGCCGGCGCATGGTGAGCACCTGCACCAGATGACCGACGTGCAGACTCGCCGCGGTGGGGTCGTAGCCGCAATAGAAGGTGACGGGACCGTCCGCGAGAGCCTTGCGCAGTGCGTCCTCATCAGTGGACTGGGCGAACAGCCCACGCCACTTCAGCTCGTCGACGATGTCCGTCACGGTTCCGGTGCTCCTCGTGATGCGTACGGGTAGTGGTTTTCCTGCTCAGTCTAGGCGGGTCACACGCCAGGGCTCACCGAACTCATGTTGAAGTCCGGGATCCGCAGCGCGGGCATCGCGGACCGGGTGAACCAGTCGCCCCACTCGCGCGGCAGCGTCTTCTCGGTACGGCCCGCTTCCGAGGCCCGCGACAGCAGGTCCACCGGCGACTCGTTGAACCGGAAGTTGTTCACCTCGCCGACGACCTCACCGTCCTCGACGAGATACACCCCGTCGCGGGTCAGCCCGGTCAGCAGCAGCGTGGCCGGATCGACCTCCCGGATGTACCACATGCAGGTCAGCAGCAGACCGCGCCCGGTCGTCGCGGCCACCATCTCCTCCAGGGACCGCTCACCGCCGCCCTCCAGCACCAGGTTGTCGATCGTCGGCGCGACCGGCTGTCCGGTCAGCCCCGCCGTGTGCCGGGTGGTCGTCAGGTGCTCCAGCCGGCCGTCCCGCATCCAGTCGGTCGGTGTCAGCGGCAGACCGTTGTCGAAGACGGAGGCACTGTCCCCGGAGGCATGGGCGATCACGAACGGCGCCGACTCCAGGCCCGGTGCGTACGGGTCGCTGCGGAGCGTCAGCGGCAGCTCGGAGAGCTGCTCGCCGACCCTGGTCCCGCCGCCCGGCCTGGAGAACACCGTCCGGCCCTCCGCGGCGTCCCGAGCGGCCGACGACCACAGCTGGTAGATCAGCAGATCGGCGACGGCGGTCGGCGGCAGCAGCGTCTCGTACCGCCCGGCGGGCAGCTCGATACGGCGCTCCGCCCAGCGCAGCCGCTGCGCCAGTTCCGCGTCCAGCTCGGCCGGGTCGACGTCCTTGAAGTCGCGCGTCGCGCGGCCCGCCCAGGACGAACGGGTGCGGTCGGGGGACTTGGCGTTGAGCTCCAGCGTCCCGGTCGGCTGGTCGTGGCGCAGCCGCAGCCCCGTCGACGTACCGAGGTAGGTCGAGGTCAGCTCGTGGTGGGCGAAGCCGTACAGCTCACGGCCGCCGGAGCGGGCGCGGGCGAAGGCGTCGCCGAGCGCCGGGGCGAACTCCGCGAAGACGTCCGAGTCCGTCTCGGCCGGTGCGTCCGTGAAGTCGGGCGACGTGGGCACCCCGGTGACCAGCGGCTGCGCGTCCTCCGCCGGACCGGCCCCGCGCGCCGCGGCCTCGGCGGCCCGCACCAGCGGCTCCAGGTCGTCGGCGGTGACCGCGGACCGCGACACCACGCCGGACGCGGTGCCCTGCGCACCGTCGACGGTCGCGATGACGGTCAGGGTCCGCCCCCGGGTCACCCCGTTCGTCGTGAGCGCGTTGCCGGCCCAGCGCAGATTCGTGGACGACTGCTCGTCGGCGATGACCACACAGCCGTCGGCGGTGGACAGTTCGAGCGCCCGCTCGACGATCTCGTGCGGCTTGCTGACGCGGCTCATCGTCCGGCCTCCTGCGTCGTATTGAGACTGCGCTGTCCCGGGGGACGACCCCCGGACCCCCAGCCGGTTCCGTGGTGACCGCTCATCGTCCGGCCTCCTGCGTCGTATTGAGGATGTTCACGCCCCGGAAGAGGGCGGAGGGGCAGCCGTGCGAGACGGCCGCGATCTGGCCCGGCTGGGCCTTGCCGCAGTTGAAGGCGCCGCCCAGGACGTACGTCTGCGGGCCGCCGACCTTCTCCATCGAGCCCCAGAAGTCCGTCGTCGTCGCCTGGTACGCGACATCGCGCAGCTGCCCGGCCAGCCTGCCGTTCTCGATCCGGAAGAACCGCTGCCCGGTGAACTGGAAGTTGTAGCGCTGCATGTCGATCGACCAGGACCGGTCGCCGACCACGTAGATCCCGCGCTCCACCCCGCCGATCAGATCCTCCGTGGACAGCCCGCCCGGATCCGGGCGCAGCGACACATTGGCCATCCGCTGCACGGGGACATGGCCCGGCGAGTCCGCGTACGCGCAGCCGTTGGAACGGCCCAGCCCCGTCAGCTTCGCGATCCGCCGGTCCAGCTGGTACCCGACCAGCGTCCCGTCCTTGACCAGGTCCCAGGACTGCGCCTCGACACCCTCGTCGTCGTACCCGATCGTCGCGAGCCCGTGCTCGGCGGTGCGGTCACCGGTCACATTCATCACGGGGGAGCCGTACGCCAGCTTCCCCAGCTGGTCGAAGGTGGCGAACGAGGTCCCGGCGTACGCCGCCTCGTAGCCCAGCGCCCGGTCCAGCTCGGTGGCGTGGCCGATCGACTCGTGGATGGTCAGCCAGAGGTTGGACGGGTCGACGACCAGGTCGTACGTCCCCGCCTCGACGCTCGGCGCCCGCATCTTCTCGGCCAGCAGCCCGGGAATCCGCTCCAGCTCGTCGTCCCAGTCCCAGCCGGTCCCGGTCAGGTACTCCCAGCCGCGGCCCACCGGCGGGGCGATCGTCCGCATCGAGTCGAACTCACCGGTGGTCCCGTCCACGGCGACCGCGGTGAACTGCGGATGCAGCCGCACCCGCTGCTGGGTGGTCACGGTGCCGGCCGTGTCCGCGTAGAACTTGTTCTCGTGGACGGTCATCAGCGAGGCGTCCACATGCGCGACGCCCTCGGCGCCCAGGAGCCGGCCGCTCCAGTCGGCGAGCAGACCCGCCTTCTCCTCGGCCGGTACGTCGAAGGGGTCGACGTCGTACGCCGAGACCCAGGTCCGCTCGCCGTGCACCGGCTCGTCCGCCAGCTCGACCTGCTCGTCGGAGCCGGCCGCCGCGATCACCTTGGCCGACAGCTTCGCCATGGCGACGGCCTGCGAGGCCACCTTCGCCGCGGCGTCCATCGTCAGGTCCACCCCGGACGCGAAGCCCCACGCTCCGCCGTGCACCACCCGCACCGCGTAGCCGAGATCGGTGGTGTCCGAGGACCCGGCGGGCCGGGCGTCCCGCAGCCGCCAGGACGCGCTGCGCACCCGCTCCAGGCGGAAGTCGGCATGCACGGCACCCAGCGCACGCGCGCGGGCGAGCGCCGCGTCGGCGAGGGCCCGCAGCGGCAGGGCCAGGAACGACTGATCTACCTCATGGGCCACGAAGGGCTCCCTTCCTTTGACAATGCTCGCAGTGAATCACGGAGCGGACCGTGAATGTGCTGCACCGCAGTAGGCTGATCGCTGCGGATGGCCGGGGGGCCGGCAGCGGTACGGGCGGGCCGACGCAGTACAGCAGGCAGCGGGGAGCGGGCGCGACAATGGATGTTTTCGGGGTTCACCAGAGGCTGATCAGTGACTACGACGCCTTCACCAGCTCATTGGTCGGTGTGAGGGACCGCGAAATCCAACGGCACCTCGACGAGGAGCGGGAACGCAAGGCCCGCTGGCCGGATCCCCGAATCTCGCTCAATCCGAATTTCCGCAGCGGGGGCACGGTCGCCGAACTCGTCGACGAGGGCATTCTGCACCGCGGGTGCCGCGACTACTTCCGGTCGAAGGAGCATGAGAACGACCCCGGCTCCCGGACGCTCACCCTCCACCGTCACCAGCGGGAGGCCATCGAAGCAGCCGCTTCCGGCGATTCGTACGTCCTGACCACAGGAACGGGGTCGGGGAAGAGCCTGGCCTACATCGTTCCTGTCGTGGACGCGGTACTGCGCCACCCCAATCCGGACGGCATCTCCGCCATCGTCGTCTATCCCATGAACGCGCTCGCCAACAGTCAGCAACACGAGCTGGCCCGCTATCTGCAGTGGGGCGTCCCGGAAGCGGACCGGAAGGTGACGTTCGCGCGATACACCGGGCAGGAGTCTCTGGAGAAGAAGACCGCTGTTCTGCGGTCGAAGCCGGACATCCTGCTGACCAACTACGTCATGCTGGAGTACTTGCTCACCCGCCCCCGTGAGCGCGAAGCGCTGATCGGTGCCGCCCAGGGCCTGCGTTTCCTCGCCCTTGACGAGCTGCACACCTATCGCGGCAGACAGGGCGCGGACGTCGCCCTGCTGGTACGCAGGCTGCGGGACGCCTGCGCGGCCCCCCGGCTCCAGTGCATCGGTACGTCCGCCACGATGGCCAGCGCCGCGACATTCGCCGATGCCCAGTCGAAGGTCGCAGCCGTTGCCACCAGCCTCTTCGGAACCACGGTCCGTCCGGAGCGGGTGATCGGAGAGACACTCGAACGCGCCACGGACCCGGGCCCCTCCCACGCAGCATCCGAGGACGCGCAGCGTACGGCACTGGGCATGGCCGTACGCCGCGCTGTGGAGGAACCTCACGCACTGTCGCGCGACTACATGGTTTTGCGGACGAACCCGCTCGCGGTATGGGTGGAGGACTCGTTCGGCCTGGTCGAGGACCAGAAGGCCGGAGGGCGGCTGGTCCGCAGGACGCCGGTGACCGTGCCGTTCGCAGGTCAGGCCCTGGCGAAGGCGAGCGGGGAGCCGGAGGACGTATGCCGTGATGCCATCGAAGCAGTACTCCGGGCAGGGGCCGAGGCACGGCACCCGCAGCACCGGCGCCCGTTGTTCGCCTTCCGGCTTCATCAGTTCCTGTCCAAGGGCGACACGGTCTACACCAGTTTCGAACCGGCGGGGCAGCGCCACCTGACCAGCCAGTACCAGGTCAGCGTGCCCGAGCACCGGGACAAGCCACTGATCCCCCTGGCGTTCTGCCGCGACTGCGGGCACGAATACCTGGTGGTAACCCGTGAGGAGGGGGCTGCCGGGCTCCGCCTCACCGCACGCCGTGACCCGGAGGCCCCGGCCGAGGACGGCGACGGCTATCTCTACGTCAGTGAGGAGCACCCCTGGCCGGACGATGCCGGGCAGCGGCTTGCACGCCTGCCCGACAGTTGGGTCGAGACCTCGGACGAGGGCGTCCGCACGGTCGTACAGGCCCGGACCGGGGATGTGCCGCGTGAGGTCCGCGTCGCTCCGGACGGCACGCTCGACCCGGCAGGGAGCAAAGGACTGCGCGCATGGTGGATCGGGGCTCCGTTCCGTTTCTGCCTGCGCTGCCGTGTCAGTCATGAGCAACTGCGCGCCCGCGACTTCGTCAAACTGGCAACTTTCGCCGCAGAGGGCCGGAGCTCGGCTGTTTCCCTGATCAGCGCCAGCGTGGTGCGGTCGCTGCGCGGTCAGAAGGAGATCGATGAGCGGGCCCGCAAGCTCCTCACCTTCGTCGACAACCGGCAGGACGCCAGCCTCCAGGCAGGGCACTTCAACGACTTCGCCCAGGTCACTCAGATCCGTGGCGCGCTCTACCGGGCCCTGGCGGCCGCAGGGCCAGAAGGGCTCCGCCACGATGTGCTGCCCAAGGCGATCGAGGAAGCACTCGCCCTCCCCATGGAGGCATTCGCCCGCCACCCGGGCGCGAAATACAGCCAGCGAGAGTTCGCGCGGTCCGCGCTGCGTACGGTCCTCGCCTACCGGGCCAACGCCGACCTGGAGCGCGGCTGGCGCATCACCATGCCCAACCTCACCCAGACCGGACTGCTGCGCTTCGACTACACCGACCTGACGGAGATCGCCGCCGACGAGGAATGCTGGCAGCACACACATCCTGCCCTGGCCGCAGACTCGCCCAAGCACCGCGCCCACCTTGCGCGCGTCCTGTTGGACGAACTCCGCCGGTCGCTCGCCGTGGACGATCCACTGCTCACGCAGGAAGGCTTCGACCAGCTTCAGCGCCAATCCGAGGGGCACCTCCTGGGCGTGTGGGCACTGCCCCCCAAGGAGCCCCGCGTTCCCTCCCGTGTCGCCTTCCCCGGAAGCGGCCCCAAGGGCGCCCCGTCCGGGGAGGCCATCTACCTCAGCGGCCTGGGGGCATACGGGCGCTTTCTGCGTCGGCCCGGCCAGTTCGCGGCCATCCAGGGGCTGGCAGGCACACGCATGGCGGTCGCGGACGCCGACGCGGTGATCCGCAGCCTGTTGGAGGTGCTGGAGACCCAAGGACTTGTCGCCGTCGTCCGGGAGGAGCGCGACGGTTCACGCGGACACCAAGTCAGGTCGGCCGCGCTGCGCTGGCTTCCCGGGGACGGGATCACCCCTGAGCCGGACCCTCTGCGCAAGGTGAGCGACTCCGGCGCGGAGCCTCGCGTCAACACGTACTTTCGCGATCTCTACCGTGACACCGCGGCCGAGCTGGTCGGCCTGGAAGCCAGGGAGCACACCGCTCAGGTCCCCTCGGACGTGCGGGAGAAGCGGGAGGAAGCATTCCGGGAGGGCGAGCTGAGCCTCCTGTACTGCTCGCCGACCATGGAGCTCGGTGTCGACATTGCCACCCTGAACGCGGTCGCCATGCGCAACGCACCGCCCACCCCCGCCAACTACGCCCAGCGCTCGGGCCGGGCGGGACGCTCCGGGCAGCCCGCACTGGTCACCACGTACTGCTCGACGGGAAGTGCTCACGATCAGTACTACTTCCGTCGCCCTGAACTGATGGTGGCCGGCAGCGTGACGCCGCCGCGTCTCGACCTCGCCAACGAGGAGCTCCTGCGCTCGCACGTGCACGCCATCTGGCTGGCTGAGACCGGCGCCTCGCTGGAGTCCCGCATGACCGACGTCCTGGACGCGGAGACGCGCGACTCCGCAGGCGGCGTGGTGCCGTTGCCGCTCAGCGAAGCGATGCGCGCCCAGCTCGACAGCGAGGCGGCCCGCCGCCGGGCCGTCGCCAGGGCGGAGGAGGTTCTGCGACCCCTGCTGGCCGATCTGGAGAAGCGCGCCGGCTGGTGGTACGACGGCTGGATCGAGGACGTCGTACGCTCGGCCCTGCGCCGCTTCGACGACGACTGCGAGCGTTGGCGTCGCCTCTACCGTTCCGCCCTTTCCGAGCGCGAGGAGCAGCACCGCATCGCCGGAGACCTCTCGGTCGACCCGAAGTCACGACGCCGCGCGCAGGCCCGCCGTGCCGAAGCCGAGAGCCGGCTGAAGCTGCTGCGTAACGAGGACAGCGAGGAGTCCTTCAGCGACTTCTACACCTACCGCTACTTCGCCTCCGAAGGTTTTCTCCCCGGCTACTCCTTCCCGCGACTGCCCTTGGCTGCCTACATCCCAGGCCAGCGGGGCGAGAGCCGGTACGGCCAGAAGAACGGGTCGTACATTCAGCGCCCGCGCTTCATCGCCGTCTCCGAGTTCGGGCCCGGAGCGCTCATCTACCACGAAGGCCAGCGGTACGCCGTCGATCGCGTCCAGGTCCCCACCGGTGCCGTCCCTGGGCAGGTGGCCACCAGCGACGTCCGGATCTGCGGAAGCTGCGGCACCTGGTACGACCGCTCCGAAGGCGCCGACCAGTGCGACGACTGCCATGTCCCACTCACCCTGACGCTGAGCCGGACGATGGTGCTGACCACGGTCCAGGCCTCGCCGGTGCGGCGTATCTCCTCAGATGAGGAGGAACGTCTCAAATCCGGCTTCGAATTGCTGACCGGCTACCAGTTCTCCCAGGTGGGCGGTCGGCTGGACGCTGTGGCCGCCGACCCGCACGGCCCGGTCCTCAGCGTCAGCTATGGCGACACCGCTCGTGTCCGTGTCTTCAACATCGGCCGTCGTAAGCGCAAGCACCCTGGGGACCGGGGCTTCTGGCTCGACCCCGCGCAGGGCAGGTGGCTGAGCGCCAAGAAGGCGGCGGAGACGCAGGAAGCGTCCCCCGAGGACGAGGCGCTGGGCGCCTTCGCATCCGCGGACCGTGCGCTTCAGGTCATCCCGTACGTCGAGGACCGCAAGAACATCGCTGTGCTGCGGCTCGCCGAGCCCGTCGGCGACGAAACCGTTGCCATCACGCTCAGGTATGCCCTCGAGCGCGGTATAGAAGCCCGCTACCAGCTCGAGGACTCCGAGCTCGACAGCCAGGACCTTCCCGACGAGGACGCGCGCGGACGCATGCTCTTCGTCGAGGGCGCGGAAGGCGGCGCAGGAGTCCTGCGGCTGCTCCACGACGATCCGGGCTCCCTCGCCGAGGTGGCCAGGGCCGCGCTGAAGATCATTCACGTGGACCCGGACACCGGCCGCGACCTGGACCGGGCGGAGGGGGCGCCCGAGCGGTGCGAGCTCGGCTGCTACGACTGCCTTCTCTCGTACAGCAACCAGCGTTTCCACACCCGCATCGACCGGCACGCAGTCGTCCCGCTGCTGATGCGGCTGGCAGCTGCCACCACCAGCGGCGAGCGACAGACCACCCCCGCCGCGCAGCGGGCTCAGGCACTGGCCAAGGCAACACGGAGCGCTCAGGGGCCCGTGGCCGACTTCGTGGAGTGGCTCGGTGAATCGGGCCACCGGCTGCCCGACGAGACGCACCCGGAGCAGACCGGTGCCCCCGTTCACCCCGACATCGTCTACCGTCTGCCCGGCGCCGATGTCGCGGTCTACCTGGACACGGCAGCCGGCCGTCACCTGGACAAACCGGCCGAGTACCGGCTGATCGACGATGGCTGGCTCGTGATCCGGGCCGGCGCCGACACCAAGGAGTGGGAAAGCACCGTGCGCGCACATCCGGATGTATTCGGCCCCGGACGGAGCATCCGATGACGACCGTCCCCCGCGCCCCCGGCGACCTTGTGTCGGCCCGTGGACGTGACTGGGTGATCCTGCCCGGTGCCTCCGACGACCTGGTCATCGCGCAGCCTTTGGACGGAGACCGCGAGTTCATCACCGCGCTCTTCCCGCACGAGATCGAGGACCCCGGCTTCGGCTGGCCGAGCGCGGTGAACGGCGAGATCGGCGACTTCGCCTCGGCCGGGCTTTTGCGGACGGCCCTGAGGATCGCCGCAACGCACGGTGCCGGGCCGTTCCGCAGCCTTGCATCCATCGCCGTCCAGCCGCGCCAGTACCAGCTGGTCCCGCTGATGATGGCCCTGCGGATGGACACCGTACGGCTCCTCATCGGCGATGACGTCGGCATCGGCAAGACCATCGAGGCCGCCCTCATCGCCAAGGAACTCATCGAGCAGGGGTCGGCACGCGGCATGGCCGTGCTGTGCTCGCCCTCGCTCGCCGAACAGTGGCAGTCCGAGCTCCGGGAGAAGTTCGGCATGGAGGCGGAACTCGTCCTGCCCTCCACCGCTGCCCGCCTGCAGAAGGGAGTGGAACCCGGCCAGACGCTCTTCGAGCGCTACCCCTGCACGATCGTTTCCACCGACTTCATCAAGCAGCCCGACCGCCGTGAGGCGTTCCGCCGCACCTGCCCGGACCTCCTGATCGTCGACGAGGCACACACCTGCGTCGGAGCGGGCACGGGGCACCAGCAACGCTACGAGCTGTTGCGTACCCTCGCCGAGGACAAGAGTCGCCACCTCGTCCTCGTCACCGCCACCCCGCACAGCGGCGACGCCCACGCCTTTGCCAAGCTCACCAGCCTGCTCGACCCCGGTCTCCAGGCACTGGACCCGACGCTCCCCGCGCACCGTGACCGGCTCGCCCGCCACTTCGTGCAGCGCCGCCGCCGGGACATCCGGCGCTACCTCGACGAGGACACCCCCTTCCCGCGCGACCGCAAGCTGCGTCCGGCCCCGTACCAGCTGGGCACGGAATACGCCCAGTTCGTCACCGATGTCCTCGCCTTCGCCCGCGAGCAGGTCCGCCGACCCGACGGCGCCCTCCGCCAACGCCTCACCTGGTGGTCCGTCCTCGCCCTGCTGCGCTGTGTGCTCTCCTCGCCCGCTGCGGCGGCCGAGACGCTCAAGGTGCGCGCGGCCGTAGGAGCTGCCCGCACCCCCGAGGAGGCCGAGAGCATCGGGCGCCGGGCCGTCCTCGAACTCACCGACGACGAAGCGAGCGAAGGCCTCGACGCGGTCCCCGGCTCCGTTCTCGACGACGACGATGCCGGCTCCCGCGCGGGCAGCCGCAAGCTGAGCGAATTCGCAGCGCGCGCCGCCCTGCTGGCCGGCCCGGAGAACGACACCAAGCTGGCCTTCCTCATCGACGCGGTGAAGGGCCTCCTCGTCGACGGCTACGACCCGATCGTCTTCTGCCGCTACATCCCCACCGCCGAGTACGTCGCCGAGCACCTGGCCGAAGCGCTGGGCCGCAGTGCTCACGTCGATGCCATCACCGGCAAACTCCACCCCGATGCCCGCCAGGCCCGCATCGACGAGCTCACCGCCAAGCGCGGCCGGCACGTCCTCGTCGCCACCGACTGCCTCTCGGAAGGTGTCAACCTCCAGGAGCACTTCGGCGCCGTCGTCCACTACGACCTGTCCTGGAACCCGACCCGCCACGAACAGCGCGAGGGCCGCGTCGACCGTTTCGGCCAGTCCCGTGAGAACGTCCGTGCCATCACCCTGTATGACACCGACACCGGCATCGACGGCCTCGTGCTGGACGTGCTCATCCGCAAGCACCGGGACATCGCCGAACAGGTGGGCGTCGTCGTACCCGTCCCGGACGGTGGTGCCGGAGTGCTTCAGGCACTCTCCAAGGCCCTCCTGCTCAGAGGCCGTGAGGGTGAGAACGATGGACAGCTCACGCTCGACTTCGACACGAACGAGCTCTTCGGCCACGCGCGCCGACAACTGGAGACGGAGTGGGAGAGCGCGGCCGACCGCGAGTCCAAGGTGCTGACGAAATTCGCCCACAGCGGTCTGCGCCCCGACGAGGTACAGGCCGAGCTGGACGCCCTGCGCCAAGCACTCGGTGACCCCGCCGACATCGCCGACTTCACCCGGGAGTCCCTGAAAGCCCTGGGCTCGGCGGTACGTCCCGACACACGCTCGACCGGGTTCACCGCTCCGGCCGGGGCACTGCCCCGCGGGCTGCGTCACGCCCTCGGCATCTACGAGGATTCCGACCAGGCTCTCGGCCCCGGCGCCGCCAAGGCCCCGGCCCGCACCCCGGCCAAGGGCAAGGCCCGCAAGCCGGCAGTGGACAACCTCGTCTTCCACCAGGACCTTCCGGTGCCCGCCGGCGAGCATGCCCTCTTCCGTACGGATCCCGCCGTCCGGGCCGTTGCCCGTTACGTCCTCGACTCGGCCCTCGACAAGGAACTGAGCGACAACGACCGCCCTGCCCGCAGACTCGGTGTCATCCGCACCCCGGACGTCGCCCACCGCACCGTGCTGCTCCTGGTCCGCTACCGCTTCCGCCTGACCCTTCCCCGCCCCGGCCGTACCACCGAGAAGCCGAACGAGCTGGTGGCCGAGGACGCCCAGCTCCTGGCCTGGCGCAACGACCCCGAGGGCGGGCGCGTCTGGCTCAGCGACGAGAAGACCGCCCAACTGCTCCTCGCCGCCCCGGACCGCAACACCAACCTGTCCATGCGTGGACAGCAGATCGAGCGAGCCCTGGACGAACTGGCCGAGGTGCAGGACCACCTCAGAGCCCATGGCGACCAGGTCGGCCGCCGTCTCGAAGCCGCCCACCAGCGCGTGCGTGAAGCGGCCGGCGAGCGGGGCCGGGCGCGCGGCGCGGCAGCGGCCCGCCGTATCACCGCCGTACCCGCGGGCGAACCCGACCTGCTCGGTGTGTATGTGTACGTCAAGCGTCCCGGAGGATCCAGGTGACCACTCTCGCCCCCGACCACCTCCCGGCGAGCACAGCCGTCCGCATAGAGGGAGCACTGCTCTCCGCCGACCTCATCAACAAGATCCGCTTCGCCGACCGGGAGCTTCCCGGAGCCGCACCCGCCGACTACGGCCTGCCCCGCGGCGTACGGGTCGAGGACGCTGCCAGCCGCAAGTGGGAGTACCTCAAGGCCACCTACGCGACCTTCCTGGATCAGCTCGCCGAATCCGGCGATCACACCGCGCCGGCCAAGGTCACCCACCAGGAATGGCTCGGCGTCCTCCTCGACGAACTCGGCTATGCGGGCCGCACCGCCGTGCCGGCCCGGCAGGGCATCCGCGTGCCGGGGCGGCCCGACCCGTACCGGGTGAGCCACCAGTGGCAGCAGCACCTGCCCATCCACCTCCTGGGCTGGAACACCCCCCTCGACCGGGGTATCGGCAACGACCGTGCCCCGCAGTCGATGGTCCAGGAACTCCTCAACGTCTCCGACGAGCACCTGTGGGCCCTGCTCTCCAACGGCAGCGTCCTGCGCGTCCTGCGCGATTCCACCGCGCTGGTCGGCTCCGCGTATGTCGAGTTCAACCTCGAAGCGATCTTCGGCGGCGACCAGTTCGCCGACTTCCTGCTGCTCTATGCGATGCTCCACTCGTCCCGCTTCGAGCTCGTTGCGAAACCGGAGAAGAAGCGACGCGGCGCGGCAGCGGTCGTGGACGCCGAGGCCGACGAGGACGACGTCGCCGAGGACGACACCGAGACCGACGAGTCCCCCCTCGACGAAGCTGCCACCCTCACCCCCGCCGACTGCCGCATCGAATGGTGGCGTGCCTACGCCATCGAGACCGGCATCCGCGCCCGCGACCGCCTGCGCAACCAGGTCAAACAGGCCCTCAGCATCCTGGGCTCCGGCTTCCTCCAGGCGAACCCGGAGTTCGGCAAGGCGCTCACCCGGGGCGGCAAGGCCGCACTGGACGACTTCCACCACGAGCTCCTCAGGCTGGCCTATCAGCTGATCTTCCTGTTCGTCGCGGAGGACCGCGACGCCCTGCTGCTGAGGCCCGGTGCCAATGCCTCCCGCAAGGAAGTCGAAGCGCTGGAGCGGGCCCGCGTTCATTACGCCCGCTACTTCTCCACGGCCCGGCTCCGCCGCATCGCCTCACGCCGCAAGGGCGACCACAACGGCGATCTGTGGGAGGGTCTGCGCATCGTCCTCGACGCCCTCGGTCAGGACGAGGGTCTGCAGGCCCTCGCCCTGCCCGAACTCGGCGGTCTGTACTTCCGTGCCGGAACGGACGAGACCCACGACGCCCTGCTTCCCGGCAGTCCCGAACCTCTGCGCTCGGCGAAGCTCCCCAACGAGAACCTGCTCGACGCGGTCAGGCTCCTCTCCCGCGTACGGGACAAGCAGGGCCGCCCCAGCCGGGTGGACTACCGCCACCTGGGCGCCGACGAGCTCGGCAGCGTCTACGAGTCCCTGCTGGAGCTGATCCCGCGCCACGATGTCCAGAAGCGGGAGTTCTGGCTCCAGGACCTGGTGGCCGGCAACAAGCGCAAGACGACCGGGTCGTACTACACACCGTCCGTGCTCATCGAGAAGCTCCTCGACAATGCCCTGGACCCGGTCATCGAACGCCACGCGGCGTCAGGAATCCCCGACGACCTGCTGAAGATCCGTTTCGTGGACCCGAGCTGTGGTTCCGGCCACATGCTGGTGGCGGCGGCCCGGCGGATCGCTCTGCGCTACGCCCAGATGTACGACAAGGAGCGCGAGCCCGCACCGGAGAAGGTGCGCGAGGCGATGGGCAAGGTTGTACGGTCCTGCGTCCACGGCGTCGACATCAACCCGCTCGCCGCCGAGATCGCCAAGGTGTCGCTGTGGCTGGAATCCCTGAACCCGGGCGAGCCGCTGGCCTTCCTGGACGACCGGATCAAGGTCGGCAACGCGCTGCTGGGCACGACTCCTCGGCTGCTGGAGGCAGGCGTGCCCGAGGAGGCCTTCAAGAAGCTGGAGGGCGACGAGACCAAGGCGGTGACCGAGGCCCGTGACCGCAACCGCAAGGAACGCAAGGGCATCGAGGTCTGGATCCAGAGCCAGCTGGGCGAGCCGGCGGTCCGTACGAGCACGGCAAAGGTGCGGGTGGCCGCCGAGGAGGCAGCCGCGAAGCCGGCCGGTAGAGGGCTTGCGGCGATCCGCGAGCTGGCCCGCCGGCACAAGGAGTTCGAGGCCAACCCGGAGCTGGAGCGCCTCAAGCGAGTGGCCGACGCCTGGTGCGCGGCGTTCATCTGGCCCAAGCGGAAGGACGCGCCAGCCGCCATCACGACGTCGACCCTGAAGCGGCTGGAGCAGGGCGAGCCGCTGGAAGGGCTCCCGGAGCCCTTGCCTCCGATGGGTGAGGACCCCGTGCCGGAGTCGGACGAGGACCGCGAGTGGCGCGAGGGCGCGGGAGAGCGGGAGCTGCGCGAGGTGGTGGCCCGTAACCGGTTCTTCCACTGGCACCTGGAGTTCCCGCGCGTGTTCCGGGTCGAGGACACGGACGCGGCGGACGCGAACGCGGAGACGGGGTGGCAGGGCGGCTTCGACGCGGTGTTGGGGAATCCGCCGTGGGAGCGGGTGAAGATCCAGAAGAAGGAGTGGTTTGCCGCACAGAACCCGTACGTCGCGGACGCCGAGACGGCGAGCGAGCGGGAGCGCCGCATCGGCGCGCTGCTCACGTCGGTGGACGAGCACGGCAACCCGATCGAGGGCGACCGGAAGCTGCACCGGGACTATCTGATCGCACAGCGTGAGTCCAAGGGCACGACGAACATGCTCCGCGACTCGGGGATCTTCCCGCTGACGGGCAAGGGCGACGTGAACACGTACGCGGTCTTTGCGGAGAAGTCCCGGATGCTGGTGGGGCCGGAGGGGATGGCGGGACTGGTCCTGCCGACCGGGATCGCGACGGACAAGACGACGTCGGCGTTCTTCTCGGACCTGGTGGAGCGGCGGCAGATGCACACAGTGCTGGACCTGGAGAACGAGGAGAAGCTGTTTGCGGACGTGCACCACTCGTACCGCTTCTGCGTGTTCACGATTAGCGGATCAGCGGCGAGAACAGAGCGTGTTCGACTTGCCTTCCGGGCTCGACGCACTGATCAACTAGATGCGAAGCAATTTGAACTAGATGGCTCTGGCTTCAGAGAAATTAATCCGAACTCTATTACCGCGCCAGTATGTGAGGGCCCTGAGTACTTCCGAGTGCTCCGTGCAATTCATCGCCGCGCTGCTGGTGTTCTGCTGACGCATCCGTGGTCAGGCCAGAAAGAGCGAAACCCGTGGGCGTTGCGACTATCTCGCATGTTCCATATGGCCGACAACTCTGGCGATTTCGTATCTGCGGAGAACCTCGCTCTCTCCGGCTGGCTCCGTGAGGGTAATGTCTTCAGCAAGAATGGCAAGCGTGCTCTGCCACTTTACGAAGCCAAGCTGGTCCATCAATACGATTCTCGCTTCAGCACGTTTGAGAACGCTACAGAAGCGCAATTGCGAATGAACACGCTTCCTAGGGTCTCACTCGATGGCCATAAGGATCCTACGCAGCTTCCGCTGCCGCGCCACTGGGTCGATGAGGAACTTGTTGATAAATGGATGGCGGGAGACCCTCGAACGCCCGAGACTGCCTGGTCGCATGATTGGGTAATTGGCTGGCGTGATGTCTGCCGTGCCTCGGACGAGCGGACGGTTATCGCGTCTGTACTGCCACGGACCGCGGTGGGGCATACGGAGCCGTTGTTCATGCCTACAGACACCGCCACATGCTTTGGTCCCTTCGTCGCGAACATGTCCTCCTTCGTCCTGGACTTCGCTGCCCGGCAGAAGATCCAGGGCGCGCACCTCACATACACCTACCTGGAGCAACTTCCGGTTCTCGCCCCGGACACGTACGTCAAGCCAGTTGCCTGGCTGGACAGCCAGACACCTGAGCCCTGGATCCGCTCTCGCGTCCTAGAACTGACCTACACGTCATACGAGATGGGGCCTTGGGCCGGGCATCTCGGTGACGAAGGCGCCCCGTTCGTCTGGGACGAGGACCGCCGCTTCCAGATGCGCGCCGAGCTGGACGCCGCGTACTTCCACCTCTACGGCATCGAGCGCAAGGACCTCGATCTCGTCCTGGACAGCTTCCGCGCCTTCCGCAACAAGAAGCCGGAACTCTTCCAGCGCACCAAGGACGAGATCATCCGCATCTACGAGGCCATGGCCGCCGGCCCGTACGTCACGTCCCTCACCCCGCACCCGGGCCAGGGCCCTCGGCACAACCCCGGCACCAGTCCTCTCACCCGCGTAGCCCCGCCCACCCCGCCGGTCCGGCCCGTGCCTGTGAAGAAGAGCAAGAGCAAGAGCAGGAAGCCGGTCACCGACAACCAGTTGGGCGGTGCCCTGTTCGGTCTGGAGGAAGTGGAGGGAGTCGACGTACAGCTCGACTTCTTCGGGCGTGAGGAGTAGCCGCGCCCATCCCGCACACAGCAACGGCCGCCCGCCCGGACACCCCGGCCGGGCGGCCGTTCGCGTGCCGCGTCGTCAGAACTCGTCCGCGATCACACCCACCCGGAAGGCGGCCCACTCCGTGGCCGTGAAGCACAGGGGCGCGCGGTCAGGGTTCTTCGAGTCGCGGACTGCTCGCCCACCGCCGGGCAGTTCGGCGATCTCGACGCACTCGTGTTCGCCAGCGCTGGCTGATGACTTACGCCATATGGCGTCGGTGAGGTCGATCTTGTACAGCTGCGCCTTGCTGTCCTTCACTCGCGACTTCTCTCTTCCATCTGTCCGATCAGTGCCAAGGTATCGTCCATCGAAAGAGCCGCGGCGACAATGCGTTCGAAGGCATCGGTAAAGGTTCGGACCTCGTCAGCGTCTTCTACGTAGGTCGCTCCGATCAGGTTCTCCAGAGTGACGACGTCCGGCATCGTGCCAGGGAAGTTGGCCAGGGTGAAGCCGCCGGCACCTCCCGGATGAGGTGTAGCGGCTAACGGCATGACCTGCACCGTCACGTTGGGCATCTCGGACAGGTCCAACAGCCGACGAAGCTGCTCCCGCATGGTCGCGGGACGCGCGGCGAAGCGCTGGTGCAGCACCGCTTCGTGGATGACTGCCCAGACCTTGAGCGGCCTCTCCGGTCGTGTCAGCACCGCCTGGCGTGCCTGGCGTACTTCGGCGAGAGCGGCCACTTCCTGAGCCGTGCGTGTGGTGGCGTTGGCTGCAATGGTCTCGCGTGCGTAGGCGGCGGTCTGAAACAGCCCGGGGATGACCAGAGGTGCGTAGGCGCGGATGCTCTCCGCGTCGGACTCCAACGAGATGTAGTCCGCGTACGACGGAGCTACGACGTGGTTGTACGTCTGCCACCACCCTCGTTTGCGCGCATCCTTGGCCAAGTCTTCCAGCGCAGCGACAACGTAGGCGTCCGTCATGCCGAACACCTCGAGCAGGGGCGCCACTTCAGCGGGCCGGATGTATCCGACCGCATTTTCGATGCGCGACAACTTGGGCGCGATCCACCCCATCGGCTTCGCTGCGGCGTCGAGACTCAGCCCTGCGTCATTTCGATAGCGGCGCAGGGCTTCCCCAAGGCGACGACGTCGGACGGTCGGTACAGGGCGCATGTTCGGCATGGCTGGAGTTTGGCACCCCGTCAATCTGCAAGTCCATGGGAACGAAGTAGCTATCACTCGATGTGGGTAACAACATTGCGAGTGTGCATGTGAGTCATCCACTCTGGAGACATTGCCGACCCGCCAGGCATCAGCCGAATCGGTGGCGGCTCAAGTCGCAAGGAGGCCCTGTGCTCAACCCCCTCGCTCAGATCGCCCCGGCCGCTGCCCTCGGCCACTACCTCACCCCCACCTCCACCGGTTTCGCCCTCCACATGTCCGCCTCCCCGCGCAATCTCCGCGCGGTCCGAGGGCTCACCGAGGCGACGCTCATCAGTGCGGGCGTCGCTCCCGACCTCGTCGACTCCGCCCAGCTCGTTCTCTCCGAGCTGTACGGCAACGCCGTTCATGCCTGCGGCGAGTTCGTCCCCCTGGTCGCCGAGGTCGAGTCGACGCACGCCGGCGTCTGGGTCCGGCTCCACGACCCCGACCGGATGCGCCTCCCGCACCGCTCGGGAGTTCAACTCGACGACCCTGGAGCTGAATCCGGCCGGGGGCTGCCCCTCATGGACTACTTCGCGCCCGGCTGGGACGTCACGCTGACGCCCGTCGGCAAGCAGATCTGCTGCCTGCTCCGGCATGGTCGCGCTTGACGGCACATGCCTCCAACTAACACACAGCTGTGCGATTTGACCGAGTGTCAGTCTCACGGGGTAGTCTCCCGATCACGCCGGGTTGACCGTCAACTTGCGCGACGGCGTTGTTGGTTGGGGAGATGGTGGATGGTCGGGCGAGGAGTGTCACCGGCAGATCACCAGCAGAAAGAGATCCGAATAGCTCTCAAGCGGCTTGTCGCCGAAGGCTGGACGCTGCGCAAGGAGGCCCACTGGGGCCGCCTGTACTGCCCCTGCGTCGGACGTAGCTGCACCATCATTCCCGTGCCCGGCACGGCAGCGAATCCGGGGCGCACGGCGCTCCGCCTCGTACGGCGCGCGAATCTCTGCCCGCTCCCCGAGGGTGACCCGCGCCGTACCCACGGAGGGGGCGCTGTCGTTTGACAAGCGATTCCCTGTTGTCGTTTGACAACGCATGGGGGCTGGGTAAGTCTGCCTCGCAGGGGTGGCGCGCCCTGGCGCGAAAGCTTGGACGGGCACGGACAAAGAGGGTTGAGGGCGAAATGGAGTACGAGTTTCTCTTTGTCGTGGATGGTGTCGGCGTGGACGACGATGTTGCGGTCGGCATCATCTTCGACGAGTTCGACGGGCTGCTCACCCGGCACCGGGACAAGTGCCTGCTCGATCTGGCCGAGTCCGGAGACAGCGCCGTGGACGCCGCTCACCGCCTGGTCGTCCGGCTGGGGGAAGAGCTGCCCCAGCTGAGGCTGCTGCGGCTGGACCCGGATCTGGTCGGTGTGCCGGACATCGCCGAACGTACCGGCCGCACCCGGCAGAACGTCCTCCAGTGGGTCAACGGCGAGCGGCACACGGACGCAGGCGCGTTCCCGGATCCGGAAGGCACGGTCGGGCGCTCGCTCGTCTGGCGCTGGGCCGAGGTCAATGCCTGGCTGGCGGGCATCGGAGGACAGGTGGGCGATATGGGGGCGACCCGGGAAGACGCCCTGTACATCGACTTCATGCTGCCCCGCTGGCAACAGGCGCTGGCCGAGGGCCTGCCGATCGTGCGGTTCGTGCACGCACGGGACGACGATCGCTCCGACGACCGTGCCGATGTGGCGCGGCTACTGGACGGCACACTTTCCGCCCCGGGATGGCTGGAGTCGATCTCCGCGTTTCCCCGGGCCGTACGGCAACGGCTGACCGTGGTCTGCGCCGTGCTGCCCGACCGGCTGAGCGATGTGGTCGCACGGATCCGCCAGGACGAGAGCTGGGTGATGCTCGCCTTTCAGGGCAAGCAGAACGAACTGCGTCTCATGCCGGTTGCCGCGCGAGATGTACCGGGGGCGCGGCCCGTATCGGAACTGGACCTGGGCGATGACGCCACCGTCGGTGATCTGTTGCTGGTCACCGTGAACGGTGCCGTACAGCCGACCACTCCTGTCGCCCTCGGCTGAACACCGTAGAGAACGCCCTTGCGGGGCCCACGAAAGGAATCCGTGCCCACCGCCTTCGAGATCAGCGCCCGCGCAGTACGTCAGGCCGCGACCGTCCTCGCCGACCACCTCCAGGACGGCCTGCCGTTCCGCGAACTCCGGCCGCTGATCCACGCCGCGGACCCGACGCTCGCGCAGGACTGGCAAGCTCTCGGCGCCGCGGTGACCACCGATATCGACCGCAACCTCAGCTTCACGGCCACCACTCTGACCAAGGCGGGCTGGCTGACACGGGCGAACCGCACCTGGCGGCTGACCGGCCTCGGCGTCGAGGCCCTGCACGCCTACCCGGAGCCGGGGACGTTCTTCTCCGAGGCCGGCACTCGGTACGCCCACTGGAGGGCCGGGCGTCTTTACTTCGATGCCGCCGCCAAACTGCTCTCCGAACTGCCCGACGACCGGTGGGTGAGTATCGAGGACCTCGCGGCCGAGTACGAGATCGACCCCGAGGCCCTCGCCGCCTGTCTTCAGGGCACCAGGCCCGAGGGCTGGCATCTCGCGCTCTCCCCCGATGGTGAGGCAGGTTTCGGCACCACGCTGCTAGCGACCGAGATCGGGGCCTGGCGCACCCTGCTGGAGCGCGACGAGCTCTACGACGAAGCCGCCTCCAGCATCGACACCGTACGGGCACTGCCCGGCAAGCGGCTCACCGCCGAGGAGATCACCGCGCTCGTGCTCGGGGAGGAACCCGGGCAGGACAGCATCCCTCAGCGGCCGCGCAGAGTGTGGATCATCAGAGGTACGGATGCCGGGGGCGCCAGCCTCATCCGCAGCCACTGGCGTGACGAGGGCGTGGTGACCCTGTCGGCCGACCGGCTGCCGGCCCTCGCCCAGGGCGCCGGGCCGCAGCGGGTCCGCAAGGCTGTCGACGATGCCGACTCCGGGGCCACCGCTGCCCAGCGCGACCGCCGCGCGGACGAGCTGCACACCTTCCTCTCCCGGATACAGGAGGGGGACATCGTGGTGTGCACCGACGGCCCCAAGGCGTATCTGGGCGTGGTGCGGGGCCCCGCCGTCTATACGGACCCGCTCGAGGACGCGGCCCACTTCGCCCGATCGGTCGCCTGGCGGAACCTCGACGCGCCGCTCGACTTCGTGCGCGACCTTCCTGCCGAGCTGACCGGCCGGGTCGCCGACGCGGACGCGCGGATCGTCGACATCAGCGAATTCGCCTCCCGGCTCGAGCCGCTCGTCGGGCCCGAACCGGAGCGCGCCGCACCCCCGCCGGACATCACGGCGGAGATTCCCGATGCCACCGGGGAGCTGGCTGACGGCCTCTTCCTGGGCAACGCCTCCTGGCTGCAGGAAAGTGTCGAACTTCTCCGGGGTAAACCGCAGCTGATCTTCCACGGCCCTCCGGGTACGGGAAAGACCTACACCGCCCTGGCCCTCGCCCGCCATCTGACCGGCGGCAGCCCCAACAACGTACGACTGGTGCAGTTCCACCCCGCTTACACCTACGAGGACTTCTTCGAAGGGTTCCGCCCCCGGCTCCCGAAGAAGAAGGCGTCCGACGGCCCTGCCGAGAAGCGCGAGCGGGACGCCGACACCTCGACGGGCCTTGTCTTCGATCTCGTCCAGGGCCCGCTGCGCAGGCTCGCGGACGCGGCCGAGGAACGCCCTGCCGAAGTCTTCGTCCTCGTCATCGACGAGATCAATCGCGGCAACCTCGCCAAGGTCTTCGGTGAGATGTACTTCCTGCTGGAGTACCGCAAGGAGTTCGTGCACCTCCTCTACGGATCCGACGAGGGCCGCGGCTTCCGGTTGCCGCCCAACCTCTACATCATCGGCACCATGAACACGGTGGACAGGACTGTGGCGTTGATGGACGCGGCGATGCGCCGCCGGTTCTCGTTCATGGAGCTGCACCCGGACGTTCCGCCTCTCACCGGCCTCCTCAGCCGCTGGCTCACCGTGAATCAGCACCCGCAGGACGCCGCGCTGCTGCTCGACGAACTCAACCGCCGTATCGCCGAAGGCCCGGCGAACGACCGGGACTTCCGCGTCGGGCACTCGTATCTCATGCAGTCCATGGCCCACAGCAGCCCACAGGCCATGGACCTCATCTGGCGCAGCCAGGTCATACCGCTGCTCACCGAGTACCACTGGGGCGACGGGACCGACATCGAGGAGACGTACGGCCTGGCCGGCATCAGGGAACACCTCGGGTTGCAGTCCGGCGGCGGTGCATGACGAGGGAGGAGCACGTACGGCTCCGCGAGGGGGACGCGTGGTCAGAATGGCCGTTGTCCCCGGAGCAGGTGTGGGAGCTGGACCGGTCCGAACTCGTCGACGTGGGGGCCACGGGCCGTGCGGGCACGTACCGCTTGCGTGCCAGGGACCGGGTGGGGGCCGTCCGGCTCGGGCGCGGCTCCGGCCGGGTCCGGCTGTCCATCGAGCCCAAGATTCCGGTCGACCGGCTCATGTACCTCCTCGGATACGCGCCGAGCCGGCTCCATTGGCAGGACCAGCAGGTCGACGCGGTGGCCCGCGCCGACCTCTTGCCCGCCGTCGCGCACGCGTTCAACCGCGCCGCTCGGCGGGCTCTGCGAGCGGGCCCGCTGTTCGGTTACCGGGAGACGGATGACACTCTGCCGGTGCTGCGCGGCCGGTTACGGGCCTCCGCCCAGCTGAGCAGGCGCCCGGGGCTCGTGGTGCCACTGGAAGTGACGTACGACGAGCACACCGTCGACATCGCGGAGAACCGGCTGCTGCTCGGCGCGGCCCGCAGGTTGTTACGGGTCCCGGGCCTGGAGTCGCGCCTGCGCGCCGAACTGCAGGGATTCGCCGCACAACTGGACGGGGTGAATTCTCTCGTCCCCGGGGCGCCCGTGCCCGCCTGGCAGCCGAGCCGCCTCAACCAGCGCTACCAGCCGGTACTCGCGCTGGCGGCATTGATCCTGGGTGGCGCTTCCTACGAGTTCGAGGACGGACGCAACGTTTCCGTCGACGGCCTGGTGTTCCGGATGTGGCAGGTCTACGAGGACTTCCTGGGCCGGGCGCTGGGCGAAGCGCTGGTGAGCGCCGTAGGCGGTCGGGCGGAACCCGCGGACCGCAATCACCACCTCGCCGTCGGCAGGCGCCACGTCCTGAAACCAGACCTGGTCCACTACCTGCCCGGCTCCACAGGCGTACCCGGGCCCGCGATCGTGGTGGATGCCAAGTACAAGCGTGGCTTCCGCCGCGAGGACCTGTATCAGATGCTTGCCTACTGCGTACGTCTCGGGCTCGACGACGGCCACCTCGTGTACGCAGGCGGTAGACCGGGCGTCGTACGCGTACCGGTGCCGGGCAAGGAGATCAGGCTGCACAGACACGTCCTGGACCTGAGCCTGCCGCGGGCGGAACTGAGCAGTCGCGTCGACGCGCTCGCGGAAACGCTCGCGCGGGCACTGCCATGAGCACGGGCCGACATTGTAGGTACAATTTCGGAGTGTAAGTACTTTC
The DNA here is from genome assembly GCF_042882135.1 of Streptomyces sp. NPDC058240. NCBI lineage: Bacteria > Bacillati > Actinomycetota > Actinomycetes > Kitasatosporales > Streptomycetaceae > Streptomyces > Streptomyces sp. NPDC058240. Next base: position 223,298 of record NZ_JBHVWT010000008.1, read on the forward strand.
TTGGCCGCATGCTGAAGGGAGCCCCGCCCCCGATGAGCGCAATCTCCGTCCGAGAGTTCTCGTACAACCCGAGCGCCGTCTTCGCCCGCGTGGAGAAGGGGGAGGCGGTCCAGGTCACCCGGCACGGCAAGGTGATCGCCATACTGCTGCCCGGCTCCGGGGTGACATCCCGGTACGCGGACCTGGTGGCTCAGGGGAAGATCCGGCTCAAGGCCGCGACCACCTCGGACCTCGACCACTTCCCGCGCTACGACCTTCCCTCAGGCGCCCCCGATCCGCTGGAGCTTCTCCTGGCCGAACGCGAGGAGGACGACCGTTGATCTACATGGATTCCTCGGCGCTCATCACTCTGCTCACCGGCAGGCCGGGTGCCGCCGAGCTCAGGACATTCCTGTCCGACCGGCCCGGACTGCCCTTGGCTACCAGCACCATCGGCATCGTCGAGACCGTCCGGCAGCTCGACAAGGCCGGATCATTCCCCAACGCACTGTCGGATCTGGACGGGATGGTCACCGAGATCCTGCTGACGGAAGAGGTCCGGGATCTGGCCACCAGGGTCTCCGGGGCCCTGAGATCCCTTGATGCCATTCATGTCGCGAGCGCGCTCGTCATCGGCGGAGCTCTTGACTCCCTGGTCACGTACGACAAGCGCATGCTCGACTCAGCGAGGGGAGAGGGCCTCTCCGCGCATGCGCCCGGAATGGCGGAATGAGGCCGGGCCGGGTGCCAACTGTAGGAACTCCACAGCGCCCGGGGGAAGGCGCTGTCAGGGGCCGATTGCTCGTGGAGCACCTGGTACCGATAGGTTTTCGAGGTACCAGACCGCTATCGAAAGGGTGATCCGTTGAGCCGCTCGGTTCTCGTCACCGGAGGAAACCGGGGCATCGGCCTCGCCATCGCCCGCGCTTTCGCCGACAACGGCGACAAGGTCGCGATCACCTACCGCTCCGGCGAGCCGCCCGCGGCGCTCACCGAGGCCGGTGTTCTCGCGGTCCGTTGCGACATCACCGACGCGGAGCAGGTGGAGCAGGCCTACAAGGAGATCGAGGAGAAGCACGGTCCCGTGGAGGTGCTGGTCGCCAACGCCGGTATCACCAAGGACCAGTTGCTGATGCGGATGTCCGAGGACGACTTCACGTCCGTCGTCGACACCAACCTCACCGGCACCTTCCGTGTCGTCAAGCGCGCCAACCGCGGCATGCTGCGCGCCAAGAAGGGCCGCGTCGTCCTCATCTCCTCCGTCGTCGGGCTCCTCGGCTCGGCCGGGCAGGCGAACTACGCCGCGTCCAAGGCGGGTCTGGTCGGCTTCGCCCGGTCGCTGGCCCGCGAGCTCGGTTCTCGGAACATCACTTTCAACGTCGTCGCGCCCGGTTTTGTCGACACCGACATGACGCAGGTGCTCACCGAGGAGCAGCGCAAGGGCATCGTGTCCCAGGTGCCGCTCGGCCGCTACGCGCAGCCCGAGGAGATCGCCGCCGCGGTGCGCTTCCTCGCCTCCGACGACGCGTCGTACATCACTGGAGCCGTCATCCCCGTTGACGGCGGATTGGGCATGGGTCACTGATCACCATGAGCGGAATTCTCGACGGCAAGCGCATCCTCATCACAGGTGTGCTGATGGAGTCGTCCATCGCTTTCCATGCCGCGAAGGTGGCCCAGGAGCAGGGCGCCGAAGTCATCCTGACCGCGTTCCCCCGGCCCACGCTGACGGAGCGCATCGCCAAGAAGCTGCCGAAGCCGGTCAAGGTCATCGAGCTGGACGTGACCAACACCGAGCACCTGGACCGCCTGGAGGGCCTGGTCCGTGACGAGCTCGGCTCGCTCGACGGCGTCGTCCACTCCATCGGCTTCGCGCCGCAGGACGCGCTCGGCGGCAACTTCCTCAACACCCCGTTCGAGTCCGTCGCCACGGCGATGCACGTCTCGGCGTTCTCGCTGAAGTCGCTCGCCATGGCCTGCAAGCCGCTGATGAGCGAGGGCGGCTCGATCGTCGGCCTCACCTTCGACGCGCAGTTCGCCTGGCCGCAGTACGACTGGATGGGCCCGGCCAAGGCCGCGCTGGAGGCCACCTCCCGCTACCTCGCCCGCGACCTGGGCAAGGATGACATCCGCTGCAACCTGATCTCCGCCGGACCGATCGGCTCCATGGCCGCGAAGTCCATCCCGGGCTTCACCGAGCTCGCGGACGTCTGGAACACCCGCTCCCCGCTGTCCTGGAACATGGCGGACCCGGAGCCGGCCGGTCGCGGCGTCGTCGCGCTGCTCTCGGACTTCTTCCCGAAGACCACGGGCGAGATCATCCACGTCGACGGTGGCGTGCACATGATGGGTGCCTGATCTCGTACGACAGGCTCTGACACAGCCGCGTACCGCCTCCTAGCAGGCGGTACGCGGCTGTGTCGTGTCCGCGCCCGGCTCCGGCCCGCTCAAGTCGAAAAGATGGTCGATCCACCGCAGAATGTGGTGAACCGGACTTCGGGTCGGGCTACGGGGAGGAGGTCGCCATGCGCTCCACACGTCGCCGGACCGGGATACTGCTGGCGGCCTCCATAGCCGTCGCCGGACTCGCCGCCCCGGTGGGGATATCCGTGGCGGGGCGGGTGGGAGCCGGGGCATCCACCCCTGACGCTCCCACTTCTGACCCCGCCGGATCCGAATGCCGTACGTCGGTCCGGGGCTCCCGGGTCGTCGCCTACTGCCACAACCCGTACCCCTCCACCGACCGCGTGCAACTGCACACCGAATGCCGCCGCTGGTGGGACATAGATGCCGACGCCCCCCCGGTCGACGTGGGCCCCGGGCGGACCGTGCGGCTCGACGACCGCTGCTGGAAGGAAGTCGGCTCCGTCTGGGTCACGCACCGGGTGCAGGGCACGGTCTAGGCCCTGTCCACCAGACAGCTCAGCGCATGGCCCGCGGCCTCGGCCGCCGCCGTCTCCCCGTCCCCGGCCCGGATCGCCTCGACCAGCCTGCCGTGGTCCATGTGGTTCTCCGGCCGCAGCTCATGACCGATGTCGCCCCTGAGGTAGTCGCGCAGCAGATCGCCCAGGTCGGCGTAGAGGCCGGTCAGCACGTCGTTGTGCGAGGCCGCGACCACGGCCAGGTGCAGCGTCGCGTCCGCCGCGACGAACGCCTCGGCGTCACCCGCGGCCCAGGTCTCCTCCCGGCGCGCCATGAGCGCGTCCAGCTGCTTCAGATCCCGCTCGGTGCGCCGGGCGGCGGCCAGCCTCGCCGCCGACGACTCCAGGGTGGAGCGCAGCTCGGCGACATGGCGCGGATCGGCGGAGGCGAAGCGGCGGTGCATCACCCCGGCCAGCTCGCTGGTGGCGACGACATAGGTGCCCGAACCCTGCCGGATGTCCAGCAGCCCGTTGTGCGCGAGGGCGCGCACGGCCTCCCGGACGGTGTTGCGGGCCACCCCCAGCTGCTCCACCAGCTCGGGCTCGGTGGGAATGCGTGACCCCACGGGCCACTCGCCCGAGGTGATCTGATTCCTGAGCTGGGCAATCACCTGGTCGGCGAGTGCCGAACGCCGCGGAGACGTCAGCGCCATGGTGCTCCTTGGTCGGGTTGCTGGGGTGATGAGTCGGGTTGCCGGTGCGATGAGGGGTGACGGGAGTTGCTGTCGTTGCTGTGCCTGGAGCGAATGGTCTCAGAGGGACCCTCGCGTGATTGGACAATCAATCATCCCATGATTCTATGATGGGCCTCATGCCCGACGACGAGACCCGGACCCTGAGCCCCGCCACCACGGTGGACGCCCCCGAGAAACCCACGACCACGCAGACCCCGCAGGACCCGCGGACGGCACGGACCGCCGACGGGCCCTCTCCCTGGCTGCTCCGGCTGGTCGTCGTCGGGCTGGTCCTCACCGCGCTCAACCTCCGCCCCGCCATCACCAGCCTCGGCGCCCTCCTCGAAGAGGTACGGGACGGGCTGCACATGAGCGGCAGCGTCGCCGGCGTCCTCACCTCCGTACCGCCGCTCTGCTTCGCGGTCTTCGGCATCATGGCGCCGCGCCTCGCCCGCCGCTTCGGCGCGGGGGCGGTCGTCTGCGCCGGGATGATCGCCATCACCGCCGGTCTGGTGATCCGGCCGCTCGTCGGCGGGACGGCCGGCTTCCTCGCCGCGAGCGCCCTCGCCCTCATGGGCATCGCCGTCAGCAACGTCCTGATGCCGGTGATCGTCAAGCGCTGGTTCCCGGACCGGGTCGGCTCCATGACCGGGCTCTACTCGATGGCCCTGGCCCTCGGCACCTCGCTCGCCGCCGCGGTGACCGTGCCCATGACCAGCGCGCTGGGCGGCAGCTGGCGGTTGGGACTCGGCGTCTGGGCCGTGCTCGCCGCCGTCGCGATCCTGCCCTGGATCCCGGTGGTACGGGACCGGCGCGGCGCTCCGGGGCAGCCCGCCGCCCAGCACCCGGACACCCCGGCCCTCAGGATCACCCGCAGTCGTACCGCCTGGGGCCTCGCCTGCTTCTTCGGCCTGCAGGCCACCGCCGCGTACATCACCATGGGATGGATGCCGCAGATCTTCCGCGACGCCGGGGTCTCGGCCGGCACGGCGGGTGTGCTGCTCGCCGTGACCATGGCGATGGGCGTGCCGCTCGCCTTCGTCATCCCGAGGGTCGCGGCCCGGATGAAGAACCAGGGCCCCATCGTCGTCTTCCTAGGCAGCTGCGGCCTCATCGGCTACGCGGGCCTCTACTTCGCACCGGCCGGCGGGGCCTGGGCCTGGGCGCTGCTCCTGGGCATCTCGAACTGCTCCTTCCCGCTCGCCCTGACCATGATCGGCATGCGCTCGCGCACCGGCGCGGGAGTGGTCCGGCTGTCGGCGTTCGCCCAGTCCGTCGGCTACCTGATCTCGATCCCTGGACCGCTGCTGATCGGTGTGCTCTACCAGCACAGCGGCGGCTGGGAGCTGCCGATCGCACTGATGGCGGGCCTGATAGTGCCGCAGATGGCGGTCGGGATCCTGGCCGGGCGGGACCGGACGATCGAGGACGAGTGCTGAGGTGCGAGACTGGGGCCATGTCTCCTGTGCTCGACCCGAATCCCCAGAACGGTCAGAAGAAGCTCCTCGTCGTACTCGGCGCGATGCTGCTGATCACCGTGATCGTCGCGGTGATCGCCTCGATCGCGTCCCCCTGAGCCGCGCGGCCGGGGTCGCCGATGGTGGGGATAACCCCCGCGTCCCCTAGGGGGCCAGGGTCAGGGTGAAGTGGGTGGGTCGCCGGATGGGGCCCCCGGCCCCGGATCCGTAGGTTTTCGGTATCAGTACCGATGACCCACGGAGGCGGACATGTCGGCCCGAACGCACACCCGGACCACCCACCCGGCCACGGGCAGTGTCGAGGTGCGGCTGCCGTGGTGGGCCATCGCGCTGCCCGCGCTCGCGTTCGCCGCACTGCTGCTGCTGATCGTGGGACCCGGCGAGGCGCACGCCGCGACCACCGACCCGGCGATCAGCCGGTTGCTCGCGCGAATCACGGCCCTGGTGACCGGCTGACGGTGCCCGCGCACCCCGCGCAGGCCCTTCAACACCCTGCGCCGGGCGGCACATTTCGTGCGAAGCTGAGGTGTATGAGCGTCGATACACCTCGCAGGATCGTCCTTCTCAGGCATGCAAAGGCGGAATGGTCGCAGGATTCCGACCACGAGCGGCCGCTCGCGGAACGTGGCCGCAAGGATGCCCCCGTCGCAGGCCGCAAACTCGTCGACTCCGGGATCGACCTCGATCTGGCCCTCTGCTCCACCGCCACCAGGACACGCGAGACGTGGAAGCTGGCCGTCCATGAGATGCCGCACCGCCCCAGGACGGTGTACGAGGAGCGGCTGTACGAGGCGTCCCTCGGTGAGCTCATCGCCCTGATCAACGAGACCCCCGACGATGTGCACGACCTCCTGGTCATCGGCCACAACCCCGGCATGCACGCGGTCGCCGACGCCCTCTCGGAATCGGCCGAGGGCGACGCCCTGACCCGGATGACCCGCGGCGGTTTCCCCACCGCCGCGTTCGCCGTCGTCGAGTTCACCGGCTCCTGGAAGGGCGTGGAGCACGGAGTGGGCAGGCTGGTCGAGTACTGGACGCCCAACGACTGATCCCGCTGTCTTACGAGCAGGGCCCCGGTGCGGAAAGCACCGGGGCCCTGTTTCGTATGCGCGAGCGCGTCAGTGCCGGTACGTGCGAGCGCGCAGCGCCTGTATGCGCTCAGTGCCCGTACGCGTGAGCGCCTCAGTCGACGAGACCGTCGGCGGCCTCGACCTCCTCGCGGGTGATCCCGAGCAGATACAGCACGGTGTCCAGGAACGGCACGTTCACCGCGGTGTGCGCGGCCTCGCGGACCACCGGCTTGGCGTTGAAGGCCACCCCGAGCCCGGCGGTGTTCAGCATGTCCAGGTCGTTCGCACCGTCACCGATCGCGACGGTCTGCGCCAGCGGCACCCCGGCCTGCGCGGCGAAACTGCGCAGCAGCCGGGCCTTGCCGGCCCGGTCGACGATGTCGCCGACGACCCGGCCCGTGAGCTTCCCGTCGACCACTTCCAAGGTGTTGGCAGAGGCGAAGTCGAGCCCGAGCCGTTCCTTCAGGTCGTCGGTGACCTGGGTGAACCCGCCCGAGACGACACCCACTTGGTAGCCGAGCCGCTTCAGCGTACGGATCAGGGTGCGCGCGCCCGGCGTCAGCCGCACCTCGGCGCGCACCTTGTCCACCACCGACACATCTAGCCCGGCCAGCAGCGCCACCCGTGCGTGCAGCGACTGCTCGAAGTCGAGTTCGCCGCGCATCGCCTGCTCGGTCACCTCGGCGACCTTGTCCTCGCAGCCCGCGTGAGCGGCGAACAGTTCGATGACCTCGTCCTGGATGAGCGTCGAGTCGACGTCCATGACGACCAGCCGTTGCGCCCGGCGGCTCAGCCCGGCCGACACCACCGCGACATCGACACCGATGCCGGCCGCCTCCGTCGCCAGTGCGGTCCGCAGCTCCTCGGTCCCGGTGCCGGACACCGCGAACTCGACTGCCGTGACCGGGTACTTCGCGAGCCGGAAGATCCGGTCGATGTTGCCGCCGGTGGAGGTGATCGTGGCCGCTATGGCGGCGGTCGACTCCGCGGTCAGCGGGTGCCCGAGCACCGTCACATGGGAACGCCCGTCGCCACGCGGCCGGTTGTCGCCCGTACCGGAGATGATCTCGGCCTGAAGTCTCAGCGAGTCGGCCCAGCTGTGCACGGTCGCCCGCAGGTCGCCCTCGGTGGTGTCGCCCACGGTCGGGGCGGTGACCAGCGCGCACAGGACGATGCGGCCACGGGTGACGACCTGCTCGATGTCGACGACATCGACCGAGTAGGCGGCGAGGGTGTCGAAGAGCCCGGCGGTGATGCCGGGGCGGTCCTTCCCGAAGATCTTGACGAGAAGGGTGGGTGTGTCGGTGCCCCGACGGGACTCAGGGGGCTCAGGGGACTCAGGAGACGAGGAGGACCGAGGTGGCTGAGATGCGCTCATGGTGCTTCCACCGTATCGGTCCGCTCCGAGGCGCCGAAGGTCCGTCCCGAGGACCGGACAGCGCGTCGGCCCCGTACCCCCGCCCGGAGCACACGCGTGGTGACGGACCGCGCGCATCCGGATCCGTCCGGTGGCCGGCGGAGGGAATACGGGCGTTCGGGCCGTCCTGGATGTCCCTTTTGCTAGCGGTTCGCGTGCACTCGGGGTACTTACCGCGTACTGCTCCCTCTATTCGTGTCAGCACCGTAACGATGCAGGTCTCGGCAGGGTCTTCACCCCGCCCGACTTTCGTATCCGGGACTGCTCCTGGAATAGTTCCTCACGATGTTCAGCATCCCTAGGCTCCCTGTGACGGGGGCAATTCGGGGGACAACTAGTGGGGCGCGGAGTGCCGGAACTCGTACTGGAATTGAATGGAAGGACCTGGACGCTCGATCCGTCCAGGTCGTACACCCTCGGGCGCGATCCGCAGGGCGACCTGACGATCGACGACGCCAGGGTGTCGTGGCGGCATGCCACGATCAGCTGGGGGGGCCGGAGTTGGTTCATCGAGGACCACGGCAGCACCAACGGCACCTATGCGCAGGGCAGCCGGATCCAGCAGCTGGAGATCGGCCCCGGCTCCGTCGTACATCTGGGCAATGCCACTGACGGCCCGCGGCTGAGCATCACCGCCGCGGCGGGCGCCGATGTGTACAGCGGGCAGGGCGCGGGCGCCCAGCAGGCCCCCGCCCAGCCCCAGCAGGGCGGCCCCGGCTGGCCAGGCCAGCAGGCACCCGCTCCGCAGCAGCCGCAGCCGCCGCAGGGCTGGCAGCAGCAGGCCCCCCAGGGCCCGCCGCCGCAGCAGCCCGCGCAGCCGCAGGTTCCGCAGCAGCAGGGCATGGCGAGGACCCCCGGCGCGGGCGGTCCCGGCGGGGCCGCGGGGGCCCCGCCGGTGTACGGCGACCGCAGTCCGACCACGTTCCACCGGCTGGACCTCGGCCGCGTGATGCGCATCGGCCGTGCGCTGGAGAACGAACTGGTCGTCTCCGACCTCCAGGTCTCGCGCCACCACGCCGAATTCCACGCGACCCCCGACGGCCGCTTCGAGATCCGTGACCTCGGATCCCACAACGGCACGTACGTCAACGGTCAGCCGCTCCACAAGTCGGGCTCCGCGCTGATCGGGCCGAACGACATCGTCGGTGTCGGTCACTCGACCTTCCGCCTGGTCGGCGACCGGCTCGAAGAGTTCGTCGACACCGGTGAGGTCTCCTTCTCCGCCCGCCACCTCACGGTGACGGTCGATGGCGGGAAGCAGATCCTCAAGGACGTCTCCTTCGGCGTCCCGGAGAAGTCGCTCGTCGCGGTCATCGGCCCGTCCGGCTCCGGCAAGTCCACCCTGCTCAAGGCGCTCACCGGCTACCGGCCCGCCAACCAGGGCGACGTCCTCTACGACAACCGGAACCTGTACAAGCAGTTCGCTGAACTGCGCCAGCGCATCGGTCTGGTCCCGCAGGACGACATCCTGCACAAGGAACTCACCGTCACCAAGGCGCTCAAGTACGCGGCCAAGCTCCGCTTCCCCGCGGACACCACCGAGGCCGAGCGCCAGGCCCGGATCCTCGAAGTCCTCGCCGAGCTCAAGCTCGACATCCACAAGGACAAGAAGGTCACCTCGCTCTCCGGCGGTCAGCGCAAGCGCGTCTCCGTCGCCCTGGAGCTGCTCACCAAGCCGTCGCTGATATTCCTGGACGAGCCGACCTCCGGCCTCGACCCGGGCATGGACCGCGATGTCATGCAGTTGCTGCGCGGTCTGGCCGACGACGGCCGCACCGTCCTGGTCGTCACGCACTCCGTCGCCGAGCTGGCGATCTGCGACAAGCTGCTGGTCATGGCGCCGGGCGGTTCCGTCGCCTACTTCGGCCCGCCGGAGGAAGCGCTCAACTTCTTCGGCTACACCACCTGGGCCGACGTCTTCTCCGCGTTCGAGAACTACCGCGACTACGACTGGTCGGGCCGCTGGCGCGGATCGCAGCACTACCAGATGTACGCCGCGGACATCGACGCCGTCGCCGCACAGTCCGTACACATGCCGCCCCCGCAGCAGATGCGCCCGCCGAAGCCGCAGAGCTGGTCGGCCCAGCTGTGGACGCTGATGCGCCGCTACGTCTCGGTGATCGCGTCCGACAAGGGTTTCATGGGTCTGATGGTGATCCTGCCCGCGGTGCTCGGCGTCGTCAGCGTGGTCATCCCGGCCAAGTTCGGCCTGGCCCCGCCGGACCCGCCGTCCCGGTTCAACAGTGCCGCCGGAACGATCATGCTGATCCTCGCGGTCGGCATGTGCTTCTCCGGTGCGGCCAACTCCGTACGAGAACTGATCAAGGAACGCGTCATCTACGAACGGGAACGGGCAACCGGCCTGTCCCGCTCCGCCTATCTGATGTCCAAGGTGATCGTCCTCGGAGTGATCACCGCCATCCAGGGCGTCATCATCTGCGGCATCGGCTTCGCCACCCGCGAGCTGCCGGCCGAGGGCCTGATCATGCCGCCGGCCGTCGAGATCTGCCTGACGATCATCGCCCTCGGCTTCACCTCGATGATGTTCGGCCTGGTGATCTCCTCGCTGGTGAAGACCGCCGAGAAGACCATGCCGCTGCTGGTCATGTTCGCGATCGTCCAGGTCGTCTTCACCGGCATCCTCTTCCAGGTGTACGGATCGCCCGGCCTGGAGCAGTTCGCCTGGCTGATGCCGTCCCGCTGGGCCATCGCCGGCGCGGGCACGACGCTGGACCTCTCGCACCTCATGGCGCCGTGGGACCCGAAGAACCCGACCGATCTGGACCCGCTGTGGGAGCACTCGGCCGGTCAGTGGGGGATCAACATCTCGGTACTCCTGCTGCTCGGCATCGTCTGCGGCGTCGTGGTCGCGCGACTGCTGCGCCGCCACGAGCCGGAGGTCATGCGCAAGTAGGCACCGGACGCATACGCCGAAGGGCGGCACCCCGCGCGGGGTGCCGCCCTTCGGCGTATGCGGATGCTGTCCGGCCAGGTGTTCCGCCGGTCAGTACGCGCTGTTGACGTTGTCGATCGAGCCGTACTTGTCGGCCGCGTAGTTGGCCGCGGCCGTGATGTTGGCGACCGGGTCGTAGATGTTCGACGAGGTGCCGGGTACGTGGTACGCGCTGAACGTCGGCTGGATGACCTGGAGCAGGCCGCAGGACGGGGTGCCGTTCTGGGCGTTGACGTCCCAGCCGTTGACCGCGTTCGGGTTACCGGTCGACTCACGCATGATGTTGCGGTGCAGACCGTCGTACGAGCCGGGGATGCCGTGGGCCCGCATGATGTCCAGGGCCTGGTTGATCCAGCCGTCCAGGTTGTTGGCGTAGACCGGGGTGCGGGCCTCGGAGCGGCTGGCGGCCTGCGTCTCGGAGCGCTTCGCGACGACGGCCTCGGCCTTCACCTTGGCGGCGGCCCTGGCCTTCGCCTCGGCCTTCGCCTTCGCCTGGGCCTTGACCTCGGCGGCCTTGGCGGCCTTGGCCTTCGCGGCGGCGGCCTTCTTGGCCTTGGCGAGGTCGGCGGCCTTCACCAGCTTCTCGGCGGTGGAGTGCTGCTCGATGATGCTGGCCTGCACGGCCTTGGCCTGCGGAGTACCGGCAACCGACGAGAAGACCACGGGGGCGGCGGACACGGGGGTCTCGGCCTCGGGCTTGGGGTCGGCGTTGGCGGGGACGAGCGAGAACGAGAGCGCGGCGGCGGCCATGGCGGAGATACCCGCGACGGAGAGCTTCTGGGTCTTGTTCAGGCGACGACGACGGCCGGGGATGCTGGACACGGACATGCAGACTTACCTCTTCGTATTGCGGGAGTCCTCACGGAGGACGAAGACGGGAAGCGGCGTTTCGCATCTCCGTCGGGGACGAGTGCAATTCTTAGCGCCAGCAAAATCTGGTGGCAAAGGTGTGACGTACGAACCCCGGTAGTGGATCGGGATCCCGCTCGAACGTGTCGGGCCGCGCTCATGACCACTGATGTGGCGCTTATGTGTCCACTAGCGGGCTTCGTAAGTGACGTGGGTCCTATGCGCGGCCTCACATCGGCCCGGTAACAACCTGACCGACCGTTGCGTCAGCAATCCGGAGTGTCAGATTCCGGCTCTGGGGCGGCCGCGCGACGCGGTCGCCGCTCCGGTGCGCGGGCGGCCGGACCTAGGCCCTGCGCCCTAATCCCCGGCCGTCCACAGGCCGATACGGCGTTCGGACCCCGCCGGTACGGTGAGGCCATGAGCCATCGCCCACCGTCGGGTCTCGCAGCCGTGAGCGCCGCGCTGCTCGCCATGAGCCGGCATCTCGAAGTACGCGACGTCCTGAAGACGATCGTCGCCTCGGCCCGCGAACTGCTGGACGCCGAGTACGCCGCCCTGGGCGTCCCCGACGACCACGGGGGCTTCGCCCAGTTCGTCGTCGACGGCGTCAGCGACGAGCAGTGGAAGGCCATCGGTCCGCTGCCCAGACAGCACGGCATCCTCGCTGCGATGCTCCACGAGGCGAAGGTCGAGCGCCTCGCCGATGTCCGCAAGGACCCCCGCTTCGAGGGCTGGCCCGCCGCACACCCCGACATGTCCGACTTCCTAGGCCTGCCCATCAGGGACGGCGAGGAGATCATCGGCGCGCTCTTCCTCGCCAACAAGCGCTGCCCCAAGCCCGAAGGCAGCTGCGGCTTCACCGCCGAGGACGAGGAACTGCTGGCAATCCTCGCCCAGCACGCGGCGATCGCCCTGACCAACGCCCGCCTCTACGAACGGAGCCGGGAGCTCACCATCGCCGAGGAGCGCTCCCGGCTCGCCCATGAGCTGCACGACGCGGTCAGCCAGAAGCTCTTCTCGCTGCGGCTGACGGCCCAGGCGGCCACCGCCCTGGTGGACCGCGACCCGGCCCGCGCCAAGGGCGAGCTCCAGCAGGTCGCCGCGCTCGCCGCCGAAGCCGTGGACGAACTGCGCGCCGCCGTCGTCGAGCTGCGCCCCGCGGCACTCGACGAGGACGGTCTCATCGCCACCCTCCGCACCCAGATCCAGGTCCTGGACCGGGCCCACACGGCCCGGGTCACCTTCGAGAGCCTGGGTATACGGGCCCTGCCCGCCGCACAGGAGGCGGCGCTGCTCCGGGTCTCCCAGGAAGCCCTGCACAACGCACTGCGCCACTCCGGGGCGGAACACGTCGATGTCACGCTGGCCCGGCACGGCAGCGGCACGCTGCTGCGGATCACCGACGACGGCGGCGGCTTCGAACCCGCGGCGACCCGGCAGGCGGGCCGGCATCTGGGCCTGGTGTCGATGCGGGACCGCGCGAACGGCGTGGGCGGAAGGCTCACCGTTGAATCGGCGCCCGGCAAGGGCACCACGATCGAGATGGAGGTACCCGGTGGCTGACAGGATCATCAGGGTGCTGCTGGTCGACGACCACCAGGTGGTCCGCCGCGGTCTGCGTACGTTCCTGGAGATCCAGGACGACATAGAAGTGGTCGGCGAGGCTGCCGACGGCGCCGAGGGGGTGGCCAGGACCGAGGAGCTCCGCCCCGACGTCGTCCTGATGGACATCAAGATGCCCGGCACCGACGGCATCGAGGCCCTGCGCAGGCTCCGCGAGCTGGAGAACCCGGCCAAGGTCCTCATCGTCACCAGCTTCACCGAGCAGCGCACCGTGGTCCCCGCCCTGCGCGCCGGAGCCTCCGGTTACGTGTACAAGGACGTCGACCCGGACGCCCTGGCCGGCGCCATCCGCTCGGTGTACGCGGGCCACGTCCTGCTCCAGCCGGAGGTCGCGGGAGCCCTGCTCGCCCAGGAGGACCCGGGCAGCGGTACGGGCCGGGGGAGCACGCTCACCGAACGGGAACGGGAGGTGCTGGGCCTGATCGCCGACGGCCGTTCCAACCGCGAGATCGCGCGGGCGCTGGTTCTCTCCGAGAAGACCGTCAAGACACACGTCTCGAACATTCTGATGAAGCTGGATCTCTCGGACCGGACCCAGGCGGCGCTCTGGGCCGTCCGCCATGGGGCGGCGGGCTGACCGGCAGCGAAGCGGACCTTCCTCTTCTGGATTGAGATTCATACTGTCGGGTGGATGTCACCCGGACGGCGCAACCTGTTCGACTCCGAGGCGTTCACCAGGGTGCTGCGGCGGTCGGCCGCAGCCACGCTAGGAGGATCCTGAAGTGAAGAACCTGAAGAAGGCCGCTGCCGTCACCATGATCGCCGGTGGAATCATCGCCGCCGGTGCGGGCGCGGCCTCCGCCACCGGACACGGCGCGGGCGCCCACGGTGTCGCGGCCCACTCCCCGGGCGTGGCCAGCGGCAACGTCGTCCAGGTCCCGGTGGACGTCCCGGTGAACGTGGCCGGCAACACGGTCAACGTGATCGGTCTGCTCAACCCGGCCTTCGGCAACCTCGGCCTGAACGGCTGACCGACCCCCGGGGCCGGCTGACCGAACCCACGGTCATACGTCGCCGGACGGAGCGCATCGAGCCCGTCCGGCGACACCGGGAGCCCGCCCGGCCAGGGCCTACCGCTCCCGCTCGCGCTCCTCCACATACGCGTTGTACGCGGCGACCTGTGCCCGCCGGGCCACCCGCTCCACCGGCCGCAGCACCTCACCCCGGGCCGCGATCTCCGAAGCGCTCACCGCGCCGCCGTGCCCGTTCTCGTACGCCACCGAGATCAGCAGCCCCACCCGCTGTGCGAGCTCCAGAACCCGCACCGCCCGCGGCGGGTACCCCGGAGCCAGCACCTCGCGCCCCCGCTCCGCCCGTGCCCGGTACGCGTCCACCGCCGCCTCGGCCACCGGCCCCGAACCGGCCACATCCAACCGCGACAGCATCGCCGTCGCGTCCCGCAACCCCTCGGCGAGCTCCCGCTCCGCCTCGCTCAGCGACGGCACATCGGCCGGCGGCGCCTCCCGTACGGGCAGACAACGCCACACCACCTCGACGTGCAGGTCCCCTTCCAACCCCGCCTCACGCACCTCGGGAACCAGCCCGTACGGCGCGCCGAAGGCCACCACCGCCTCCTCGGCCTCCAACGCCCGCGCGTTGAACTCCGGCGGACCGCTCAGCCCCAGCGGATGGCCGGGCGCCGGCAACGCCACCCGGAAACCCGTCACCCCCAGACCCCGCAACCGCCCGAGCGCCAGCGTGAGCCCGACCGGCCCCGCCTCGCCCGGCAGTCCCTCGACGCGGTGCACCGCGTCCTCCCCGACAATGGCGAGCGCCGCCTCGTCCGGCGACACCAGTCCCGCCAGAAGCGCGTTTCCCCAAGCGGCCAACAGCCCTGAGCGTGGTTCCGAAAGCATGGGAACAGCCTAGGGAACGGGCCCGGGGCCTGTCGTCACGCGGGCCCAGCGCCGGGAGCACTCGTACGGTGGCGTAGATTTCCCTGGGAGCTGTGCCCACAGGCACCGACGATCTCGACACTGCATGGGGAGACAACGCGCCATGAGCGATGTACTGGAGCTGGTGGACGTATCCGTGGTCCGCGACGGACGCGCTCTGGTGGACGACGTCTCCTGGTCGGTCAAGGAGGGGGAGCGCTGGGTCATCCTCGGCCCGAACGGCGCCGGCAAGACCACCCTCCTCAACATCGCGTCCAGCTACCTCTTCCCGAGCACCGGCACCGCCAAGGTCCTCGGCGAGCAGCTCGGCGGCGTCGGCACCGATGTCTTCGAGCTCCGCCCCCGCATCGGCATCGCGGGCGTCGCCATGGCCGAGAAACTGCCCCGGCGCCAGACCGTGCTGCAGACGGTGCTCACCGCCGCGTACGGCATGACCGCCACCTGGCACGAGAACTACGAGGCCGTCGACGAGGAGCGCGCCCGCGCCTTCCTCGACCGGCTCGGCATGACCGAGTACCTCGACCGCAAGTTCGGCACCCTGTCCGAGGGCGAGCGCAAGCGCACCCTGATCGCCCGCGCCATGATGACCGACCCCGAGCTGCTGCTCCTCGACGAGCCCGCCGCAGGTCTCGACCTCGGTGGCCGCGAGGACCTGGTCCGCCGCCTCGGCCGACTGGCCCGCGACCCGTACGCCCCCTCCATGATCATGGTCACCCACCATGTCGAGGAGATCGCCCCCGGCTTCACCCACGTCCTGATGATCCGCCAGGGCAAGGTGCTCGCCGCCGGTCCCATGGAGACCGAGCTCAGCTCCCGCAACCTCTCCCTCTGCTTCGGCCTGCCGCTCGTCGTCGAGCACACCGGCGACCGCTACACGGCCCACGGACTGCCGCTCTCCTAGGAGACAACCTCCGGACACAACGGGCCCCGCCGGGCGCAGTGGCCCGCTTGCGCCCTGTCGGCGAGGGCGCCCGCGGTTCTACCATGACCACGTGGACATCGACGCGTGGGTGTGGTGGCTGATCGGCGCGGTGGGACTGGGCATCCCACTCGTCATGACTGCGATGCCCGAGTTCGGCATGTTCGCCGTCGGAGCGGTCGCCGCGGCAGTCGTCGCGGCACTCGGCGGCGGCATCGTGGCCCAGGTATTGGTATTCGTCGTGGTCTCCGTGGCGCTCATCGCCGTGGTTCGCCCGATCGCCGCCAGACACCGCACCGACCGGCCCCAACTCGCCACCGGCATCGATGCCCTGAAGGGCCGTCAGGCCGTCGTCCTGGAACGGGTCGACAGCAGTGGCGGCCGGATCAAGCTGGCCGGGGAGATCTGGTCCGCCCGTGCACTCGACGAGGGCCAGAGCTTCGATCCGGGCCAACAGGTCGATGTCGTCGACATCGACGGCGCTACGGCAGTCGTCATGTGACCGAACCACCCACAAGGCAGAGCGCGTTCTGTCAGACTTGATGTCGATCATCATGAGTTTCGGGACCGGCACGACATCCGGTCCCTCCCGCGATCTCGATCTCGACCTCGATCATCGCGATCCGTCGGCAACCGAAGGGCAATGAGAAACACGATGCAACCGATCATCATCGTCTTGATCATTCTGGTGGTGCTCGTCTTCATCGCCCTGATCAAGACGATCCAGGTCATCCCGCAGGCCAGCGCCGCCATCGTGGAGCGCTTCGGCCGCTACACCCGCACGCTCAACGCGGGCCTGAACATCGTCGTTCCCTTCATCGACTCCATCCGCAACCGCATCGACCTCCGTGAACAGGTCGTGCCGTTCCCGCCCCAGCCGGTGATCACCCAGGACAACCTGGTCGTCAACATCGACACCGTCATCTACTACCAGGTGACCGACGCGAGGGCCGCGACCTACGAAGTCGCCAGCTACATCCAGGCGATCGAGCAGCTCACCGTCACCACCCTCCGCAACATCATCGGTGGCATGGACCTGGAGCGGACGCTGACCTCCCGCGAGGAGATCAACGCGGCCCTGCGCGGAGTCCTCGACGAGGCCACCGGCAAGTGGGGCATCCGCGTCAACCGCGTCGAGCTGAAGGCGATCGAACCGCCCACCTCCATCCAGGACTCGATGGAGAAGCAGATGCGCGCCGACCGTGACAAGCGCGCCGCGATCCTCCAGGCCGAAGGAACGCGCCAGTCCGCGATCCTCACCGCGGAGGGCGAGAAGCAGTCCGCGATCCTGCGCGCCGAAGGTGAGGCCAAGGCATCGGCCCTGCGCGCCGAGGGCGAGGCCCAGGCGATCCGTACGGTCTTCGAGTCCATCCACGCCGGCGACCCGGACCAGAAGCTCCTCTCGTACCAGTACCTCCAGATGCTCCCGAAGATCGCCGAGGGCGACGCCAACAAGCTCTGGATCGTGCCCAGCGAGATCGGCGACGCCCTCAAGGGCCTCAGCGGCGCCTTCGGCAACCTCGGCAACGGCGTCCCGGGGTTCGACACCGGCAAGGAACGCCGGGAGCAACCCCCGGTCGAATGACGCGTACACGCCCCGTGCATGATCAGTGCACCAAGCACCGATCATGCACGGGGGATGCGCCATGAACATCTGGGAGATGCTTGCCGTCTTCGTCGCGGGAATCAGCGCCGGCACGATCAACACGATCGTCGGCTCGGGAACGCTGATCACCTTCCCCGTGCTGCTCGCCACCGGTCTGCCCCCGGTCACGGCCACCGTCTCCAACGCCCTCGGCCTGATCCCCGGCTCCGTCAGCGGCGCCATCGGCTACCGCAAGGAACTCGCGGGACAGGGCCGTCGCGTACGCAAGCTCGCCGTCGGTGCCCTCATCGGCGGCCTCACCGGCGCCACCCTCCTGCTCACTCTGCCCTCCACGGCCTTCGAGACCATCGTGCCGATCCTGGTGGCGCTGGCCCTCGCCCTGGTCATCCTGCAACCACGCATCAGCAAAGCGGTCCAGCGCCGACGCGAACACAGCGGCACCCGCGCCCACCCCGACGGCGGACCGCTCCTCTTCGTCGGACTGATGCTCGCCAGCGTCTACGGGGGCTACTTCACCGCCGCCCAGGGGATCATCTACCTCTCCCTGATGGGCATGCTGCTCGACGACACCATGCAGCGCCTCAACGCCGTCAAGAACGTCCTGGCCGCCGTCGTCAACAGCATCGCCGCGCTCTTCTTCCTCTTCGTCGCGGACTTCGACTGGACGGCCGTCGTGCTGATCGCGGTCGGCTCCGCGCTGGGCGGCCAGATCGGCGCCAGGATCGGCCGCCGCCTCAGCCCCACCGTCCTGCGCGTGCTCATCGTCGCGGTCGGCACGGTCGCCATCGTCCAGCTGCTGCTCCGCTGACGAAGGGAAGCCCACCTCCCCCGGAGACGGGCTTCCACCACGATGAAATGCGTACGCCGACTACGCCGCGGCGCGGTCCAGCCACTCCGGCAGCTCCGACCGCTCACCGGCCCCCAGCGCCAGCAGCATCGCCTGCGCGGGAGACGGCACGAACGGCTGACGCAGCAGCGGCATCCCCGCCTGCTCCGGCGTCCGGGCCGCCTTGCGGTGGTTGTCCTCGGCACAGGACGCGACCGTGTTGAGCCAGGTGTCCTGACCTCCCTGGGCGCGCGGCACGACATGGTCGACGGTGCTCGCCCGCCGCCCGCAGTACGCGCACCGGTGCTGGTCCCGTATCAGCACACCCCTCCGGGACCACGGGGCATGTCTTCGGAACGGCACCCGTACGTACCGGCAGAGCCTGATCACCCGGGGTACCGGAATGTCCATGGCGGCGCCACGCATGCGGAGATCGGGATGCGACTGCTCGACGACGGCCTTGTCCTGCAGGATCAGCACCACCGCACGGTTCAGCGTCACCGTCGACAGCGGCTCGAAGCTCGCGTTCAGTACCAGTGTGTCCCGCATCCCGCCCACCTCCCGTGTGCCGCCCGCCCCCTGGCAGGCCCGGATCAACTCTGGCCGGGCAGGCCGTGATGGACAACGCAATAAAAATGCCCTGCCCTGATCTCTCCAAGACCAGGGCAGGGCAAACAGCAGGGGAACTCTCGGCTCGGCGGGCGCTACGAGGGACCTGTGTACTCACCGATCAGCTGGGCACGGCCCAGCGTGTGGAACCGCAGATTGAACCCGACGACCGCGGGCGACACATCGCTGTCGACACCCAGCTTCTCGGTGTCCACCGCGTACACGGTGAACACATAACGGTGGTTCTCGCCGGCCGGCGGCGCGGCACCGCCGAACTCCTTCGACCCGTAGTCGTTACGGACCTGCACGGCACCGGCGGGCAGCCCCTCGAACTTCCTGCTGCCCGCACCGGCCGGCAGCTCCGTGACCGACGCCGGGATGTCGAAGAGCACCCAGTGCCAGAATCCACTGCCCGTAGGAGCATCGGGATCGAAGCAGGTCACGGCGAAACTCTTGGTCTGCGCCGGGAAACCCTCCCACCGCAGCTGCGGCGAGGTGTTCCCGGCCGCGAACACCTGGGCGTCCGCCAGCACGGCGCCGGGGGCGAGATCCTCGCTCACCACCGTGAACGACGGAACCTCCGGATGGAAGTCGTGCGGCAGCGGCGCCCTCTTCGGCTCGGTCACGTCAGCACCTCTCCTGATCGCTCTACTGCTGTCAGCAGGTCTCCCACCGACCCTAGAGCCAGTTGCGCTGACCGCCGACCTGCGCCAGCCACTGATTGAGGTACGCCGCCCAGTCGGTCCCCTGGAAGTCGTTCAGCCCGACCTTGAACGCGCGGTACGAGTCGCTTCCCTCGCTGAAGAGCCCCGCCTTCTTGTCCATCTCCAGGACGACATCCATCTCACGGTCGTCCGCGACGAATGTCAGCTCCACCTGGTTCAGACCGCGGTACTGCTGCGGCGGGAAGAACTCGATCTCCTGGTAGAACGGCAGCCGCTGACGCGTACCGCGAATGTGACCGCGCTCCATGTCCGCGCTGCGGAAGCCGAAGCCGAGCTGCCCGAAGGCGTCGAGGATGGCCTGCTGAGCCGGCAGCGGGTGCACATTGATCGGGTCCAGGTCGCCCGAGTCCAGCGCCCGCGCGATCTCCAGCTCCGTGGTCACACCTATGTTCATGCCGTGCAGATGCTGACCGGCGAACATCGTGATCGGCGTCTCCCACGGAATTTCGAGCCCGAAGGGTACGACGTGCACGGCACCGGCCCGCACCTCGAACGCGCCACCGAGCCGCAGTTTGGTGAACTCGATGTCCTGCTTGGTCTCCGTGTCATGGCCCTCGACCTCGACCCGGGCCTGCAGACCCACGGAGAGTCCTTCGATCTGCTGATCCACGGATCCGCCCTGGACCCGCACCTCACCCTGGACGATCCCACCCGGGACGACGTTGAGCTCGGAGAGCTCGGTCTCCACCGAAGCGCCACCGGCACCCATGCTCGCAAGCAGCCGCTTGAAGCCCATGTTTACTCCTCCTTGGTCCTGACCCCTACATACGCGCCACGACCGTAGTCGGTTCCCGGTACCCTCGACCGCCATGATCGAGGGCTTGGAACGTACGCCGCTGACACGCGACTTCTTCGACCGCCCCGTACTGGACGTGGCACCCGACCTCCTGGGCCGGACCCTGGTACGTGCCACACCGGACGGACCCATCGAGCTCCGCCTCACCGAGGTGGAGGCGTACGCCGGCGAGATCGATGCCGGATCGCACGCGTTCAGAGGCCGCACCGCACGCAACGGCGTCATGTTCGGACCGCCCGGCCACGCGTACGTCTACTTCACCTACGGCATGTGGCACTGCCTCAACCTGGTGTGCGGCCCCGAGGGCCGGGCCAGCGGGGTCCTGCTCCGCGCCGGCGACATCCAGGTCGGCGCGGAACTCACTCGCGAACGACGAAACTCGGCCCGCAATGACAAGGAACTGGCCAAAGGCCCGGCCCGCCTGGCCACGGCCCTCGATGTCGACCGAGCACTGAACGGCATCGACGCCATCGCCCACCCCGGCGCGTTCCTGTCCGTGCTGCATGGCACCCCACCACCACGTGACCAGGTACGCAACGGCCCACGCACCGGAGTGGGCGGAGATGGAGCCACACACCCCTGGCGCTTCTGGATCGACGGGGACCCCACGGTGAGCCCGTACCGGGCCCATGTGCCACGCCGCCGCGCAACTTGACTCACCCTTGAGGGCCACCTAATGTAGTCCGAGCCGCTTGAAACGGGTACTGCTGTCGGTACGGTCCATCGGACCGCATCCGAGCATCCCGGAGCGACCAACCACTACCTTCGACGCACCCTGGCGGGTGCGAATTCGGCATGCCGTAATTCAATCCCTTCGACTCGATTATGAGTCGCCAAGGAAATCGGTTAATGTAGTGGACACGCCGAAAGGCGAAGACCTCTCCAAGGTCACCGGAATTCAAATTCGGACCGGAAACGGAACGAAAAAGAGTCTGGTAAGGTTGGAACCGCCGGAAAGGGAAGCGCGAAAGCGAAGAACTGGAAAGCGCAACCCGCTTCGACCGGGAATCGGACACGAAAGAGTCTGATAGAGTCGGAAACGC
>NZ_JBHVWT010000009.1:0-222062 GCF_042882135.1 Streptomyces sp. NPDC058240
TTCGGTGGCTGGGACGCGATGGGACAGGCCTGGAAGGGCCTGGCCCAGCTCGCGACCGGCCTCGCGATCAGCGCGATCCCCGGCGCCTCGACCCTGTTCTGGGCGCTGCCCGACGACAAACTCCCTTCCTGGCTGCGTGACTCGCGCACCGCGATGAAGGAGACCGGCAAGGCCCTGGTCGCGTGGGACGAGTGGGGCAAGAACCCCGGCCGGGCGGCCGGGGCCGTCACGTTCAACGTCCTGACGACCGTGTTCACCGGAGGCGCCGGCGGCGCCGCCGCAGGAGCAGGCAAAGCCGGCGCCGTCGCGAAGGTGCTCTCCGTCGCGGGCAAGGCCGGCAAGGTCATCGACCCCATGACCTACATCGCCAAGGGCGCCGGTGCGGGCCTGTCCAAGATCGGCGACATCACCAAGGGCCTCAAGGGCATCAGCAACATCGAGATCCCCAAACTCCCCGACGACGCGATCACCCTGCCCGAGGGCTCCCTCAAGCTTCCCGACGGCACCGTCCACCTCCCCGACGGCGCCCCGATCCCCGAGGGCGGGGCCAAACTCCCCGACGGCACCATCAAGTTCCCCGACGACGCGCCTCTCCTGCCCGAGAACACCACCAAACTCCCCACCCACACCGACATCCCCGTCCAGTACTTCGACCACGACGGCAACCTCCTCAACGAACACGGCGACATCGTCCAGAAGGCCGAGGACGCACCCGCCGAGACCTCCCCCGACGTCCCGCACACCGACAACCCGCACACCGGCACCCCGCACACCGACACCCCGGTCAAGGAACCGGCCCTGGTCGGTGTGGGCGCCCACACCGCGGACAACGTCGCGCACGTCGGCGCCGACGCGGGCGACAACGTCATCCACCTCGGCAGCGACCTCGGCGACACCGGCCGCATCGCCGACGACCTGCCCGGCGGCCACACCGGCGACAACCTCCCCGGCGGAAACGCGGGCAACCACCTCCCCGGCGCAGGAGCGGGCGACCACCTCCCCGGCGGCCACGCCGACGACCTCGGCCACCACCCCACCGCCGGACACGAACCACCCGCCAACAACCACACCGGCGGACACGGCGACGGACCGGGGGGACCGCACGACCCGACGCCGCCCCACCACAGCGACCACACGCCGAACAGCCATGCCGACGACGCCGCGCACCACGGCGCGGACGAGGGCGCCCCGCACCACGGGTCCGACGACGTGCTTCCCCATGACGACGGCGTCCCCCACGACCCCGACGGCCCGCACAGCCCTGACGGCCCCGACGGTCCGGATCACCCCGGCGGCGACGGCCCCGGCAACGAGCCGCACGGCAAGCCCCTGGAACCCCAGCCCGACTGGCACGGCCAGAGCGCGGACAAGATGCGTCACTACCGGCGCCCGGCCCTGGACGTCTCGCACCTTCCCCTGAAGGATCAGCTTCCTGTTCTGGAACGGGAAGCATCCGCTCTCGCCGACGACGCCCTCGACGCCCCTCCCGGAGCGGCGCACCCCGGCCAGAACCAACTCGATTCCGGCTGTGCCGGAAGCTTCCTCCACGACAACACGATCACAGCCCACTCCAGCACCACTAAAATGCACGGGCAAACTGTTCCGCACACACACAAAGTGCTGGACGGCATACTCAAGCAAATTGACGACGACGCCAAGGCGGGCATCATCGAGAAGAAGGGTAATGGCCACGGGAAGTGTGCCGAGATCTCGCTGATCAGTGACCGGCTGAGCCAACTTGACCCAACTGGGACAAGTATCCGCACCGTCGCTGATGCTCGCCAGGCTCTGGAAGGAGGCATTATGCACACCAGACGCATCGGAGATTTCGTCATGAAGAAGACAGGAGAAGTACGAGGACGACACGGCGACTTCCTGCCCCCGTGTGACACTTGTACGCATGTCCTACCTCAGCTCGGAATTCGCGTACACGCTTAAAGATCCACCCACAGAACAGGAAACGCACCATGCCTCCGACTCGACCAACCACAGAAGTACTCGATTGGCTGACTCGACATGGCTGGTTTCCTGGGCGAGACATTGGTGATTCGGCACGAGATCTTATCCAAGTGAGACTTCAGGACGCAGAGGCGCAAGGGTTTCCGCTCAAAGCCGTGGATGCGGCCGTTAGTGTTATCCACACGTACGGGCTTCTGGATTTGACGCATCCAAGAGCATCGCATTCCTCATTCGAGATGGAGCCGACAGGCGGATATGACGGCGATGCTCGATTGATTGCAGAAATTGCATCCGGCCTGGGCGTGCCGCTCTTTCCAGTGGGGTTCGAGTCGTCAGAGTTCGGAATCATCCTGGTGGATGAAATCGGCCGGTGGTTTCTTCTTCACCACACAGGTGGATATTTCCTCGGCGAAGATGAGTACGATGCATTCTCTCGATTCATCACCAACGCTGACACTCCGGACGTGGAGGACTTCTTTGTCTGAGCAATTCCCTGCCGTAGCCTCTTCCCTGCTGATCGGCGGCCAGGTGGTGAGCCACACCAGCCTGGTCGGGGAAGGCACCGCCAATCTCCATCCGGCCATCTGGTCGTTCGTCGAATCGCTGCCGACCGACGTGCGCAAGCCGTTCACCGGGCGCTGCGCCGAATCGGCCCTGGTATCCGACCAGTTGTGGGGGCTCGACTCCGCACGGAGTGACGGCCGCACGACCACCCTCGACGAAGCCGCGCCGCACTTCGCGGGATCCGCCATCATCTCCAAGATGATCCGCGGCCAAGGACACCCCGATCACGGCAAGACCACCGAACCGTGCGAGGTCTGCCGACTGCTGCTGCAGAGGTTGGGCACGCAGGTAATGTCCTGACGAAGAACTGGTCACCGCCTCGCCGAACGCACCGCCTCGGGGATGGCGGAGAAGTTGACCGCAGGCATCGAAGGGGCCGATTCTGAAATGAGTCACCCTCCGGCGCAACCAGCCCCAGAGGTGCTCGACTGGTTGACCCAAAACGGCTGGTTCCCAGGTCGCGACATCGGCGAGCAAGCCGATGAACTCATCCAGGTCCGGGTACAAGACGCCCAGCGACAAGGAATCACCGTGTCGCCCGTACCGGCCGCAGTGCGCGTTATCCACACTTACGGCTCACTCCGCCTCAATCACCCAAGAACACGCAACTTCTCCTGGATCATGAAGCCGACACTTGGATATGACGGCGACGCAAGACTTATTCAAGAATTAGCATTCAACCTGGGCACAGATCTTTTCCCTATTGGCTACGAGTCTTCCGAGTGTGGAATTCTCCTGGTCGACCAGAAAGGGCGCTTCTTCCACCTCCACCACACCGGAGGATACTTTTTGGGAGAGGGTGAAATGGATGCCTTCTCCCGGTTTCTAATGGGCATATCCGACCCCGACGCCGAGGATTTCTTTGTCTGAGCGGTGCTCATCGTCCGGGTCGGCGTAGCCGCCGTCCCTGCCCGATCGACCGCCCCCTACTCGCTCAGCCCCACGACACCCCAGCCCCGCCGGGCGGCCTCGGTGAGGATGCGTCCCCACTCCGCCAGCAGGAGGGCGAACGCGTCGAAGTCGCCGCCCCGGCCGTCGGGGACGGCGGAGTACACGGTGAAGGCCTCGCGCAAGCCTTCGAGCCGTGGCCGTATGCCCTCCCAGGTCGCGGCCAGCTCCCGGACACTGTCCGGTGACCGTGCCACCAGCAGGCCGTACGTGACTTTCGGGTCGTCGGAGAAGAAGTCCCCGTCCGTTTCCCCCGACTCGCCGTCCATGCCACCCCAGATCAGCCCGAGCAGGAAGGCGTCCAGCCCGGCCCGCAACAGCGGATCGGCGTGGTCACGGACACGCTCCCAGTAGTGCGTGGCCCAGAAGTGCGGCTTGTACGAGCCGAGGGTGTGCAGGAACTCGTAGAGGGCGAAGAAGGCGCCGTTCGGCCCCTTCGGCCACTCCCAATCACCCTCGATCACCGGGGCATCGTGGTCCCACAGGCCCGTCTCGTCGGCGTACCAGGCATTCCTCAACCGCAACAGCCGCTCGCGCTCGGGCACTTCGCCCAGCCATGACCAGTCGGCGATCATCACCGTGATGTCGAGCCCCATGGCGTGAGGCTACCGGGCGCGGTCAGGTCTCGCCGCCCCGCCCGCTTCCGCCGCCTCGGGGCCGCGCTCGGCCGCGGCGTGAGACAGTCCTGCGCATGGTGGATTCGGCGAGGACGGTCGAGGCAGTGGAGTCGTGGGGCTTTGCCGGTGATGCCGTCGCCGTGTCCGCCGACGTGGTGGCGGAAGCGCTCCGGGCGAGGATCGCCGACGGGAAGCTCGAATCGCTGCTGGAGAGTTCGACCGGGCGGGTCCTGTTCGTCGTGAGCAATGCCGAGCGGGCGATGGTGATGCTGCTCGAACACCCGGGCGACCCGGGCGAGCACGCCACGGACCCCGGGGCGGAGGACTGGAGCGACGGGTTCGTCCTCTCGAACGGGCAGGCCGACGAATACCCCGACGCGGACACCGTGCCGCTCGACGAAGCCCTCCGGATCGTCCGCCACATCCTCGCCACCGGCCGGCCCCCGGCCGACGCGGCGTGGGTGGTCGACCGCTGAACCGGCCCGTGGATCAGGGCGTCAGGACGGGCATTCCTCCAGCTTCGGCTTGTTCGGCGGGTTCGACCTGTTCAGCAGCGGGGCGAGGTGGTCGGCGTACAACTGCTCCCAGACCCCGTCGGTCATGATCTTCTTCAGCGACGAACACACCTCCCGCTTCAGCCCCTTCTCGTCCGGATTCATGGCGACGCCGTAGCCCTCCGCGCCCGGACCGCTGTCCAGCCGCTTCAGCTCGGAGGGGTTGTTCTTGACGAACCCGGCGAGGATGACGTCGTCCGTGCTCACCGCGTAGACCGACGATGTCGGGTCCAACAGGTCGCGCACGCACCTGTCGTAGCCGTTCGGCAGCGACCCCGTCATGTTGTAGCCCGCCTTGGGCAGCCACGACTCGTACGTCGAACTCCTCGCGGTACACACTTCGAACTGCTTCTTCCGCAGCATCCTGGAGTCGTCGATCGACACCCTCTTCGCCTTCTTGCGGACCATGAAGCTCCGGCTGGCCACGTAGTACGGGCCGGCGAACGCGACGCTGTAGTCGGGCGGCTTCGCGTGCTTGCGCTCCGGCGTGATGCTGTAGGTGGCGATGACCAGATCCACATCGCCCTTCTGCAGTATCGTGCTCCGGTTCTCGCTGCTCACGGGCTCGAAGGCGACCCGTTCGCGGGTGTAGCCCATGTCGTGCGCGATGGCATAGGCCACGTCGATCTCGTACCCGCGGTACTTGCCGTCCTTGGTCCTCTCGCTCAGTCCGGGCTGATCGGCCTTGACGCCCACCTTCAGGATCGGGTGCGTCTTGATGTACGGCTCCGGTTCGGAACCCTGGCCGGGCCGGCCGGCCGCGTCCGCCCCGCCGTCCCCCCGCATCCGGTCCGCGGCGAACCATCCGAGACCGGCCAGCAGGGCCCCGCACACCACGGCCGCCGAGACCTTCTGCCATCCCGGGACGCGCTTCTTCGGCACCTGGGGCGGCGGAGGCGGCGGGGGCGGTGCCTGGGGACGTACGGGGGCGGGTGATGGCACAGGCTCGGGTACGGGGTCCGGCTTCGCCGCGGAATCACGGAGGATCTTCCGCAGCATCTCCTCCGCGCTCTCGGCGCTCAGGCGCCGGCGCGGGTCCTTGTGCATCAGCCGGCCCACGACCTCGGCCAGGTCCCCGCCGTGCTCCATCGGAAGGGGGTCGGACTGGCAGGCGGCGACCAGGACCTCGTATTCGTTCGGCCGGTCGAAGGGGTGCCTGCCCTCGACCATCTCGTACAGCGTGACGCCCAGCGACCACAGGTCGGACGCGGGTGTCGCGGCGCTCTCCTGCGAGGTCTGGCCGAGCAGTTCGGGCGCCAGGTACTTGAAGGTGCCGATGAGTTCACCGGCCCTGGTGAGCGGGACGGCACCGTCGAAGGTCGCGATGCCGAAGTCCGCCAGGATCGCGAAGTCGTCCTTGGCGAAAAGGATGTTGGCGGGCTTCACATCGCGGTGGACCACCCGCGCCTCGTGAACCGCCCGCAACCCGCCCAGCACCTGGAGGCCGATCGCGGCTGTCCGCCGCAGCGGGAGCCGGTGCTCCTCGCGCATCAGGTCCGCCAGCGAACGCGCGTTGAGCAGGTCCATCACGATCCAGACCTGGTTGCCGGACTCGACCCGGTCGTGCACCGCCACCACGTTCGGGTGCCTGATCTTGGCGATGGCCGCGGCCTCCCGCCGGGCCCGCTGCATCATCTGCTCCTGCGTGGCCGCGCCGATGGCGTCCCGGCCGAGCAGGCCCTTCACCGCGACGTGACGGTCCAGGCGGGTGTCCAACGCCTCCCAGACCTCGCCCATGCCACCGCGTCCGAGGCTGTGCAGGAGTTCGTAACGGCCGTCGATCACATGGTGCGGTGCGGGGGTCGCCGCCCGGTCCGGTGACTCCGATGACTCCGGCGTCGGATGCGTGTCCGGCCACGCCTGCGCGTGCTCGGTCGAGTCGCTCCGGGGGAAGCCGCCCGCCCGACCGCCGTCGGCCCTACGGGGGGAGCCGTCGCCTTGCCCGTGGTCCGAATCGCGACCGGCCGTACCCTCGCTGTGCATGCGACCCCCTGTGGACTACATGGAGCAACAGACTAGACGCTCGGTCATATTCTCAGCGGTCCGGAGCACTTGAGATTCCGTCACCCCGCGGACCGCTCCCGGCCACCCTCGCGGCAGTCCGCGCTCACCCTTCGGCGAACCGCTCCCCGCACCGGCTGCAGAACACCGGCTCCGGGTCCTGCGAGAGCCGGCCGCACGCCGGGCAGACCCGGTCCAGCATGCAGGGGGCCTCGCCGCCCTCGTACGACAGGGCCGGGGCAACCGACGACTTGATGGTCAGGCCGGGGCGGCGGCGGTGGACGGTCAGGCAGGTGAGGCCGTCCGGGCCGGCGGCGAGGGAGCGGCGGGAGGTCCGGGGCAGCCAGGCGACGGTGCTGGGCGTCAACTCCAGCGAGCCGCCCACCGCGTCGATCCGGCCATGGCCCGCGACGACGACCAGGAGGACGTCCAGGATGTCCTCCTGGTGCGCACCGACCTCGCCGCCGGGCGGCAGGCGCACCAGGTTGGCATCCAACTCCCGGCTCTGCTCGGCCAGTTGCCACAGCGCGCCGCGATCGTCACGGCTCGCGTCGCGGAGCAGATCGTCGAGTACGGCCAGAACGCGCGGTACGGAATCCACGGCAGCCAGGCTACGCCCCGGCGGGGCGGTGCCGGTCGCCCTTGCTTCGAGCGGACTCGAAGGCGTTGGCTTGGTGTCCATGGAGTACACGCAGCTCGGACGCACCGGACTCAAGGTCAGCCGCCTCGTCCTCGGCACCATGAACTTCGGCCCGCAGACCAATGAGGTGGACAGCCACGCCATCATGGACGCGGCGCTGGACACGGGTCTGAACTTCTTCGACACCGCGAATGTGTACGGCTGGGGCGAGAACAAGGGCCGCACCGAGGAAATCATCGGCACCTGGTTCGCCAAGGGCGGCGAACGCCGCGACAAGGTGGTCCTGGCCACCAAGATGTACGGGAACATGGGCGCCGACGGCGAGGCCTGGCCCAACCACGACAAGCTCTCCGCCGTGAACATCCGGCGCTCCGTCGACGCCTCGCTGAAGCGGCTCCAGACGGACTACATCGATCTCTACCAGTTCCACCACGTCGACCGGAACACCCCCTTCGAGGAGATCTGGCAGGCGATCGACGTCCTGGTGCAGCAGGGCAAGATCCTCTACGCCGGTTCGTCGAACTTCGCGGGTTACAAGATCGCCCAGGCCAATGAACTGGCCGCCCGAAGGGGCTCGTTGGGCCTGGTCAGCGAGCAGTGCATCTACAACCTGATGGAGCGCCGCGCCGAGATGGAGGTCATCCCGGCCGCGCAGGAGTACGGCCTCGGTGTCATCCCGTGGTCCCCGCTGCACGGCGGACTGCTGGGCGGCGTGCTGAAGAAGGAGCGCGAGGGCACGGCCGGACGCTCGGCCTCCGGCCGCAGCGCGGACGCGCTGAAGGACGCGGCGCTGCGCGGGAGGATCCAGGCGTACGAGGATCTGCTCGACAAGCACGGCCTGGAGCCGGGCGAGGTCGGTCTGGCCTGGCTGCTCACCCGTCCCGGGGTGACGGGGCCGATCGTCGGACCGCGCAACCGGGAGCAGCTGGACTCGGCGCTGCGGGCGCTGGAACTCGATCTCTCCGCGGAGCTGCTGGCCTCGCTGGACGAGATCTTCCCGGGTCCGGGGCCTTCGCCGGAGGCGTTCGCCTGGTAAGGACCGTCTGACGGACCACCGGGCCGTCGCCGTCCCGTCCCCGCCGGGGGGCGCGGACGGCGGCGGCCCGTTTCCGCGTGTCCGCGAAGGTCACCCGACAGCCTCTCAGGGCGCGTCCAGCTCCTTCAGCGTCTCCCCGAGCCAGCTCAGCTCCGCCTCGCTGGTCGCGCGGGCGATCCTCAGCAGCCCCCGCCGGAACGGGTCGTCGAACGACTCGGCGCCGAGCGGCCGCTCCCCCTCGTAGAAGAAGCTGCTCGGCTCCGCCAGGAACGTGAGCCGGCGCCGCAACACGTCCGCCTGCTCGGCCGGGGACGGCAGATGACGCAGGAAGGCGAGGACCGTGAACCAGCGGTTCTCGTCGCTGATGTCCACCTCGTCGGCCTCCCGCAGGCGTCGCCGCAGCTCCTCGCGCCCCGGGCCGGTCAAGGTGAGGGTGTGGCGGGGAGCGGCCCTGCTGCCGGGTTCGGTGCGGCGCTCCAGCCATCCGGCGCGCTCCAGGCGCTTGATCGCCGGGTACAGCGTGCCGTCCGCGATGGGGCGGACGTGCCCGGTGAGATGGGCGACCCGGCGCTTCAGCTCGTAGCCGTGCAGCGGTTGCTCGTACAGAAATCCAAGGATGGCCAGTTCCAGCATGTGCGTATCCTCTCCGACGATTGTTATACCTCGATGCCGATGTATAGTCGCTCCGATGGTTGGCGACGAGGAGGAGGACATGCACAACGCCCAGGTGACGGCCGACGGCGCGCGCATCAGGTGGGTGGAGCTGCCCGGCCTGCCCGGCAGTACCCGTACCCGGGTCTGTCTGCACGGGCTCGGGGCCTCGTCCGGCCCGTACTTCACCGCGAGCGCCACCCACCCCCTGCTGGCCGGCAGCCGGACGCTGCTCATGGACCTGCTGGGCTTCGGGATCAGCGACCGCCCCACGGATTTCGGCTACACGCTGGAGGAGCACGCCGACGCGGTGGCGGCGGCGCTGGAGGCGGCCGGCGCGTACGACACGGACGTGATCGCGCACAGCATGGGCGGCGCGGTGGCCATCGTGCTCGCGGCGCGCCATCCGCGCCTGGTGGCCCGGCTGGTCCTGGTCGACGCCAATCTGGACCCGGTCGCCCCCGGGCCCGCGCGGCCGGGCAGCAGCGGCATCGCGGCGTACTCGGAGGAGGAGTTCCTGGCGCACGGCTGGGCGGAGGTACGTGACCGGGTGGGGCCACACTGGTGGGCGACCATGCGCCTGGCGGGCCGCGAGGCGCTGCACCGCAGCGCGGTGCAGCTCGCCCGCGGGACGACGCCGACGATGCGTGAACTGCTGCTCGACCTGAAGATTCCGCGCACCTTCCTGCGGCCGCGGAGCGACGGGCCGCTGCCCGGCGAGGAGACACTCGTCGAGCACGGGGTACGGGTGGTGGCGGTCCCCGAGTGCGGGCACAACATCATGCTGGACAACCCGGAGGCGTTCGCCGAGGAGACCGCGCGGGCGCTCGCCGTCTGAGGAGGGGGTGCGCCAGGTCCCGGTCCTGTCGCCGGACGAGGCCCGGCGGCCCCGGCCGCGTCACGCCCCGACGGCGGCCGCCACGGCGACGACGACGAACATCAGCACGAGCACGGCCGCCATGATGCGGTTTCTGGTCTTCGGATCCACCCTCCGAGCGTAACCGCCGGCCTCAGTGCCCCAGCGACCAGGATGCGACCACCTCGTACCTGGGCCGCTCGCCCGGCACCCCCGAGACCGGCAGATCGCTGCGTACGAGGGCCAGCTCGCCGACCTCCCACCCGGTGCCCTCGAAGCTTCCGAGCGCCTCGACGCAGGGGCGCAGGTCCACCTCGGCGTGGCGGCTGCGGGCGAGAGTGAGGTGCGGGCTGTAGCGGCGGTGCTCGTCCATCGGGATGCCGGTGCGGCGGGCGGCGGCGTCGGCGCGCTCGGCGAGGAGCCGCAGCGTGTCGAGCGCGCCCGCGGCTCCCGCCCAGAGCGCCCGCCCGCCGAACCGGCCGGCGCCGTGGATGCGCAGCGGGAAGGGGTCGGTGCGGTGGGCGGCCCGTGCGAGGCGCTCCTCCAGTTCGGGCAGCAGCTCCTCGTCCACGGCCCCGAGGAAGGCGAGCGTGAAGTGCCAGTCGGGCACACCGGTCCAGCGAAGCCCCTCGGCCTCGGGCAGCGCGTGCAGCGGGGCGACGGCACGGCGCAGTTCCTCGACGGCGGGGGCGGGCGGCAGCACGGCAACGAAGAGTCTGAGACGGCTCATGGGCCGAGTGTCGCACCGTACCGGCGTGTCTCGGCCTCCGTACGTATCGTTGTACTACGCGGCTGCCCGCGCCCGCGCGGCAGCGGGCAGGAGCGCCACGATGACCGTCGTAGAGACCGACAGGATCGAGATGGCCGACAGCAGCGACGAGCGCACTCTGGACATGATGTTCGAGTGGCTTGAGCCCACCCCCGAGGGATTCAAGGTCGAGATCGTCGAGGGGAACATCTACATGTCGCCGCAGCGGCGCACACACTGGCGGATCATTCTCGACATCATCGAGCAGTTGCGCGCAAGGTACCCCCGGGAGCGCTTGCTGTCCGATGTGCGCATCGACTTCCCGGGGCTGCTCAACGGTTTCGCCTCAGATGTCGTGGCATTGACCGACGGCGCCACCGAGGACACCAACGGCCGGTGCCGCTACCAGGACATCGAGTTCGTGGCCGAGGTGGTCTCGAAGAGCACCGCCGCCAACGACTACGGATCGAAGAAGGCCACCTACGCCACCGCCGGTGTGCCCGTGTACCTCATCGTCGACCCGTACACCGGTACATGGCATCTCCACACGCTGCCGAAGGAAGACGAGTACCGCAGCGTGCTGAGCCTCGACTTCGGCACCCCGGTCGACCTCACCTCGACCGTGGTGGGCCTCGCTCTGGAGACCGGCGACTTCCCCCGCGACTGACGCTCCCCGACACAAGGCGGCCCCGACCGGTGCTCACCGGTCGGGGCCGTGCCCATGTGCTTCGGCCGTGCCATGTGCTTCGCCGGACGGCGCTCACGCCGCCGTGGCCAGCTCCTCCCGTGGGACGAGCCGGACGTGCGGGCGGCCCGGTCGCAGGTCGACGCGGAGGCGCAGGCCTCCGACACGGGCCAGCATCAGGCCGACGCCGAGCGCGGCCACCAGCGAGAAGGCGCCGCCGACGGCCATGCCCGTACGGACCCCGTAGGCGTCGCTGATCCAGCCGACGATCGGGGCGCCCACCGGCGTACCACCGGCGAAGACCATCATGTACAGGCTCATGACCCGGCCGCGCATGGCCGGGTCGGCGGCCATCTGGACGCTCGTGTTCGCGCTGATGTTGGTCGTCAGGCCGATCATGCCGATCGGGACCAGCAGGATCGCGAAGAGCCAGACGGACGGCGACAAGGACGCGATGATCTCCAGCAGACCGAACGCCGTGCCCGCGGCCACCAGCATCCGCAGCCGGGAGGAGCGGCGGCGGGCGGCGAGCAGGGCACCGGCGAGGGAACCGGCCGCCATGAGGATGTTGAAGAACGAGTACATCCCGGCGCCGCCGTGGAAGATCTCGTCCGCGAAGGCCGTGAGCCAGATCGGGAAATTGAACCCGAACGTGCCGACGAAGCCGACCAGGACGATCGGCCAGATCAGCTCGGGGTGGCCGGAGACGTAGCGCAGGCCCTCCCGCAGCTGTCCCTTGGCGCGCGGTACGACGGTGGTCCTGTGCAGCTCGCTCGTACGCATCATCAGCAGGCCGACGAGCGGGGCGGCGAAGGACAGGCCGTTGAACATGAAGGCCCAGCCGCTGCCGACCGTGGTGATCAGGACACCGGCGACGGCCGGGCCGATGAGCCGGGCGGACTGGAAGTTCGCCGAGTTGAGACTGACCGCGTTGCGCAGCTGGGCGGGTCCGACCATCTCGGACACGAACGACTGGCGGGCCGGGTTGTCGACCACCGTCACCATGCCGAGCAGGAACGCGATGAGGTAGACGTGCCACACCTGGACCACACCGGAGAGCGTGAGCACCGCGAGCGCGATCCCGCAGAGGCCGAGTGCCGCCTGGCTGACGAGGAGCAGCTTCCGCTTCGGGAGACGGTCCGCGATGACACCGCCGTAGAGGCCGAACAGAAGCATCGGAAGGAACTGGAGGGCCGTGGTGATGCCGACGGCGGCGGCGGACCCGGTGAGGCTCAGGACGAGCCAGTCCTGCGTGATGCGGGACATCCAGGTACCGGTGTTGGAGATCACGGCGCCCGTGGCGAACAGGCGGTAGTTACGGATCTTCAGCGACGAGAAGGTCCCGCCGGGCTTGCTCTCGTGGGTGGAAGTCGGTGCGGGGGCGGAGTCTGCTCCGGATCCCGTACTCAAAAGGGTTCGCCTCCTCGGGCGTATACGTTTTTCGCTGACTGACGGGGTGCGGCGGTGCGGGCGGTGCGCCGGCTGTGGTCCGGCCCGGCCCGCCCCACTACAGGTGGGCGAGCTTCTCCAGCACGGGCGCCGCCTTGCGGAGCGTCTCCCACTCGTCCTCGTCCAGGCCCTCGGCGAGGGCGGTCAGCCAGGCGTTCCGCTTGGAGCGGCTCTCTTCGAGCATGGCTTCCGCCTGCTCGGTCTGGCTGACCACCTTCTGGCGACGGTCATCGGGGTGCGGTTCCAGTCTGACCAGCCCCTTCGCTTCCAGCAGCGCGACGATGCGAGTCATCGACGGAGGCTGCACATGCTCCTTGCGGGCCAGCTCGCCCGGTGTGGCCGAGCCGCACCTGGCGAGCGTGCCGAGCACCGACATCTCGGTGGGGCTCAGCGACTCGTCGACGCGCTGGTGCTTGAGGCGCCGGCTGAGCAGCATCACGGCGGAGCGAAGGGAGCTCACGGCGGCCGCACTGTCGCCGTCGTGGATCAGGTCAGGCATGTTTATTAGCGTAACTCATTACCTACCCTAAAGACCATTCGTGGTACACGCGCGAGAGGCACTTCACCCAATCGGTCACCCGAACGAGTGAGTCGGATCCGGAAAGTGACGCGAAACGACGCAGTGGGCCGTAACTCTGCTTGCCATGGGATCGACTGTGCTCAGCCTGCGGATAGACGGTGAGCTGCTCGACCGGCTCCGGCAGCATGCCGCCAAACGCGGAATGAGCGTCCAGGACTATGTCGTCCGGACGCTCATTCGCGATGACTTCGACGAGCGCTTCAAGGCGGCCGTCGACGAGACGGAGAGGTTCTACGGCCCGGAGGGGACCGCGGGGATCAGGGCCGAAGAGGTCACGTGAGGCCGAGGGCCGGCATCGCGTAGTAGAAGACGAAGACCGCCGACACCACGTACATGGGCACCGGCACCTCGCGCCAGCGCCCGGCCGCCACCCGCAGCACGGAGAAGGCGATGAAGCCGATACCGATGCCGTTGGTGATCGAGTACGTGAACGGCATCATCAGCATGGCGAGGAAGGCCGGGATGGCGAGCGTGTAGTCGCTCCAGTCGATGTCCCGCACCGAGCCCGAGATGATCAGGAATCCCACCGCCAGCAGCGCGGGGGTGGCCGCCTGCGACGGGACCATGGTCGCCAGCGGCGTCAGGAACAGCGCCACCGTGAACAGCAGGCCCGTCACGATGCTCGCGAAGCCGGTGCGGGCGCCCTCGCCGACACCCGCCGTGGACTCCACGAAGCAGGTGCCCGCGGAGGCGGAGCTCGCACCGCCCGCGGCGACCGCGATGCCGTCCACGAACAGCACCTTGTTGATGCCGGGGAAGTTGCCGTCCTTGTCCGTCAGCTTCGCCTCGTCGCCGACACCGAGGATGGTGCCCATCGCGTCGAAGAAGCAGGACAGCAGCACGGTGAAGACGAACAGGATGCCGGTGAGCACACCGACCTTGTCGAAGCCGCCGAACAGACTGACCTTGCCGATCAGCCCGAAGTCCGGGGTGGCGACCGGATTGCCCGGCCACTGCGGGACGGTCAGACCCCATGCCTGGCCCGGCAGATCGGCGATCGCGTCGATGATCATCGCGAGGACCGTCATCGCGACGATGGAGATCAGGATCGCGCCCGGCACCTTGCGGACGATCAGCGCGAGGGTGAGCAGCGCGCCGAGGATGAAGACCAGGACCGGCCAGCCGTTGAGGTGGCCGTCGCCGCCGAGCTGGAGCGGCACGGTGGTGTGCGCGGCGTCCGGAATGCGGGAGACGAAGCCCGAGTCGACCAGGCCGATCAGCAGGATGAAGAGGCCGATGCCGATCGCGATGCCCTTGCGGAGCGAGGTCGGCACGGCGTGCATCACGCGTTCCCGCAGTCCGGTCGCGACCAGCAGCATCACCACGATGCCCGCGAGGACGACCATGCCCATCGCGTCCGGCCAGCTCATCCGGGGGGCGAGCTGGAGGGCCACGACGGTGTTGACGCCGAGGCCGGCCGCCAGCGCGATCGGCACGTTGCCGATGACGCCCATCAGGAGCGTGGAGAACGCGGCGGTCAGCACGGTGGCGGTGACCAGCTGGCCACCGTCGAGCTGATGGCCGTACATGTCCTTTGCGCTGCCGAGAATGATCGGGTTCAGCACGATGATGTACGCCATCGCGAAGAACGTGGCGAATCCGCCGCGGATCTCGCGTGCAACCGACGACCCCCGCTCGGAGATCTTGAAGAAACGATCCAGGCCGCCTTGTGGCTGCGGAGCCGCGGGCTGACCGGCATCGACCGGAGCGGTGGCCGAGGGGGACATGTATGACCTCAGTCGTACGTAGAGGGGGAGTGAAAGTGGTCAGCTTTGGACTTTTACACGAATAATTCGAGCCAGCCGTAAGCAGATTCAGTATGAATACATAAGGCGAAGATCGCTATCTCCGCGCGTAGACCCTTGGGCCGCCTGAACCGGGAAGGCTTCGCACATGGGGGCCCCATACACTGAGGTCATGGCGAAGTGGACACCGAAGCACGAGGCACCCGAGCCCCTGGAGGGGCCCGTCGTCGCCACCATCACCGGCGGCACGATCCTCTGGTTCGTCCTCTTCCTGGTCCAGCTCCCGTTCTACGGCTGGTTCGACGACCACGGGCACCTGTGGTGGGTGTGGACCTGCCTGGCCGGCGCGGGGCTCGGCCTGATCGGCATCTGGTACGTACGGGGGCGGGACGCCGCGATCAAGCGGGCGGCCACCGAGGCCGACGGATCGTCCGGCACCGGGACGGGCGCCGAGGGCGCGCCGGGCGCCACCGCCTGACGGCGCGGCACCGGGTCCTCGTACCACCGCAGGACCATTCCCCTCCTCCCCCGGTCTGATCTTCGGACCCCTCAGTGGGTGAACCGGACCATCCCCCCGTACCGTCGAAACCATGACGCAGCGGGCATCCCATCCCTTCGGCGAGCAGACTCCCGAAACAACCGGCTCCACCGGTCACCCCGGTTCGGCCATGATCGACGCCGGGGCCGAGCTCGACCCGGTCCACCCGGTGAAGCTGCCCGCCCCGGCGGTGGACCCACGCGGGCTGACCGCGGCCGAGGTGGCCGAGCGGATCGCCCGCGGCGAGGTCAACGACGTACCCGTGCGCTCGTCCCGCTCCGTCCGAGAGATCGTCCGCGCCAACGTCTTCACCCGGTTCAACCTGATCATCGGCGTGCTCTGGCTGATCATGCTGTTCGTCGCGCCGATCCAGGACAGCCTCTTCGGCTTCGTGATCATCGCCAACACCGGCATCGGCATCATCCAGGAGTGGCGGGCCAAGAAGACCCTGGACAGCCTCGCGGTCATCGGCGAGGCGAAACCCACGGTGCGGCGGGACGGGGTCTCGGCCGAGATCTCCACCTCCGAGATCGTCCTCGGCGATCTCGTCGAGCTGGGCCCCGGCGACAAGGCCGTCGTGGACGGCACGGTCGCCGAGGCCGACAGCCTGGAGATCGACGAGTCGCTGCTCACCGGCGAGGCCGACCCGGTGCTGAAGCACCCCGGCGACCCGGTGATGTCCGGCAGCTTCGTCGTCGCGGGCGGCGGCGCCTTCACCGCCACCAAGGTCGGCCGCGAGGCCTACGCCGCCCAGCTCGCCGAGGAGGCGTCCCGCTTCACCCTCGTCCAGTCCGAGCTGCGCACCGGCATCTCCACGATCCTCAAGTACGTCACCTGGATGATGGTGCCGACCGCGATCGGCCTGATCATCAGCCAGCTCGTCGTCAACGACAACAACCTCAAGGGATCGATCGCCCGGACCGTCGGCGGCATCGTCCCGATGATCCCCGAGGGCCTGGTGCTGCTCACCTCGGTCGCCTTCGCGATCGGGGTCGTACGGCTCGGCCGCAAGCAGTGCCTGGTGCAGGAGCTCCCCGCCATCGAGGGCCTGGCCCGGGTCGACGTCGTCTGCCTGGACAAGACCGGCACCCTCACCGAGGGCGGCATGGACGTCACCGAGGTGCGGACGCTGGGCGGTGCGGACGACACGTACATACGCAGCGTGCTGGGCGCCCTCGGCTCGTCCGACCCGCGGCCCAACGCCAGCCTCCAGGCCATCGTCGACGCCTGCCCGGACGGCGAGGAGTGGCGGTGCACCCAGACGCTGCCGTTCTCCTCGGCCCGCAAGTACAGCGGCGCCGCGTTCGACGAGGGCGGCGGCCGGCAGTCGTCCTGGCTGCTCGGCGCCCCCGATGTGCTGCTGCCCGAGCAGGACCCGGCGCTCGCCGAGATCGAGCAGCTCAACGAGCAGGGCCTGCGGGTGCTGCTGCTGGCCCGCGCACAGGGTGCGCTCGACGGGCCGGGCATCGCGGCCGGGGCCGTACCGAGCGCACTGGTCGTCCTGGAGCAGCGGTTGCGGCCCGACGCCGGGGAGACCCTGGCGTACTTCGCCGACCAGCGGGTCGCCACCAAGGTCATCTCCGGCGACAACGCGGTCTCCGTCGGCGCGGTCGCGGGGAAGCTGGGTCTGCCGGGCGCCGAGCACACCCTGGACGCGCGCCGGATGCCCACCGACCCGGACGACATGGCCACGGCCATGGAGGAGAACGCGGTCTTCGGCCGGGTCACCCCGCAGCAGAAGCGGGACATGGTCGCCGCCCTCCAGTCCCGCGGCCACACCGTCGCCATGACCGGCGACGGTGTCAACGACGTACTGGCGCTGAAGGACGCCGACATCGGCGTCTCCATGGGCTCGGGCTCCGAGGCGACCCGGGCCGTCGCCCAGATCGTGCTGCTCAACAACAGCTTCGCGACGCTGCCGTCCGTCGTCGCCGAGGGCCGCCGGGTGATCGGCAACATCACCCGGGTCGCCACCCTGTTCCTGACCAAGACCGTCTACTCGGTGCTGCTGGCGGTCCTGGTGGTCTGCTTCCAGGTCGACTACCCGTTCCTGCCGCGCCACCTGACCCTGCTGTCGACGCTGACGATCGGCATCCCGGCGTTCTTCCTGGCCCTGGCCCCCAACAAGGAACGGGCGCATCCGCACTTCGTGCGCCGGGTCATGCGGTACGCGGTCCCGTCGGGCGTCATCGCGGCCGTCGCCACCTTCGTGACGTATCTGATCGCCCGGCACCACTACTCGGGTACGGGCGCCCTCGAAGCGGAGACCAGCGCGGCCACGCTCACGCTGTTCCTGGTCTCGATGTGGGTGCTGGCGATCATCGCCCGCCCGTACACCTGGTGGCGGATCGGCCTGGTGCTGGCCATGGGGCTGGCGTTCCTGGTCGTGCTGGTGGTGCCGTGGCTGCAGGACTTCTTCGCGCTGAAGCTGGTGGGAACGACGATGCCGTGGGCCGCGGTGGGCATCGCGGTGGTGGCGTCGGCCGGCCTGGAGTACGCCTGGCGGCTGGTCGGCCGACGCTTCCCGGTGTAGGGCTCCGTCCCCCGCGCCGCCGCTACTTCACGTCGACGAAGTCGCCCGCGGTGGTGACGGCCGGGGTGGTGGACGTACCCGCGAAGCTGTAGCGCCAGTAGCCGTCGACCGAGGCCTTGACCGTGGTCTTCAGGTTCCCGGTGCTGTTCGTCCTGATCGTCTTGACCGTGGTGTACGTGGAGCTGGTCTTCTTGCGGAACTGGAGCTTCACGGACTGGCTGGTGTAGCCGTGGTACGCGTGGTCCTCCCAGTTGGCCCGCGACAGCTTGCCGGCGACCGTGATCGTCTTGCCCTTCTTCACCGGCTCCGGCGAGGCGTTGACGGTCAGCTTGGACAGCCGCTGGATCCTCGCCGTGGCGTAGGAGTCGTAGTACGTGCTGGAGCCGTCCTTGGCCTCCGCACCCGTGAGGATGTGCCAGGAGCCCGCCTGCGCGTTCTTCGTGAGGTCGACCCTCGGGTCGATCGTGATGGTGAGCGAGCAGGTGCTGGTGGTGGCACTGGCGGCCTTGCAGGTCGCGTCGTCCTCGTTCGGCGTCAGCACGCCGTCCAGGCCCTCGTCCAGGTCCTTCCCGTGCCACAGGAGCAGCCAGCCGGATTCGATGCCGGAGGCGTGCGAGGCGGTGACCGAGACGGTGACGGTCTTCGGCGCCGTCGTCCCCAGGACGACGTCCTTGCCACCGTTGACGGTGACCTTGGAGATGACGGGATCGGCCGTTGCCGCGTGCGCCGCCGGAACGGCGAGGGCGGACAGGACCAGGGCGCCGGAGGCTGCGGCGACAGTGGCACGTATGCGCATGGGTTTCTCCGTGGAGAAAGGCCTTGGGGGCCGGATGGGGATGCACGGGACGGATGCGTGAACAGCGGGACCCCTCGCGGAGGGATCCCGCTGTTCACGGGTGATCACAGGTGGCCACGGATGGCCACGGGTGCGGCCTATGTGGCCTGGTGGGGCCTGGTGGGGCCTGGTGGGGCCTGGTGGGGCCTGGTGGGACTACTTCACGTCGACGAAGTCGCCGGCGGTGGTGACGGCCGGCGTGCTGGCCGTACCCGCGAAGCTGTAGCGCCAGTAACCGTCGACCGAGGCCTTGGCCGTGGTCTTCAGGGTGCCGGTGCTGCTCGTCTTGATCGTCTTGAGCGTGGTGTACGTGGAGCTGGTCTTCTTGCGGAACTGGAGCTTCACGGACTGCGTGGCGTAGCCGTGGTACTGCAGGTCGTCGAAGTTGGCCCGCGACAGCTTCCCGGTGACCGTGATGGTCTTGCCCTTCTTGACGGGCTCCGGAGCCGCGTTGACGGTCA
This sequence comes from Streptomyces sp. NPDC058240, assembly GCF_042882135.1. Lineage (NCBI taxonomy): Bacteria > Bacillati > Actinomycetota > Actinomycetes > Kitasatosporales > Streptomycetaceae > Streptomyces > Streptomyces sp. NPDC058240. The sequence goes on from NZ_JBHVWT010000009.1 coordinate 19,401, forward strand.
GCTTCGAGAAGCGCTGGACCCTGGTGCTGCCCAGGCTGTCCTGGAGCGCGAACCCGATCTTGGAGGGGTCGGGGTCGTTCGGGTTCTCGCCGTTGTAGTCGACGGCGAAGCCCATCCCCTTCCACGTGGTGGCGTCGGAGTTGCCGATCAGGTCGTAGACGGGCGAGACGGCGATCCGACCCGTGCAGGTGGCGACCGTGGAGGAAACCTTCTTGCAGGTGGGGGCGACATCGCCGTACAGCTCGTTCGTCGGGGTGTCGAACGAACCGCGGTAGAGGCCGACGCCCAGCTCGAAGTTCGAGGCGAAGATGTTCACGTCGGCGCCGTGCGTCACGGTGAACGTGGTCGGCACGATCTTCGTGGCGGCGGTCCCCACGGCGATCGGCTTGCCGCCGTTGACCGTGAACTTGGAGAAGGTGAGGTTGAGCTGGCCCGCGGTGTTCGCGACCGCGAGGGAGCGTGCTCCGGACTTCGCGCCGGACTGCACGGCGGAATCGGACTGGGCCGCACGCGCGGCATCGGCGACGGAGCCGATCGCGCCGTGCGCGTCGTCGGCCTGGGCGGCCGACGGTACGACGAGGGCGGAAAGAGCCAGGGCGCCGCTGACGGCGGCCACGGTGGCACGAATGCGCATGTTCATTCCCCAAGTTGGAGAAGGGGCCCGCGGAACATGACCGCCCGCAGGCCCAAGATCGTCTGCGAAGCCTGATGGCTTCACAGACGAGACCATCCTCAAACGTGAAGGGTTGTGCGGTCATTGGGGATTTCTTGCGGACATTCCATATGCCCGGCCCCGATGTGCATCGGTCGGGGCCCCGTCAGTCGAACCAGCGGTCCCGGGCCAGCTCCTCCGTACGGGACGGATCCTCCAGCAGCGCCGCGACCTCGAAGCGGCGCGGCCACTGCCCCGCCGCCCAGGCCAGGCCCGCCGCGACGCCCTCCAGCGTGGCGGCGTGGACCGTGCCGTCGGGGGCGCGGCGCCAGTCCAGTTCGGCGCCGCCCGCGCGCAGTTCGCCGTGTTCGACGTACGCGTCCGGAGTCCCGGCGCCGAGCAGGGCCCGTACCGCGTCCGGTACGTGATGCTCCTCGCCCTCCGTCGACACCTCCGCCTCGACGCTCTCGCCGAGCCGACGCACCTGGAACAGCTCGGCCAGCTCGGCCGCGCGCGTCGGGGCGACCGGGAGCAGCGGGAGCCCGTCGGTGAGCGGCAGCAGATCGGGGGCGTCCGCGATCACGGCGTCCGCCGCGTCGACGACCCGTACCTCGCCGTCGACCACGGCCCGCAGTTCGTCCGGCAGCGTGACCTGTTCCGGGTCGAGATCGGCCAGGGCCGTGTACAGGGAGTGCAGTTGTACGGGGCCGACCGGGCGGTCCTCGTCCGCGAGCCGGCCGAGGAGCTCGGCGGCGCCGCCCGGCTCGTCCAGCAGGGCGGCCACGGACGTCCGTACGCCGAGGGCGCGCAGCACCTGCGCGTCGTCGAAGCCGGTCGCGTCGGCGGAGTCGTACAGCCCGGCCAGCCGGGGGTCGCCGCCCGCGGCCCGCAGCCCGGCGGGACGGCGGCCGTCGAGCACCGGGTGGTCGCGCAGCCACCAGGCCGTGTAGGGGCGTACCGACTGCGTGGTGCCGTCCGGCAGCAGCACCCGCACCGGCTGGGTCAGCGCGTCGCGCAGCGGCGGCCGGGCGAGCATGGCGAGCGCCTGCGGCCAGGCGTCGTCGTCGACCAGGTCCAGATCGCGGACGGCGACGATCTCGGTGGCGACCGGCGGCACGGGGGTGTCGGGCAGCTGGTCGAGGATGTCCTCGCACCACACGTCCACCGCGTCCAGCAGACCGGCGTCGTCGGGTTCGGCGAAGTCGCCCTCGCGCGGCTCCAGTTCGTCCGGGTCCAGCACCACGTCGGTGGTCCGTACGAGGGCGAAGGTGGCCAGCACGCCGCAGGCGGTGAGCGGCTGCTCGCCCCAGCGGTCGGCCAGCTCCTGGTCGCAGAGCGCCAGTTCGCCCTCCCGCATGATGGCGGCGAACGGGCTCGCGGGCAGCACGAGTTCACCGGCGGGGGCCGGTTCGCCGTCCTCGTCGGGGAGGGCGAGCGCACCGAGCCAGGGCTCGTCGCCGGGTGCCAGTTCGGCGTCCCGGACGAGGGTGAGGACGGTCTCGGCGAGCTCGTCGCCGTCCAGCGCGTCCTCGTCCCAGATCTCGCCCGCGTCCAGCGATCCGGCGACGGCGGCCCGCACCTGCGGGGTCGTCAGCACGGCGCGCGGGGTGGCGGGCAGGGCGCCCAGCTTCTCCAGCAGCGGGTGGGCGGCGTCCGGGTGGGCGACCTTCAGCCCGAGCCGGGCGAGGCGTTCCAGCACCGGCCCGGCAGCTGCGTCGGGGAGCGGGAGCAGGACCTGGCGGGGCCCGATGGTGGTGCGGGGCATGGCCGGGGCCCCGGACCCGGAGTCCGCGGCCTCCGGTGTCCCGGCCAGCGGTACGGGCAGTCCGGAGAGGCGGTCCGGGTCGATGCCGGACAGGCTGTCGTACAGCCGCCGCCACCAGCCGGGGTCGCGTTCCAGACCGGCGAGCCGGTCGATCGCCTCGGTCAGCGGGACCCGGGCGACCTGGAGCGTGCGCAGCTCGCTGCGGCGCTCCAGTCCGGCGGGCAGCAGACACGGCAGGACCTCGGCGAGCACCCGTACCGTCTCGGCGCCGACGCCTTCCAGCACTTCGGCCTCGATGGGCCGCAGCGCCGTGGTGGCCGCCTCGGTGAGGCCGTCCGCCTGCGCGTCCCAGCTGTCCCACCGGACCGCCTCGGCGGTGGTGTCGCGCGGGGCGGCGGGCGCCAGGAACGCGATGCGCGGCAGCCGCTCCAGGATCGCGCCGCGCAGTGCACCGTCCAGTTCGCCCTTGCCGAGCGGCCCCGGTACGAGGTCGATGGTGTCGACGGACACCGGCTGCCAGCCGGCGAGCAGTTCGGCGTACGCGTCGGCGGCGCGCTGCACCAGGAAGTCGGTGAGCGGTCCCGGCGCGAAGTGGCGGCGGGCGGTGTCGAGCGGCAGCGAGGCGATGAGCAACGCGGGGATGCCGAGGGGTTCGTCGGTGGGCGTCGGCGCGTGGACGACCGGGAGGGTGCGGGGGCGCACCGGGGCGCCCTCCGCGTCCACCGGGACCGCCCAGGTGACCGACCAGTGCGGGCGCAGCCGTTCCTCGCGTGGACGGTCGGCGAGCAGGGCGGGCTCGACCGGGCCGTGGTGGGTGACGGTGCGCCAGCGGTTCGTGCCGTGCGCGGAGTCCTCGACGTGGGTGTACGGGCCGTGCTCGGAGCGGCTCAGCGTCCGTACGGAGTCCGGGGTCTCGATCACGATCTCGTCGAGGCCGCGCAGGGTGAGCAGCAGGGCGTCGTCGACCGCGTCGAGCAGCCGGAGCACGAGGTCCTCGGCGCCGCCGTCGCGCAGCGGGAGGACGACGACGGTGTCGTACCCGTCGGGTGCGGTGCCCTCGGCGGGCAGCGGGAGCCGGAGCAGGGGTACGTGGCCGTCGCGGCGGCGCAGTTCGTCGCCGAGGCCGGGGCTGGCGACGGCCGCCCGTGCGGCAAGGTCGCGGGCCTCGGCGAGGGACCAGCGGATGCCGCCGTGCCGGCCGACGACGGCGGGCTCGTCGCTCACCGCGAGCACGGCGGCGAACCCGACGCCGAACCTGCCGACGGCTCCTTCGTGCCCCTCGCGCTTGGCGGAGGCGCGCAGGGTGGAGAGCGACTCCACGCCGGTGGCGTCGAGGGGCGCGCCGGTGTTGGCGGCGGCGAGGACCGCAGGGGTGTCCGGGGTCGCCGGGCGCAGGGTGAGCCGGAGCCGGCCGGGGACCTGTGCGCGGGCGGCGGCGTCGGCGGCGTTCTGGGCCAGCTCGACGACGAGGCGGTCGCGGTAGCCGCCGAGCGCGAGGTCCTCCTCGGCGTTGGCGTCCTCGCGGAACCTGGCGGGGCCGGCGCCCCAGGCGTCGAGCACACCGCGCCGCAGCCGTGCGGTCCCGAACGGATCGGCCCCCTCGGTCGCATTCATGCTCACGCTCTGACTCCGCTCTTTCCGGTTACGCACTGCCCATGCCGCCAAGTGTGCGCCCGAAGGTACCGGGTCCTCGCACCGGACGGGGGCCGCGGAACAGCGCATCGGCCGGTTCAAGCCCTTGACTCCGCCCCTAGGCCGGAGTCCGTCGCGCCGCCCACCACGGCAAGGGTTCCGTCCTCAATCCTCAATCGCCTGACGGGCTGCGATCGCCGGGCGAGCGGGAAATACCCGAACGCGCGGAAAGTCTCCGGGGGCGGGAAAAACCCCGAACGAGCGGAAAATCCCTGAACAGGCGGCAAAATCCCTGGACGGCGGGAAATTCCCTGGACGGGCGGGGAAATTCCCCAGGCGGGCGGGAAAATCCCCGGACAGGCGGCAGAATCAAGCCCGTCCGGCGATTGCGGACTGGGCGGTTCGCCGGGGCGCCCGGCATCCCGCTCAAGCCCGTCCGGCGATTGCGGACGGACCCGGTTCGCCGGAGCAGCCCGCAGCCCGCAGCCCGCAGGAAGCCACACCCCCCGGCCACCGCCTACGAGTGGCCGAGGTCCTCCGTCGGCGCGTCCGGCTCCGCCGGGACCGAGCCTGAGTCCCGGGCCGGCCGCAACGGATACTCGTCCACCTGCATCGTGTCCAGCGCGTGCGGCGCCGGCTTCGGCGGCTTCGGCATCACCGCCGCCTCCGAATGCCCACCGCACCCGTACGCCAGCGACACGACCCGCCCGTCCGCCGGACCGAACTCGTTCGCGCACACCCCGAACGCCTGCTTGAGCGAACCCGCCAGCGGCACCAGGAAGGCACAGCTGACGCACGAGGCCGGCGCCGCCTGGGCCATCGGCGTCTTCGCGCCGAACGCCTCGTCCCACCGGTCGGCCGCCGCATGCAGCCCGTACCGGGACAGCACCCGCGCCCGCCGCATGCCGAGCTCGTCCGCGACCGCCGCGATCGAGCCCCGGCTCGTCGTCGCGGGGCGCGTCGTCAGCTCCGCGTCCTCCACGTCGACGAGGTCGGCCATCTCCTGCGACACCTCGGAAACCGCGGAGTTCGGCGGCGGCTCGTCCTCACCGGTGTAGCCGGGCTCCAGGCGGATGTCGTCCGCCTCGGTGGGCAGCAGATCGCCGGGCCCCATGTCGCCGGGGCGCAGCCGCTCGCTCCACGGCACCCACTCCGGGGCGAGCAGCGCGTCACTGCCGGGCAGCAGCACCGTCTCGTCGAGGGTGACGTACTTCGCGCGGGAGGCCCGAGCGACGGTCACCGCCCAGCGCCAGCCCCGGTAGCCGGGCTCCTTGCACTCGAAGAAGTGCGTGACGACCCGGTCCCCCTCGGAGACCACGGCCACATGTTCACCGACGGCCCCCGGCGCGGCTGCCTCCTCGGCCGCCGCGCGGGCAAGGTCTACCGCCTCGGCGCACAGACGGTCGGGGACAGGGGTACGGGCCGTACGGCTTCGCGTCGTCGCAGCACTCACAGGTCTCGCTTCTCTCCTACGCCAGTCTCACGAGCGCGCCAGCACATCCATCGGTTTCGGCCATGACGGATGCGGGCGGAGCGGACCAGAGGGCCGCGTCGACGTCCACACCCGTTGCTGCCTGCCTCGGGCACACCTTCTGCAACCCATTCTGCGGGATCGCCGAGAGGCGCGCGGCCGAGAACAACCGCCGGTGGCGCGCTACGCACGCTACCCTCTCCGCCGCCCCCCGCCCACCTGCCCGTCCCAAACAAGGCCGTATCCGGTGTCGTGTCCCCGGCGGATCCCCTGCGATTCCGCGGCGAATCCGCTGCGAATCCGCTGCGGAGACCGGCCCTCGGCCGCTCACAAATGGCCACGGCTCCGAGCCGGGCCGGCCCCACCCGGCCTGGGCGGATCACTGGCCCGACAGGGCGGAGTGCACCGCGCCCCGTGCCGATGCCGGTTCGCCGCCACCGGGACTGGGGCACTATGACGAGGTGACTTCCGCCAGGTCGCACGAGGGACCCGGCCCGCTCCGCAGGACGGGCCGGGCGGTCGGACATGCCCTCCACCTGCCGTTCACCGGCACCGCCAGGGGCATCCGGAAGGTGACGCACGCCCATGGCGCCGGGGAGTCCGGGCTCGGCAAACTGATCGAACTGCATGCCGTGAACGGCGCGGGCGACGTGATGATCACGATCGCGCTCGCCTCGACGGTGTTCTTCTCCGTGCCGACGGACGAGGCCCGCGGCCGGGTCGCCCTCTACCTCGCCGTCACCATGGCGCCCTTCACCCTTCTCGCCCCCGTGATCGGCCCGCTCCTGGACCGGCTGCCGCACGGCCGGCGCGCCGCGATGGCCGGTGCGATGCTGGCCCGTGCGGTGCTCGCGCTCACCATGTCGGGCGCGGTCGCCACCGGCGGCCTGGAGCTGTATCCGGCCGCGCTGGGCGTCCTGGTCTGCTCGAAGGCGTACGGGGTCGTGCGCAGCGCGGTGGTGCCGCGTCTGCTGCCACCCCGTTTCTCCCTGGTGAAGGCGAATTCCCGGGTCACCCTGGCCGGGCTGCTGGCGACCGGTGTCGCCGCCCCGATCGGGGCGGGGCTGCAGACCGTCGGGCCCGGCTGGCCGCTGTACGGCGCGTGCGCGATCTTCATCGGCGGGACCGTTCTCGCCTTCACGCTGCCACCCAAGGTCGACTCCTCGAAGGGCGAGCGGAAGGCCCAGCTGGTGCCGCCGCACGGCACGGCGGCCCCCGTCGGGACGAAGGGACCCCGGAGGGGCAGGGCGAGGGGCCGGGAGCGGAACGGCGAGAAGCGGCCCGGTCTGCGGTCCGTGGGCCCGTCCGTGCTGAACGGGCTCCAGGCCAACACCGCCCACCGCGCGCTCTCCGGCTTCCTGATCTTCTTCCTGGCGTTCCTGCTGCGCGAGTACCCGCTCGCCGGGCAGAGCGCCGCCATCTCGCTCGGCATCGTCGGCGTCGCGGCCGGCGTCGGCAACGCGCTCGGTACGGCGGTCGGCTCCTGGCTCCGGGCCCGCGGCCCCGAGGTGATCGTCGCGTCGGTGCTGGCCCTGGCCCTGGGGGTCGCCGTGCTCACCGCGCTCTTCTACAGCACGGTCATGGTCGCCGCGCTCAGCGCCACCGCGGGTTTCACCCAGGCCCTGTCGAAGCTCTCGCTGGACGCGATGATCCAGCGCGACGTGCCGGAAGAGGTGCGCACCTCCGCGTTCGCCCGGTCCGAGACCGTGCTCCAGATGGCCTGGGTGGTCGGCGGCGGCATCGGCATCGCCCTCCCCCTCAACGGCGTACTGGGCATGTCGGTCGCCGCGGGCATCCTCGCCCTCGGTGCCGCAACGTCCGTACGGGGTCTGCTGGGCGCCGCGCGACGCGGCTCGCCGCACCCCCGCGTGGCGTGAGCCGGAGCGACCGATAGCCTTCGGCCCATGACCGTTGCGTTCTTCTCCGGTAAGGGCCGCCGAATCGGCGTCGCTCTTGGTGCCGTGTCCGCGGGACTCCTTGTCCTCTCCGCCTGCGACAAGCCGACGCCGCTCGCGACCGTAACGGTCGGCGGCAACTCGGTGAGCTCCGAGGCGACCTGCTACAACGACGGCAAGCCGCTCAAGAAGTCCGAGTACCAGAGCTGCCTCAACAAGAAGGCGGATAAGTCCGTCGAGGTCGCGATGGACGACAAGGTCCGCTTCGGCGTCGACCCCGAGATCGCGGACAACGGCTGGACCCTGTTCATCAACGGCCAGCAGGCCGAGCAGGAGCCGTACAAGAAGACCTACCGGTCCATCCCGGGCAGCGCCTTCTTCTCCAGCCAGACCGGCGAGACCACGAACAAGACGCAGATCAGCATCGTGGAGACCAAGGGCAAGGAACTGACCGGCGTCTGGCACTTCGAACTGAAGAAGTCCTCCTGACACCCTCTTGACCCCCTCCTGACCTCGGAGGCTTCCCCCGTGCGTGTGCTCGTCGTGACCGCTGTCCCAGCAGAACGGGACGCGGTCACGCGTGCGTTCGGGGACGTTTCCGAGGCGCGGGCGCATCACGTGCCGGGCGCCGAGCTCCACCGCGTGGGGCCCTTCGACGTCCTCGCGGGCGGCGTCGGACCGGCCGCCGCGGCCGGCGCGACGGCCTTCGGTCTCGCCTCCGGGCCGTACGACCTCGTCGTCTCGGCCGGCATCGGCGGCGGATTCGCACCCGTCGCCCCGGTCGGTTCGCTCGTCGTCGCGAGCGGCATCGTCGCCGCCGATCTGGGCGCCGGGACCCCCGAGGGCTTCGTACCCGTCACCGGCCTGGGCTTCGGCCGTGACCACCACTTCCCGCCCCGGTCGCTGTTCCGGGACGTGGCCGCCGCCACCGGCGCGCTCGCCGCCGAGATCCTCACCGTCTCCACCGTGACCGGCACCGCCGAACGCGCCGCCGCCCTGCTCGCCGCGCACCCGGAGGCCGGAGCCGAGGCCATGGAGGGCTTCGGGGTCGCGGAGGCCGCCGACCGCGTCGGCGTGCCCGTCCTGGAGATCAGGGCGGTCTCGAACGCCGTCGGCCCGCGCGACCGGGATGCCTGGCGCATCGGCGACGCGCTGGCCGCGCTCACCGAGGCGTTCGGGAAGCTCGTACCCGTACTGGAAGGTTGGACCCACCATGACCGAAACGACTCCTGACCCGCTGCGGAACCCGCTGCGGATCGCTTTCTCGCCGTGCCCGAACGACACCTTCGTCTTCGACGCCTGGGCACACGGAAGGGTCCCCGGCGCGCCCGCCCTCGATGTCACCTTCGCGGACATCGACATCACCAATGGGATGGCCGAGCGCGGTGAACTCGACGTCCTCAAGGTCTCGTACGCGGTGCTGCCGTGGGTGCTCGACGATTACGCGCTGCTGCCGTGCGGCGGAGCGCTGGGCCGGGGCTGCGGCCCGCTCGTCCTCACGAGGGACGGGGCGGACACGGACCTGACGGGCCGGACCGTCGCCGTACCGAGCGAGCGTTCCACCGCCTATCTGCTGTTCCGCCTCTGGGCGGCCGAGGTGGTGCCGGGCGGTGTCGGCGAGATCGTCGTGATGCCGTTCGACGAGATCATGCCCGCCGTGCGCGACGGGAAGGTGGACGCCGGTCTCGTCATCCACGAGGCCCGGTTCACGTACCAGAACTACGGGCTGCACAACCTCGCCGACATGGGCCGGCACTGGGAGAAGACGACCGGGCTGCCGATCCCGCTCGGCGCGATCATCGCCAAGCGGTCGCTGGGCGCGGACACGCTGAAGCTGCTCGCCGAGTCGGTGCGCACCTCGGTACGGATGGCCTGGGACGACCCGGAGGCGTCCCGGCCGTACGTGCTGGAGCACGCCCAGGAGATGGACCCGGCCGTGGCGGACCAGCACATCGGGCTGTACGTCAACGAGTTCACGGCCGACCTCGGCGAGGACGGCTACGCGGCGATCCGCGGACTGCTGACCCGTGCGGCGGCCGAGGGACTGGTACCGCCCCTCGGCCGCGACGCACTGTCGTTCGTCTGAGCCGCGCGTTCGCCCGAGCCGCGCCCGGGATCACACGTCGATCAGCGGGATCAGATGTCGAGCGGAATCAGACGTCGAGCAGGATCAGACATCCAGCTGGTCGGCGACCGCGCGCAGCAGGCCGCCGATCTGCTTGCCGGCCGCCTTGTCCGGGTACCGGCCGCGCTCCAGCATCGGCGTGATGTTCTCCAGCAGGGTGGTCAGGTCCTGCACGATGGACGCGAGCTCGTCCGGCTTGCGGCGCTGCGCGGCCGCGACGGAGGGGGTCGGGTCCAGGACCGCCACCGAGAGCGCCTGGTCTCCACGCTGACCTGCGACGACCCCGAATTCGACGCGCTGGCCCGGCTTGAGGGCGTCGACGCCGTCGGGGAGCACGGAGGAGTGCACGAAGACGTCGCCGCCGTCGTCGCGGGAGAGGAAGCCGAAGCCCTTCTCGCTGTTGAACCACTTGACCTTGCCAGTCGGCAAAGCACGCACCCCATCTCAACCCGTATGCAACCTGTATGCCGGAACAAAGCCTCAGCAGGTCAGGCTATCCAGTGGTGGTGCTCCCCTGCTGGCAGCAGCCTCCCCAGGGGGAGTACCCCTCGTCAAGCCTGGTCATCCGGACTCTGTCCGGAAACGGCGCTTGCTTCGTGCACCGGTTACCGCGAGGTTGACGGCGGGGTTGACGGCTGGGTTGACCACGGGGTCGGCCGCGGGGTTGTCCGCCGCTGCCGGGAACTACCCTGGCGGGGTGAGTACTACAGCTTCTGGCGCAGGTGACCGGCTGGTCCGGATCGGCGCGATCGTCTTCTTCATCGGCGCACTGTCCACCCTGGCCACGATGGCCCCCCTCTTCCTGGGCACCCACCCGCTTCCGTCCATCGCCTGGTCGCTCTGCATGCTGATGGGCGTCGGCTTCCTGATCGCGGCGGCGGGCGTGATCCGCTCGGTCCGGGCGGGGGCGGCCAAGCGGTAGCGCGGGTCGGACACCCACACCCCTCTTCCCTAGCGCAAACGCCACCCGCCTTTCCGGCCAGTCGTCCGACCACCGCCTCGCGGGGCGGCAGCAGGAGACGGGAAAGGCGGTCCCAGCTGCTCACCCGGCAGCGGGGCACGGTCCCCACGACACTCCGCCACCACGTTGCGTGTCCACTCCAACACGCGTTTGGCTTGAAGTGCGTTGCCACTGCTACGAACCCCCTGATACAGATGAAGATCCTGTCGCCCGTGACACGCATGTCGCCGGGCGCAGTTGACGCAACGTATTGGCCGGGGGACGCAGGGGGACGGCATGACGGGGTGGGACATCAGGCCGAGCGGGGTGGAGTCCGTTCTGTCGTTGGTGGGTCTGGCCGCCGAGGACCTGAGCAAGGGCGTCAGGGGCTACGGCAAGAGCGTGGAGGACGCCGCGCTGCAGGCGGGGACGATCAGCGGACCGTACTGCGGCGAGGCACCGGCGGGACCGGTCGGCGCCGCGGTGGCGAACTTCATCTCGGACACCCAGCAGCAGATCAGGTTCATGGCCGCCCGCACGAAGAAGTCGATGGACGGCACGGTCAAGGCCACACCGAGTACATCGAGGGCGATCTGGCCATGGCCGCCCGCGCCCAGCGCGAGGCAGCGAAGGCCCCGACCCCCGCCGAGATCAGGGCGTCGGGCAGAAGCCCGGCCACCGGGGCGGGGAGTAGCCGACGTGATCGAACCGGGTGGGATACCTCAGTACACCGGTGACTTCGGCCAGTTGGAGAAGACCGCGTCCGGTCTGCGTACGCATGCCACGGGCATCCGGAACGGCGGGAAGGACGTCCATTCCCGCTTCCAGGCGACGGCCGCTTACTACAAGGCGCCCGAGGCCGAGAAGCTGTTCTCCTCGACCCAGCCGGTCATGGACACGGCCGAGGAGTTCGCGGGGAACGTCGAGGCGCTCGCCGATGCCCTGGACACGTTCATCTACGAGGCCAAGCCGCACGCCGACCGGCTCAAGCAGCTGAGGCTGGACGCGATCGACTTCGTCGACGGCGTCCGGGGCGATGACGACTGGACCGAGGACAGGAACAAGACCGACCAGCACCAGGCGTTGATGGACGGCGTGGATGCGGCGCGCGCGGCCTTCCAGGAGGCCGAACGCAACGCGGCCAACAAGATCAACGCGATCAGCCCCGCTGTCTGCCGCCCCGCGTGGATCGTGGACGACGGCACCCACGGGCTCGGCATGTACGGCCAAAACGTCGGCGCGCTCAAGGACATGAAAGACCTGCCGTGGGGCAGCCCCGAAGGGCGTACCTATGAGCGCTGGAGCCTGGAGTGGTGGGGGCACGGGGCCAAGAGCTGGGCGTGGGACGGCCTGGTCAAGGACAGCATCGGGGGCGGTATCGACGGCCTGATCACCCTCGTCGGCTTTCACGGGGGCGAGGCCCGCGACCAGGCCTGGGACGGTCTGCGACGCACTGTCGTCGGAGGCTACGCGCACGGCATGGACCTGTTCGGCCAGGACGAGCACCTGTCCGACTGGCAGCGCGACAGCAAGCCGTACGCGAAGGAGTTCGGCAAGCAGTTCATCGCGTACGACATGGCGAACGAGGATCCCGCTCGCGCCCACGCCGTGCTCTCCTTCAACGTGCTCACCCTCGCCACCGGCCCCTTTGCCGCCGCCGCGAAGCTCGGCAAGGGCGGCACGATCGCGAAGGCCGCCGGCACCATGGCGAAGATCGGCGACGCCCTCGACCCACTCTCCGGCACGTTCAAGGCCGCCAAGGCGCTTTCGGGCCTGCCCAAGGTCTCCCAGGTCCTGGCCAACGTCAGCGACCACCTCCAGATACCGAAGACCAAGTTCCCCGACGGTGCGTTCGACCTCGACAGTCGCTACCGGGTCGACAAGGACGGCAAGTTCGTCCCCCTCGACCCCGACGGCAAACCCAACCTGGATCCGGCCAAGCACGAACCCTCCGCCGCCGAACGGGGCGCCGGCCAACCACACGGTGATCACGAACCGGTCGGCGTCGGAAGCCGCGCGCCCGGAGCGACCGCCCACGCGGGCGACGGCCTGCCGCCGCGCGGCGGCCATGACGCGGGTGGCGGGGGCGGTTCATCACATACAGCAGGCACTGCACGGGACGAGGCAGTGCCTGGTCACGGAATCAGTGATGGCGACCACGGGGCTGATTCCAGGCGTGAAGCCGTTGATCACGACAACGGCACGGAGTCCGGCGACGGCAACGGGCCCGCCGATCCCTCCGGTGCGGGATACCCGGGAGCGTCCACTCGCGATCTCAAAGAATTCACCGACCAGCTCCTGGCTGGGGAGCACCCCCTGTCGGAAGTCCCTCCCTCAGCACGAGGCAAGGTAGCGGAAGAGTTGTCGCGACGCTACGGAGTGCCGAAGGAGGCCATGAACCATGTTCTCTTCGGCGAGGTAAAGGACTTCAAACCACAGGGCTGGCACGCATTCGACGAAGGGATGCCCGATCGAAAAATTACCCCTGATACGATCCGAAAGAATCCCGACAACACCATCAATGCTCAAATAGTAATGCGCGCCGACAACGGGGACTGGCTGCAAAAAGTGAGCACCCAGCATACTTTCTTTCCAGAGCACTGGACGGTGAAGGACATCGCCGAGGTGGCCCGAAAACTGGAAGAGGCACCCTTGAAGAAGGGCAAAGCCAAGATCATGTATGACGGGGTGCGAGTTGTCGGATTGTTCAACAAGGGCAGCATGACTACGTTCTTCCCCGGCGGGTGAGTTAATTGAGTTTTTCAACCAAAGGCCAGTGGTCCTTCTCGTACGACGAAGACGATTTCGTCGTTGCCAACCACCCCGACTTCGACAGCTCCATCAATGAAGCTGTTTCCAATTATTTCGACGACGTGCGCAATATCCACTCCACGGAATGGCTCATGTCGGAGTGGAGGGAGATCGGGAGGCGTTATCCGGAGGAACCCAACGGCGTTTCCTTCAACGCGACCGTGGCAACACTTTCAGGTGCGGGCACAGTGACCATCGAGTCTCAGTATGGCCAATTCGAAACGATCACACTCCCGGAGTCAGAATTTCTCTGCGCTGTTCACGCTTTCCACGAGTTCCTTTCACCTGCCAGAAGTGATGACTGAATCCGGCTCACCAAGCCGAGTCTGCCCCGCTGAACCGCGCTTCAAGAGCAGCACATGACCCAGGACGTCATAGCCCTCACCCCGCAGATGCCCGACACCAGGACGCTGCTGGCCGGGCTCCTCGCCGGCGGTCCCGATCTGCTTGTGAACCGGGCCGGCGACGGGTCCGTCGCCCAGCTGTGCACGGCTGCCGGGCAGGCGCTGGTGTCGCTCGAAGCACCCCGGTACGTCCAAGTGCCGGGCGAGGTGGCCCGGTTGCTCGGGCCGGACGTGCGCGCGGAGTCGCCCGTGTGGTGGACCGAGGCGCGGGCGACCAGTTCTGTGGAGGGGGCCGCGCGGCTGGCCGGGTCCGTCGCCGGGCGGCTGGTCGCCGTGCACGGGGGCGATGTCTGGCCGCGCGAGGCCGGTCACACCGACATCGTGACCGACCTCGCCGACGCCGTCGCGGAAGCGACACCTCTGGGCGTCGACCTGCTCACCGAGAAGGCCGCCGTCGTCATCCAGGGCCGTCCCGTGATCGCTGCCACGACCTGGCTGACCGACGTGGTGCGCAACGCGGCCCGCACCGGACGCGAACTCCAGCTCGTCACCCCGCCCAGCACCCGGCTCACCTGCCCCGCCCGCACGCTGCTGGACGGGCTGCCCTCCCGCTGGGTCGTGAGCGACCCCGAGTGCGGTTACTACGACGGCCTCTCCGGATCCGTACTGCGCTGGCACGAGGGGCGATTCACCCACGCCGCCGACGACAGGCCCCAGGTTGCGGACGCCTTCCGGCCCCGACCCGGCACCGAAGGCGAACGGCAACTGCTGCTCTCCATCCGTACGGTCCACCCCGCCGACGAGCACCTCGTCCTGGGCGGCGCCCTGGAACAGGCCTGGCGCACCCTCACCGGAGCCCCGCCCGCCGGATGGGCAACCGCCGAACCCGTCAGCGTCCCGTGGTCACCACGGCAGTTGACCGACCTGGCCCGCACCCGCGCCCAGCAGTCCCTGCCCACCTGGGCCGTCGCAATCGGCACCCCCGACCACCCGGCGATCGCCACTGTGCGCACCGCCCGCACCCACCTCGGCGTCGAGGAGCACATCACGCTGGCCGTCGGCTACCGCGCCGATCAGAACGCCCCGGTGGCCGCCATGCCCGAACTGGCCGAATCCCTGGCCGCCAGGCACAACCTCGCCACGATGATCGGCCAACTGCGCACCGCACGCGCGGATCTGACCACCCCCGCCCACCACGAGCCACCCCCGGTGCCGCTCTCCTTCACCCTCGGCCCCGACGCCGTGGCCGAGCTCGACGCGGACCGCACACCCTTCGCACCGACCCGGCTCGGCCCTGCCGCCCGGCCTGCCCTGCACTACGCACTCGGCGACGGCACCGACCCCGCCGCCTGGCAACGCCTGCGGCAGATCAACGACCACGTGACCGCCGGCACCGGCGAGGGCTGAATCCCCTCACGAACCGGGTCGGCGGCCGGATGCGGGCGATGTCAGTCCTGGTGGCTGCCCTCCTTGATGGTGCGAACGAGGGCAGCCCACACACCGGGGGTAGTACGGAGTATCGCTTCGGTGGGGTCACTGCTCTCAGTGAGCTTGACGCCGCCGCCGACATCCGTGGCGACATGTACGCACGAGTCACCCTGGGCGCAGTAAGACGACTTCTGCCAATGGTCGTGTGCGGGCATGGGCATTCCTCTCATAGCTGCTGACTGATGCGGTGGATCAGGTCCCGGGTGTCCTGGGGCGACAGTGCGGCGTTCTCAATCCTGCTGAACAGGGTCCGGTAGTTCTGGAGTTGGGTCTCGGCGTCGAGGAACGCGAGGCCGTGGGACTGATCGAGGTGGACGGTGTCCAGTTCGGGGACTGGGCCGTACGCGTAGTAGATGGACTGGCCGGAGCCTGGGACCGCGCCTGCCTTGAACGGGATGACCTGGATGGTGACGTGGTCCTGCTCGCTCATCTCCAGGAGGTGCTGCAGCTGCGCCTGTGCTGCCTTGGGGCCGCCGACTTCGGTGCGGAGCGCGGCCTCGTGAACGAGTGCTTGGTACGAGGTCGGCTCGGCCCCGCACAGCACGGCCTGGCGCTTCGTCCGGAAGGAGACGCGGTGCTCGATGTCCGACGGCAGTAGCTCCGGAACGTGCTGCCGGAAGATCTCCCGCGCATGGTCGGCGCTCTGGAGCAGCCCGGGGATGTGTGCCGTGATCGCGCCGCGTAGCCGTTCTGCATGGTGCTCCAGCTCCGCAAGGTCCAGGAGAGAAGTCGGCAGGAGCTCCTGGTAATCGGACCACCAGCCGCGCTTCCGGTCCTTGACCATGTCGACCAGAGCTTCGATGAAGACGTGGTCGGAGCACTCGTAGTTCTGCGCCATGGTGCGCAGACGCTCGCCGCTCACCCCGAACCTGGCCGTCTCGATGTTGCTCAGCTGGCCCTGGCCGATGCCGTGCACGCGGGCCGCCTCGGTGGCGGTGAGACCGGCACGCTCACGCAATTTGCGCAATTCGGTAGCGATCCGGATGCGCCGACCGGTGGGGGCGGACCTGCCAGCCATGTAACTCCTCCTTTGCGGAGTCGAGTTCGACTCATCACTCACGCGAGGGAATCTGCATGCCGTTTCACACACGCACTGCAAATAGAACTTGCGGAGACCCTATTCTCGGTCTCAGGCCACCCGCCCGGAAGTACCCCGCTCGACGGAGCGGCCTCGTCACCGGGCAACTCGAAGTGCATCCTTCAACTTCCCTCCGTGAACGGAGACTTCCATGGTCAGTGCCACGGTATCCCCGCCCTGGACGTACACCCTCCAACTCCCGCAGGATCCCCGCGCCCCCGGCGTCGCCCGTGCCACCCTCCGCAACGTCCTCCGCGTGCACGGCATGCCCGAACTCACCGAGGTCGCGGAGCTGTTGGCGAGCGAGCTGGTCACCAACGCCTACCTGCACTCCTCGGGGCCGTACTCCCTGCGCCTGCGCGACGCCGGGCGCAGCCGGGTCCGGCTGAGCGTCTGGGACACCGATCCGCACATCCCCGCCCCGTTCCGGTGGGGCGCCCCTGCGCCGGAGGAACTGACCGAACGGGGGCGGGGGTTGTACCTCGTCACGCTCTGCGCGGAGTCCTGGGGCGCGTACCCGATGCGGGGCGGGCTGCCGGGGCAGGGCGGGAGGCTGCTCTGGGCCGAGTGCGCGGCCAAGGCGTAGGCGCCCCCGCAGGCCTCAGCTCGCCGCGTACGTCTCCAGCCACGACGGGAACTCCGTCAAGGACGACAGGACGACGTCCGCCCCCGCCGCCCGGAGCTCCGTCGCGTCGCACGGGCCCGTGGTGACCGCGACCGACAGGGCGCCGGCCGTGCGGGCGCCTCGTACGTCGCCGGTGTGGTCGCCCACGTAGATGTGCGCGCCGTGCTCGCGCAGGGCCTGGCCCTTGGCCTCGGCCCACAGGCCGCCGATGATCGCGTCGGGTTCGATGCCCAGGTGTGCCAGGTGGAGTTCCGCGCTCGGCCGGTGCTTGGCGGTGACGACTATCGTCCGGCCGCCCCGTTCGCGGATCGCCGCGACCGACTCCCGCGCGCCCGGCAGCGCGAGGCTCGGGTCGATGGCGTGTGTGGGGTAGATCTCGCGGTAGCGGTCGGCGGTCGCGGCCACCGCGTCGGCGGGGAACCAGTTCCGCAGCTCTTCGTCGACCGGCGGGCCGAGCCTGCTCACCACCAGGTCGGCGTCGATCGGCGTCCCCGTTTCGGCGGAGAGCGCCAGGTAGGCGGCCTTGATGCCGGGCCGGGTGTCGATGAGCGTCATGTCGAGGTCGAAGCCGACCGTCAGGGGGTGTGAGGGCATGGCATCCATTGTCGTGGGGGTGGGTGGCGTGTCCGTCCCCGGTGCGGCCTTCGGGCCTGAAACGGCGGTGCTTAGACTTAGCCAAGCCTTACCTTTGCACTGTTCTCGCCACTTGTTCTTCGCCACTTGATTGGGTCCGATGTCAGCCGCCGCTCCACGCCGCTCCAGACGCGCACTCGCGACGGCGGCGGCCGTTACGGCGCTGCTCGTGGCGGTACTACTCAGCCTGGCCGTGGGGGCCCGTTCCATACCCCCGTCCGAAGTGTTCGACGTCCTGCTGCACGGCGGGCACTCCGACAACGCCGAAGTCATCCGGAACATGCGCGTGCCGCGCACCCTGATCGGGCTGATGGTCGGTGCCGCACTGGCCCTCGCGGGCACGGTGCTCCAGGGCATCACCCGTAACCCCATCGCCGACCCCGGCATCCTCGGCATCAGTCAGGGCGCCTCGGTGGGTGTGGTGCTGGCCATCGCGTTCGCCGGGATCCACACCCTGACGGGGTACGTGTGGTTCGGCTTCGCGGGTGCGGCGATCGCCTCCGTCGCCGTGTACGCGATCGCGTCGAGCGGGCGCGGCGGCGCCACCCCCGTGAAGCTCGCGCTGGGCGGCGCCGCCATCAACGCGCTGCTGGTGTCGGTGGTCTCGGCGGTGCTGACGACCAAGGCGTCCGCGCTGGACGAGTTCCGCTTCTGGCAGGTCGGCTCGATCGCCGGGCGCGAGGCCGAGGTGGCCCAGCAGATCTGGCCGTTCCTGCTGGTCGGAGCGGTGCTCGTGCTGTCCGTCGCCCGTGGGCTCGATGCGCTGGCGCTCGGCGAGGACGTCGCGAAGGGGCTCGGGCAGAACGTCGCGACGGTACGGATCGTCGGCGGCGTCGGGGCCACGGTGCTGACCGGGGTCGGGGTCGCGGCGGCCGGGCCGATCGCGTTCATCGGGCTCGCGGTCCCGCACATCGCCCGCGCGGTCGTCGGCTCCGACCACCGCTGGGTGCTGCCGATGGCGGCACTGATCGGGCCCGTGATGCTGCTCGTCTCCGATGTCATCGGCCGCATCGTCTTCCCGCCGAGCGAGGTCCCGGCGGGCGTGATGACGGCGCTGATCGGGGTGCCGTTCCTGGTCGCCCTGGTACGCCGGAAGGCGGTGCCCGCATGAGTGCCGAAGCTGCGGTCCGGGTGCGGCCCGCCGGGTATCACGTCGTACGGATCGGGGCGCGGGGGCGGTTCCTGCTGCACCGGCGGGCGGCCCTCGTCGCCACCGTGCTCGTCGTGCTGCTGGCCGCCGTCTGTGTCGCGTACCTCTGCGTCGGCGAGAGCTTCGTCGCGCCCGGCGAGGTCGTGAAGGTGGTCCTGGGGCAGCCGTCCCCCGACGAACTGGTCGTCGGCACGCTGCGGCTGCCGCGGATGACCGTGGGGCTGCTGGTCGGCGTGGCCTTCGGGATCGCCGGCGCGCTGATCCAGACCGTCGCCCGCAATCCGCTGGCCAGCCCCGACATCATCGGCATCAGCCAGGGCGCGAGCGCGCTCACGGTCGGCGCGATGACCTTCGGCATCACCTCGTACACCGTGCTGCCGTACCTCTCCGTCATCGGCGGGGTGGCCGCGGCGGCGCTCGTGTACGTCTTCGCCTGGCGCGGCGGGCTGCACGCCACCCGCTTCGTCCTCATCGGCATCGGCTTCGCCATCGCGCTGCGGTCGGTCACCACGCTGTTCCTGACGAAGGGCGACTACCTGGTCGCCCAGCAGGCGCAGATCTGGATGACCGGCTCGCTCAACGGCCGCGGCTGGTCCGAGGCCGCGCCGATCGGCTGGACGCTGCTGATCCTGCTGCCCGCCGTCCTGTGGGCGGCCCGCGCCCAGCGCACCGTTTCGATGGACGACGACACCGCGACCGCGCTCGGGGTGCGGCTGGGGCGGGTGCGGCTCGGGCTGGTCGCACTCGGAGTGATCCTGGCGTCCGTGGCTACCGGGACGGCCGGGCCGGTCGACTTCGTGGCGCTCCTCGCCCCGCAGATCGCCCGCCGGATGACCCGCACCGCACAGATCCCGCTGTTCTGCTCGGCGCTGCTCGGCGCGGTGATCGTGGTGTTCGCGGATCTGCTGGCGCGCAGGCTCTTCTCGCCCACCGAGCTGCCGGTGGGCGTTCTGACGGCGGCGGTCGGCGCCCCGTATCTGATCTGGCTGATCATCCGCGGTCAGGGCGGCGGTCGCGGCCGTAGTGGAGGCACAGCATGAGTTCGACCCCCAGGTCCGACACCACGGCGACCGCGACGGCTACGGCGACGGCGACGGCGACCGGTCGGCTCACCGCGCGGGAGCTGACGCTCGCGTACGAGGACCGCACCGTCGTCGACGCGTTGGACCTCGACGTGCCGGACGGCCGGGTCACGGTCATCGTCGGCCCGAACGCCTGCGGCAAGTCGACCACCCTGCGCGCGCTCGGCCGGCTCCTCAAGCCGCGCGGCGGGGCCGTGCTCCTCGACGGCACCGAGCTGTCGAAGATCCCCACCAGGAAGATCGCCCAGTCGATCGGGCTGCTGCCGCAGACCCCGGTGGCCCCAGAGGCGATCACCGTCTCCGACCTCGTCGCCCGCGGACGCCAGCCGCATCAGCACTGGTGGCAGCAGTGGTCGGAGGAGGACGAGCGGGCGGTGACGGACGCGATGGAGCGCACGGACATCACCGGGCTCGGCGACCGGTCCGTGGACGAGCTGTCCGGCGGTCAGCGCCAGCGGGTCTGGATCGCGATGGCGCTCGCCCAGGAGACCGATCTGCTGCTGCTCGACGAGCCGACCACGTACCTCGACATCGCGCACCAGGTGGAGGTCCTGGACCTGGTGCGCCGGCTCACCGCCCCGGCGGCTGACGGCACCCGCGGCCGGACCGTCGTCACCGTGCTCCACGATCTCAACCAGGCCGCCCGGTACGCGGACCACCTGGTCGCCATGAAGGCGGGCCGGATCGTCGCCGAGGGCCGCCCCGAGGACATCGTCACGGCCGATCTCGTACGCGAGGTCTTCGGCCTGGAAGCGGTGATCGTCCCGGACCCGGTGACCGGTTCGCCGCTCGTGGTGCCGGGCGCTCCCTGGCAGGCCGAACCGGCTTCGTGAGCCCGCGCCCCGCCCCAGGTCCTCCCGGCGCACCCGCGACCGACGAACACCCCCATCCCTACGAAAGGCACCCCATGGCCCCCTCCACCCGCCGGCGCGGCCTCGCTCTCGGCGCGCTCTCCCTGGCCGGCGCGCTCGCGCTCTCCGCCTGTGGATTCTCGGAGTCCGGCGGGAGCGCCAGCGGCTCCTCCGACTCCGGCTCCGACTCCGGAAACGCCAGGACCCACACCGTCAAGACGGCCATGGGTGACGTCAAGGTCCCCGTGCACCCCAAGCGCGTCGTGGTCCTCGACACCGGTGAGCTGGACTCCGCGCTCACCCTCGGCGTGCAGCCCGTCGGCGCGACGCACTCGGCGTCGGAGGACAGCTTCCCCTCCTACCTGCCCGCGAGCCGGACGAAGGACATCGAGGAGGTCGGCGAGATCGCCAACCCCAACCTGGAGACCGTCGCCTCGCTGAAGCCGGACCTGATCCTCACCAGCAAGGTCCGTGACGGCGACCGCTACGAGCAGCTCCGGGCCATCGCCCCCACCGTGATGACGGAGTCCACCGGAAGCGCCTGGAAGGAGAACTTCCAGCTGCACGCGGAGGCGCTCGGCAAGCAGGCCGAGGCGAAGAAGGTCGTCGCCGACTACGACGCCCATGTCGCGAAGATGACCGAGGCGATCGGCGGCAAGGAGAAGGCCGCCGCCACCGACGTCAACTTCGTCCGCTTCGTCGAGGGCGCCGACATCCGCATCTACGGCAAGCAGAACTACATCGGCTCGATCCTCGCCGACCTCGGCGTGGGCCGCCCCGCGATCACCGACAAGGCCAAGGACGGCTTCTCGTACGACGTGTCGCCCGAGAAGATCGACCTCGCGGACGCGGATGTCGTCTTCACGTCGACGTACGGCGACCCGGCGAAGGCGGGGACGACCAAGACGATGAACAGCGGCCTGTGGCAGGGGCTGAAGGCATCCAAGGACGGGAAGGTCTTCAAGGTCGACGACCGGCTGTGGATCGCGGGCATCGGCTACACCGCCGCGGGCAAGATCCTCGACGAGTTCCAGGCGAAGATGACCGGCTGACGTTCCGGGCGAGGACGACCGGCCAACACTTCAGGGGCGACGACGACCGGCCGACGCTCCAGGCCGAGCCCGGCCGGCCGGTGACCGGCCGTCACGACCGTTGCCTCCGCGACCTCCACACCAGGTAGAGCGCGGAGGCGACAGCCGCCCCCCGCACCACCCACGGCCACATCTGGCCGATCGCGTCGCCCATCTGCCCGGTCCCGATGGGCTCGCCCCACCGGCCGTCGCTCCTGCCCCACAGCCAGACCAGGGCGCCCGCCGCGACCACGCCCGGCAGCCCCATCGCGGCCCACTTCGCCTCCGCGCGGGACATTGTGCGCGAGCTGTACGCGAGGAGCCAGCCGCCCGCCAGGGCCAGCCAGGAACCCGTCACGGCGCCGGTCACCAGCAGTACGGCGGCGAGCAGCAGCAGCGGGTGGGAGATCCCGCGCCCGCCCGCCCCGTCCTCGCGCGGCGCACGGCGGCGGAGCCGCGGAAGCCTGCGGCGTCGCGGCGCCGCCTCCTCTTCCTCCTCGGCACCGGTGTCCTCACCGGGCTCCTCGTCCAACGGCTCGTCGGCCGCCGCGCGCGGGCGCGGCACCGCGTCCCGGGACGGCGGCCTCATCATGTCCGGGATCTCGACACCGCCGGTGAACCCCGGCACATCGACCCCGTCACCGAACGGCCCCGGCTCGATCCGCCACCAGTCGGGCTCGCTGCCGGACGGCCCCAGCTCGTCCGTACCGGCCATGTGCGGCGGCGAGGGCACCCGGCCGGCCGGCGCTTCCGGCACACCGGACCCGGCCTCCTGCGGCCGCGACGCGCCCTTGCCTGAACTGTCTTTGCCGTCCTTCCGGAGCATCCCCTTACGCGGACGGGGGATGCTCCGGCCTTCCTCCGCCGCGGGCTCCGGCTGCCCCGCGATCTCCACCGTGCCGTCACCCGACGAGGCCGCGGCGGCCACCAGTTCGTCCGGTGTGCCGAGCCTCCCGATGATGCGGCGGACCGCCGCGGGACTGTCCCCGGACTGCTTCCCGCGCTGCCGGTCGATCTCGCCCCGGAGCGTCGCCACCAGCCTCATCCGGGCGGCCGAGGACAGCTGTTGCTGTTGTGCCAGGTCCCCCACCCGGCTCAGATAGTCGTAGACCAGCTGGTCGCTCTCGATCCCCACGCGATCGTTCCCCTCTACCGCCCTGCACCGACGGTAGCGCCCTCGGAGCCTCTCAGGCCTGTCCGGAGCGACTACCGTGGGACGGATGGGGATGACCACACCACCGCGGACGCTCGCCGAAGCGCTCCGCGCCCGGGACGACGAGTCGTTGGCCGGGCTGCTGCGCGCCCGCCCCGACCTCCTCAACCCGGTGCCGGGCGACATCACCCAGCTCGCGACGAGGGCCGGCACCCGCGCCTCCGTCGTACGCGCGCTGGAGCACCTCGACAAGTTCGCCCTGCAGACCGCCGAGGCGCTCGCGGTGGCCGCCGACCCCGCCCCGTACGAGACGCTGCTCGGGCTGCTCACCGGCGACGGCCGGGACGACGGCGAGCACCGCGACGACGCGGGCGCGGCGATCGTGGACGCGCTGCCCGGCGCCCTGGCCACGCTGCGCGAACAGGCCCTCGTCTGGGGCGAGGACGACCGGCTGCGGCTGGTGCGCACGGCGCGCGAGATCCTCGCGCCGTCCCCGCAGCACGCCTCCCCCACCGGTCTCGGGCCGACCGTCGCCGAGGCGACCTCCGGCATGTCCCCGGGCCGCCTCCAGGAGATCCTGGCCACCGCCGGACTGCCCGCCACGCACGACCCGGTCTCCGCCGTGTCCTCCCTGTCCGCGCTCTTCACCGACCGGGCCAGGATGGGCGAGCTGCTGGACACCGCCCCGGCCGAGGCCCTGTCCGTTCTGGACCGGCTGGTGTGGGGACCGCCGTACGGGGAAGTGACTCCGAACCCCACCCCGCCCGTGAAGTGGCTGCGCGACCACGGGCTGCTGCTGCCCGTGTCGACCCGCACCGTGGTGCTGCCCCGCGAGGCCGCCCTGCATCTGCGGGCCGGGCGCGCCCATCGCGTACCGGAACCCCGGCCGCCCGCCGTGGAAGCGGTCGCCAACCGCGATCCACAGGCTGTGGACAGCGCCGCGGCCGGTCAGGCGCTCCTGGCCGTGAACACCGTCGAGGAGCTGCTGAAGAGCTGGAACGGCGGCGGCCCCGCGATACTGCGGGCCGGCGGACTCAGCGTCCGCGAGCTGAAGAAGACCGCCGCCGCCCTGGAGGTTCCCGAGCAGGTCGCCGCGTTCTGGGTCGAACTCGCCTACGCCGCCGGGCTGCTGGCCTCCGACGGGGAGGCCGACGAACGCTACGCGCCGACCCCCGCGTACGACGACTGGGCCGAACTCCCCGCGCAGGAACGGTGGGCGGCCCTCGCCACCGCCTGGCTCGCCGCCACCCGCACCTCCGGACTGGTCGGCGGCCAGGACGCCAAGGGCCGGGCCCTGTCCGCCCTGGGCCCCGAACTCGACCGCTCCGCCGCCCCGGAGGTGCGCCACCGGGTCCTGGCCCTGCTCGCCGCCCTGGAGCCCGGCGCCGCCCCCGACCCGGAGACCGTCCTCGCCCGGCTGCGCTGGGAACGCCCCCTGCGCGGCGCCTCCGCCTCGGCCGGGGACACCATCGATCTGCGGTCCCGGATCGCCCTGTGGACGCTCAACGAGTCCGAGCTCCTCGGCATCACCGGCCGCGGCGCGCTCGCCACGCACACCCGCGCCCTGCTCGACACCGGGCCGGCCGAGGCCGCCGCGCTGCTCGCGCCGCTCATCCCGGAGCCGCTGGACCACGTACTGCTCCAGGCCGACCTGACGGCCGTCGCCCCCGGACCGCTGGAACGCCCCCTGGCGGACGTGCTCTCCGCCCTCGCGGACATCGAGTCGAAGGGCGGCGCGACGGTCTACCGCTTCACCCCCGGCTCGGTACGCCGTGCCCTGGACGCCGGGCAGTCCGCGGCCGACCTGCACGCCTTCCTCGCGGCCCACAGCCGTACGCCCGTCCCGCAGCCGCTCAGCTACCTCATCGACGACGTCGCCCGCCGCCACGGCCATCTGCGGATCGGCGCCGCCTCCTCGTACGTGCGCTGCGACGACGAGGCCGTGCTGAACGAGATCCTCGCCGACAAGCGCTCGGCCACCCTGCGCCTGCGCCGCCTCGCGCCGACGGCCCTGGCCGCGCAGGTCGACCCGGCGTCGCTGCTCGAAGGGCTGCGCGAGATGGGCTACGCCCCGGCCGCCGAGTCCGCCGAGGGCGATGTCCTGATCACCCGCGCGGGCGCCCGCCGCACCCCGCCCCGCACGGCCCCCGTCCCCGTGCCCGAGGGCCCTCCGCTGCCGGACGCCACCCTGCTCGGCGCGGCGGTACGGGCGATCCGCGCCGGGGACACGGCCGCCACGGTGGTCCGCAAGGACACCCCGGAGGCCCCCGCGGCGACGCCCGGCGCCCTGCCCCGTACGACCTCCGCCGAGACACTGGCCACGGTCCAGGCCGCCGCGATGACCGGCTCGGCGCTCTGGATCGGCTACGTGAACGCGGACGGCGCCGCCAGCCAGCGCGTCATCGCCCCGGTCCGGGTCGAGGGCGGCTTCGTCACGGCGTACGACCACACGGCGGACGAGGTCCGCACGTACCCGCTGCACCGCATCACCGGCGTCGCCGAACTGGCCGACGACGCCACGGCGTGAGCCGGCCCCGCGGCCCCGCCCCGTCCCGGCCCCGTCCCGGCCCCGTGCCCGACAACACACGCGCCATGACCGCCGGATGCGGCACACTGGACGTTTGGCCACGACCGGCTTTCCCCGGCCGTCCCCGCAGCAGAAAGGGCCGACGCGCGTGACCGGACCCCTCATCGTCCAGAGCGACAAGACACTGCTCCTCGAAGTCGACCACGAGCAGGCCGACGCCTGCCGTCGGGCCATCGCGCCCTTCGCGGAGCTGGAGCGCGCCCCCGAGCACATCCACACCTACCGGCTGACCCCGCTCGGGCTGTGGAACGCGCGCGCCGCCGGGCACGACGCCGAGCAGGTCGTCGACGCGCTCGTGCAGTACTCGCGCTATCCCGTTCCGCACGCGCTGCTCGTCGACATCGCCGAGACGATGGCCAGGTACGGCCGCCTCACCCTTTCCAAGCATCCGGTGCACGGTCTGGTGCTGACCTCCACCGACCGGCCCGTGCTGGAGGAGATCCTCCGGTCGAAGAAGGTGCAGCCGCTGGTCGGGGCACGGATCGACCCGGACACCGTGGCCGTGCACCCGTCCGAGCGCGGGCAGATCAAGCAGACGCTGCTGAAGCTGGGCTGGCCGGCCGAGGACCTCGCCGGTTACGTCGACGGCGAGGCGCACCCCATCGAGCTGGCCGAGGACGGCTGGGCACTGCGGCCGTACCAGAAGCAGGCCGTCGAGGGGTTCTGGCACGGCGGCTCGGGTGTCGTCGTACTGCCCTGTGGCGCGGGGAAGACACTGGTCGGGGCCGGTGCCATGGCCGAGGCCAAGGCGACCACGCTGATCCTGGTGACGAACACCGTCTCGGCCCGGCAGTGGAAGCACGAGCTGGTGAAGCGGACTTCGCTGACCGAGGACGAGATCGGCGAGTACAGCGGTACGCGCAAGGAGATCCGGCCGGTCACCATCGCCACGTACCAGGTGCTGACGACCCGCCGCAAAGGCGTCTATCCGCACCTGGAACTGTTCGACTCCCGCGACTGGGGGCTGGTGATCTACGACGAGGTGCACCTGCTGCCCGCGCCCGTCTTCAAGTTCACCGCCGACCTCCAGGCCCGGCGGCGCCTCGGCCTCACCGCGACGCTGGTGCGTGAGGACGGCCGCGAGTCGGACGTCTTCTCGCTGATCGGGCCCAAGCGGTTCGACGCCCCGTGGAAGGAGATCGAGGCGCAGGGCTACATCGCGCCGGCCGACTGTGTCGAGGTGCGGGTCAATCTGACGGACTCGGAGCGGCTGGCGTATGCGACCGCCGAGGCCGAGGAGAAGTACCGGTTCTGTGCGACGACCGCGACGAAGCGGAAGGTGACGGAGGCGCTGGTGCGCAAGCACCGCGGCGAGCAGACCCTGGTCATCGGGCAGTACATCGACCAGCTCGACGAGCTGGGTGAGCATCTGAACGCCCCGGTGATCAAGGGCGAGACGAGCAACGCCCAGCGCGAGAAGCTCTTCGACGCGTTCCGGGAGGGCGAACTCAACGTCCTGGTGGTCTCGAAGGTCGCGAACTTCTCCATCGACCTGCCGGAGGCGACCGTCGCCATCCAGGTCTCGGGGACGTTCGGCTCGCGCCAGGAGGAGGCGCAGCGGCTCGGCCGAGTGCTGCGGCCGAAGGCGGACGGGCACGAGGCGCGGTTCTACTCGGTGGTCGCACGCGACACGATCGACCAGGACTTCGCGGCGCACCGCCAGCGGTTCCTGGCCGAGCAGGGGTACGCGTACCGGATCGTGGACGCGGACGAGTTGCTGACCGACAGCTGACCGGCGGCCGACCGGCGCGTGTTCAGTGGGCGTGGTGGCGGCGGACGCCCGCCTCCTCCGCGTACTCACCGAGCACGAGCACGCCGAACGCGGCGCGGGCGAAGACCTTGACGGCTTGGACCGCGTCGCCGACACGGTGGGTGCGGTGGTGACCGGTGGCCGCGGTCGCGCCGTGCGCGGGGCCGGTCCTGCGGGGGTTCAGGCTGACTGTGCTCATGTGTTCCATGGTCCTGCGCCCGGCCCGTGCGGGCATCGACCCGGGGGCGGAATCCGGCGGCGGTGCGAGTAGGTCTGCGGTCGCATGCCGTCCCCTACGGGATGGACCCGGAATTAATCCGCTCGCCCCGCCGGAATTAATCCGCTCGCCCCGGACGAACGTGGTCGATACAATCGCCGGTCTGCCCGCCTCCCGCACCGTGGTACCGGCAGCCCGAGGGCCTTTCGCCCCAGGGCGCGCGCCGGCAGCCGGGGGAGCGCCGCCGACCGGACGGAAACCGGCCGACAGCCGTACGCGCACCTGCTGCGCGTACCCGTGATCGATCCCCGAGCGGACCGCATCGCCCCCGAGCACCGGCCGGGGACGAGCTGCGGTCCGCCGTCCTGCGTTGAAAAGCCGGAGGCAACACCGTGCCCGCGCACGAACACGAAAGCGACACCAACACCGATCCCCTGGCTCGCGAACGCGCCCATCTCACCGCGTCCCGCTCCGCCCTGCGGGCCATGCGTGAGGACGCCCAGGCCCTGGACATCCGCGATGTCACCGCGAACTGGGTCAACGCGGCCGTCCTGCAGACCCAGATCGACGAGCGCATCAAGTCGCTCGCCGATCTCGCCCACACCCCGCTCTTCTTCGGGCGCCTGGACTATCTGCACCGGGTCGGTGCCGAGCAGGCCGAGGGTGCGGAGGGCGAACAGTTCTACATCGGACGCCGCCATGTCCACGATGCCGACGGCGACCCGATGGTCATCGACTGGCGCGCGCCCGTCTCACAGCCGTTCTACCGGGCGTCCAGGAAGGACCCGCAGGACGTGGGCCAGCGCCGCCGCTTCGGCTACACCGGCGGTGAGCTGACCGCGTACGAGGACGAGCACCTCACCGACCCCGCCGAGGCCGAGCAGACCAGCAAGCTCCTCCAGGCGGAGATCGAGCGCCCGCGCGTCGGTCCGATGCGGGACATCGTCGCGACGATCCAGCCCGAGCAGGACGAGATCGTCCGTAGCGAGCTCGGCGGGACGGTGTGCGTGCAGGGCGGCCCCGGTACCGGTAAGACGGCCGTCGGCCTGCACCGGGTCGCGTATCTGCTGTACGCGCACCGCGAGCGGCTGGCCCGCACCGGCACGCTGGTCATCGGGCCGAACCGGTCCTTCCTCCAGTACATCGAGCAGGTGCTGCCGGCCCTCGGTGAGCTGGCGGTGAAGCAGGCGACCGTCGACGATCTGGTGACGGCCGGCATCGAGGTGCGCGGCACGGACGCGGCGGACGCCGCCGTCGTCAAGGGCGACGCCCGGATGGCCCAGGTGCTGCGGCGGGCGATCCGTTCGCATGTGACGCTCCCGACGGAGCCGGTCGTGGTGGTGCGCGGTTCGCGGCGCTGGCGGGTGCCCGCGTACGAGCTGGCGGAGATGGCCACCGAGCTGCTGGCCCGCGACATGCGGTACGGGGCCGCCCACGAAGCGCTTCCGCAGCGCATCGCGCACTCCGTCCTGGTCCGGATGGAGGAGGCGGGCGAGGCGCCCGACGACCGGGTGCAGAACGCGGTGGCCCGCAACCCCGCGGTGAAGGCGGCCGTGAAGGCGATCTGGCCGGCCGTCGACCCGGCGAAGCTGGTGCTGCGGCTGCTCATCGACGCGGAGTTCCTGGCCGCCCACGCGGAGGGGCTGCTCAGCGAGGACGAACAGAAGACGATCCTGTGGACGAAGCCTGCCCGGAGCGTGAAGTCGGCGAAGTGGTCGGCGGCGGACGCGGTGCTGATCGACGAGGCGAACGATCTGGTGGCGCGCACGCACTCGCTCGGCCATGTGGTGCTCGACGAGGCGCAGGACCTGTCCCCCATGCAGTACCGGGCGGTGGGCCGGCGCTGCACGACCGGTTCGGCGACGGTCCTCGGCGACCTCGCGCAGGGCACGACGCCGTGGTCGACGGAGAGCTGGGCGCAGGCGCTGCACCATCTCGGCAAGTCGGACGCGGTGGTGGAGGAGCTGACGGCGGGCTTCCGTGTGCCGCGCGAGGTGATCGCGTACGCCTCCCGGCTGCTGCCGGTGATCTCGCCGGGCCTCGCGGCGGTGGAGTCGGTGCGCGAGTCGCCGGGTTCACTGGAGGTGCGGGAGGCGGCCGGTCCGGCGGAGCTGGACGCGGCGGTGCTGGCGGCGTGCGAGGAGTCGCTGACGCGGGAGGGTTCGATCGGCCTGATCGCGGCCGATGCGCGGATCCCCGCGCTGGCGGAGGCCCTGATGGCGGCGGGGCACGCGTACCTCTCCCCCGGTGAGGAGACGACCGCCGAGTCCCGTCTGACCCTGGTCCCGGCGTCGCTGGCGAAGGGCCTGGAGTACGACTACGTGGTACTTGACGAGCCGGCCGCGGTGGTCGACGGCGAACCGGACGAACGCACGGGCCTGCGCCGGTTGTATGTGGCGCTGACGCGTGCGGTGTCGGGATTGACGGTGGTCCACGCGACGGCCCTGCCGGACGAACTGGCACCGCGAGCCGAATCCAGC
Source organism: Streptomyces sp. NPDC058240 (assembly GCF_042882135.1). Taxonomy (NCBI): domain Bacteria; kingdom Bacillati; phylum Actinomycetota; class Actinomycetes; order Kitasatosporales; family Streptomycetaceae; genus Streptomyces; species Streptomyces sp. NPDC058240. The sequence goes on from NZ_JBHVWT010000009.1 coordinate 49,200, forward strand.
CCCTCCGGCGTACATCCCAGCCCCTCCGGCGTTTGAGGAGCGGGGGTCCGGGGGCGGAGCCCCCGGTAACGGGAAGGGGCGGGGCGGGGAACAGGCCCGCTGCAGGCGACCCGCCCGCACCGCCTCACCCCGTCCCCGCCCCCACCCCCGCCCCCGCCCCGCTACGCGTCAAGCACCGCCCGCCACTCCCGCACCGCCGCCGCGTCCACCGGCCCCGACCACCCGTGCGGGCGCGCCGCGCCGCCGATGTGCACGGCGTCGATGCCCGCGGCCAGCAGCTCCGGCAGGTGCTCCAGGCGCAGCCCCCCGCCCACCAGGATCTGCGGCTCGTACCCGGGCTCGCCCGAGCGCGCCGCCTCGACCAGCAGCGTCGGGATGCCGTCGTCGACGCCCTTGGACGAGCCGGCGGTGAGGTAGGTGTCCAGGCCGGGCAGGTCCGCCAGCTGCTTGCGCAGGGCGTCCCGGTCGGCGGCCCGGTCGATCGCGCGGTGGAAGGTCCAGCGGCAGCCGTCCAGCTCGGCGACGAGCCGTTCGACGGCGACCAGGTCCGGGCGGCCCTCCGCGTCGAGGAAGCCGAGGACGAACTCCTCGGCGCCCTCCGCGCGCAGCTCGCGCGCCTTGGCCACGAGCACCTCGATGTCGCCGGCCGCGAAGCCGTCCGCCACCCTGAGCATCACCCGCAGCGGAATGTCCACCGCCGCCCGGATCTCCACGAAGGTCGCACAGGACGGGGTCAGGCCGTCCGCCGCCATGTCGGTGACCAGCTCAAGCCGGTCTGCACCACCCGCCTGGGCAGCGACCGCGTCCTCCGCGTCGAGAGCGATCACCTCCAGGACTGCACGGTTGCTCATGGGATCCCAATCCTCCAGGAAACATCGACAGGGAACATCGACAGGAAACGTCAATAGGTCTAGTCCAATGGCCAGCCTACGGGTCAGCACACCGAGGATGCAGCCTCAATGCCAGGTGAAGATACGTGAGGTCAGACGCACCTCGGGTGATCGAACGCGCACGTTCCGGGCTCGCACGGCATATCCGCCCTTGCGTTTCATAGGGGAGGGGGGTATACCTGAATCAGTAATGCATACCCCCTAGGGGTATCAAAATCTCCGCCAGGGAGGACATCGTGTCCGCGCACACCGCCACAACCGGCACCGGCAACGCCACCGGCACCGCCGCAGAGGTCGAGCTCGCGATCGGCGGCATGACCTGCGCCTCCTGCGCGGCCCGTATCGAGAAGAAGCTCAACCGGATGGACGGCGTCGAGGCCACCGTCAATTACGCCACCGAGAAGGCCAAGGTCAGCTACCGGGGCGAGGACATCTCCGTACAGGACCTGATCGCCACCGTCGAGAAGACCGGCTACACCGCGCACGAGCCCGCTCCCCCGGTACGCACCGGGGACGACGCCCCCGAGGCCGCGGACACCGACGAGCTGCGGCCCCTGCGCCAGCGGCTGCTGACCGCCGTCGCGCTCGCCGTGCCGGTGATCGCGATGTCCATGATCCCGGCGCTCCAGTTCGACTACTGGCAGTGGCTCTCGCTGACGCTGACGGCCCCGGTCGTCACGTATGCCGCCTGGCCCTTCCACCGCGCCGCCTGGACCAACGCCCGGCACGGCGCGGCCACGATGGACACGCTGATCTCGGTCGGTACCTCGGCCGCGTTCCTGTGGTCGCTGTGGGCGCTGTTCTTCGGCACGGCGGGCATGGTCGGCATGACACACCCGTTCGAGCTGACCATCGGGCGGAGCGACGGCGCCGGGAACATCTACCTGGAGGCGGCCGCCGGAGTCACCGCCTTCATCCTGGCCGGGCGCTACTTCGAGGCCCGCTCAAAGCGGAAGGCGGGCGCGGCCCTCAAGGCGCTCCTCGAACTCGGCGCCAAGGAAGTGACCGTGTTGCGCGGCGGCCGTGAGGTGACCGTGCCGACCGCCGAACTCCAGGTCGGGGACCGGTTCCTGGTCCGCCCCGGCGAGAAGATCGCCACCGACGGCACCGTCGTCGAGGGTGCCTCGGCCGTGGACGCCTCGATGCTCACCGGTGAGTCCGTGCCCGTGGAGGTCGGCGTCGGCGACTCCGTCACCGGGGCCACGCTCAACGCGGGCGGCCGGCTCGTCGTAGAAGCCACCCGGATCGGCGCCGACACCCAGCTGGCCCGGATGGCGAAGCTCGTCGAGGACGCGCAGAACGGCAAGGCGGCGGCCCAGCGCCTCGCGGACCGGATCTCCGCCGTCTTCGTGCCCGTCGTCATCGCCCTGGCACTCGGCACGCTCGGCTTCTGGCTCGGCAACGGCGCGGGCCTGACCGCCGCGTTCACCGCCGCCGTGGCCGTACTGATCATCGCCTGCCCCTGCGCCCTGGGCCTCGCCACCCCCACCGCCCTCATGGTCGGCACCGGACGCGGCGCCCAGCTCGGCATCCTCATCAAGGGCCCCGAAGTCCTGGAGACCACCCGCCGCGTCGACACGATCGTCCTCGACAAGACCGGCACCGTCACCACCGGCCGCATGACCCTCCTCGACGTCCACACCACCGAAGACACCGACGAAACCGACGTGCTCCGCCTCGCCGGCGCCCTGGAACACTCCTCCGAACACCCCATCGCCCAGGCCGTCGCCACCGGAGCCGCCGAACGCACCGGCACCCCCCTCCCCACCCCCGAGGACTTCACCAACATCCCCGGCCTCGGCGTCCAGGGCGTCATCGAGGGCCACGCCGTCCTCGTCGGCCGCGAGCAGCTGCTCGCCGAATGGGAGATCCACCTCCCGGTCGAGCTGGCCCGGCGCAAGGCCGAGGCGGAGGCCGCGGGCCGGACGGCCATCGCGGTCGCCTGGGACGGCGAGGCACGCGCCGTGCTCGAAGTCGCCGACGCGGTCAAGGACACCAGCGCGGAGGCCATCGAGCGGCTGCGGGCCCTGGGCCTCACCCCGATCCTGCTGACCGGCGACAACCGGGCGGTGGCCGAGGCGGTCGCGGCCGAGGTCGGGATCGAGAAGGTGTACGCGGAGGTCATGCCGGAGGACAAGGTCGACGTCGTCAAGCGCCTCCAGGCCGAGAGCCGCTCGGTCGCCATGGTCGGTGACGGGGTCAACGACGCCGCCGCCCTCGCCCAGGCCGATCTGGGCCTGGCGATGGGCACCGGCACGGACGCCGCGATCGAGGCCGGCGACCTGACGCTGGTACGCGGGGACCTGCGGGCCGCGGCGGACGCGATCCGGCTGTCGCGCAAGACCCTCGGCACCATCCGCACGAACCTGTTCTGGGCCTTCGCCTACAACGTGGCCGCTCTGCCGCTCGCCGCGGCCGGGCTGCTCAACCCGATGATCGCGGGTGCCGCGATGGCGTTCTCCTCGGTCTTCGTGGTCGGCAACTCGCTGCGGCTGCGGGGGTTCAAGGCGGCGGCGTAGGACCTGTTCTCAGCCCGCCCGCACGAACCGCACCCGGGTTCCCGGCACCGCCTGTGCCGCGCCCGCGAGTGCGGTTTCGTGCACGACACCGACGACCGGGTAACCCCCGGTCGTCGGATGGTCGTTGAGGAACACCACCGGGCGCCCGTCCGGCGGCACCTGGATCGCGCCGAGTACCATCCCCTCGCTGGGCAGCTCGCCCTCGCGGGCGCGCGCCAGGGCCGGTCCCTGGGTGCGCAGGCCGATGCGGTTGCTGTTCGGCGAGACGCGGTACGTGGCGCTGGTGAGCGTACGCAGCGCCTCGTCGGTGAACCAGGCGTGGCGGGGGCCGAGGCGCAGCGGGAGCACCAGTTCGGCGGGCACGCCCGGCCAGGGCACGGCGTCGGTGCCCGGGGGCCTCGACGCGTCCTGGCCCAGGGGCAGTACGTCCCCGTCGCGCAGGGGTGCCGGGCCGAGCCCGGAGAGCAGGTCGGCCGATCTGCTGCCCAGCACCGGTTCCGGCAGCAGGCCGCCGCCGAACGCCAGATAGCTGCGCAGACCCCGGACCGCGGGGCCCGCGTCGAGCACCGCGCCCGCCGGTACGCGCACCGGGGTGCCCCAGGCCACCGGCCGCCCGTCGACGGTGACCCGGCAGGGCGCCCCGCCGACGACGGCGAGAACGGGCCGGTCCGGGCGGACCGCGCAGCCGGTGACGGTCGTCTCCAGCACCGCCGCGTCCGTCCCGTTCCCGGCCAGCCGGTTGACGAGGCGGTGGGCGGGGGCGTCCAGGGCGCCGGCGCGCGGCACCCCGAGATGCGCCCAGCCGACGCGGCCCGCGTCCTGAACGGTGGTCAGGGCACCGGCCCGGACCACCTCGACGGCGCCGGTCACGCCCGCACCTCCGCCGCGACGAAGCGCACCCGCGCCCCGGGGCTCAGCAGCGCGGCCGGTTCACGGACCGGGTTCCACAACTCGCCCGGGTCGGGCATCCGCCCGATGAGCTGCCAGCCGCCGGGCGACGGACGCGGGTACACCCCGGTGTACGCCCCCGCGAGTGCCAGCGCACCGGCCGGGACCCGGGTGCGCGGGGTCGCGCGGCGCGGCAGGTGCAGGCGCTCGGGGAGACCGGTGAGGTAGCCGAAGCCGGGGGCGAACCCGCAGAAGGCCACCCGGAATTCGGTCCCGGCGTGGATACGGGGCACTTCGGCGACGGCGACGCCCCAGGCCGCCGCGACGTCCGCGAGGTCCGGGCCGTCGTAGACGACGGGGATCTCGACGGCCTCCCCGGTGTCGCGGCGCAGCGGCGGTATCGGCCAGGAGGCGAGTTCCCGGGCGAACCGCGCGCGGCCGTCCGGGGTGCGGTCCGCGATGCCGTCGAGGAGGACGGTCCGGGCCCCGGGCACGATCTCGCGTACGACGGGCAGTTCACCGAGCGCGCGGCGGCGCAGCAGCTCGGCGTGGAAGGCCGCGGCCTGTTCACCGGAGGCCAGCTCGACGAGCAGCGCCCCGGGGCCGGCGGGGAGCACCTCGATATCCCCGCCCGTGCGAACCCCCGTACTCATGCGAACGCCCGCACGGTCACGCCCGCCGCCTCCAGCGCGGCCCTGACCCTGCGCGCCAGCGCCGCCGCGCCCGGGGTGTCGCCGTGCACGCACAGCGAGCGCGCCGCGACGGGTATCCGGCTGCCGTCCGCCCCGGTGACGCCCCCGTCCACCGCCATCCCGACACTGCGGCGTACGACCTCGTCCTCGTCGTGCACCACCGCGCCGGGCTCGCCGCGCGGGACCAGCGTGCCCCGGGGCGTGTACGCGCGGTCGGCGAAGGCCTCCTCCACGGCGGTGAGGCCCGCGGCCCCGGCGTGGGCGAGCAGGCGCGAGCCCGGGAGCCCGAGGACCGCCAGGTCCCCGCCGGCCAGCCGGACGCCCTCGACCACGGCGGCGGCCTGGTCGTCGTCCCAGACGGCGCGGTTGTAGAGGGCGCCGTGCGGTTTGACGTACGAGACCGTGGACCCGGCCGCCTCGGCGAACACCCGCAGGGCGCCGATCTGGTAGGCGACCTCGGCGGTCAGCTCGGCGGGCGGGACGTCCATCGAGCGACGCCCGAAGCCGGCCAGATCGCGGTACGCGACCTGGGCGCCGATCCGTACCCCCCTGGCGGCGGCGGTGTCGCAGACCCGCCGCATCACGGAGGCGTCGCCCGCATGGAATCCGCAGGCCACATTGGCGCTGGTGACGCAGTCGAGCAGCGCTTCGTCATCGGTGAGGGTCCAGTGCCCGAACCCTTCGCCGAGATCCGCGTTGAGATCCATCGGGGCTGCCCGGCTCGCCGGGTTCGTCAGATCCATCACGGGCGCACGCTAGCGATCGTTCAACAATCTGACAAGACCCGGCTTGGGGAGTGAGACGCCGTACGGTTCACTGAAGCGACAGACAGCAGCACGAACAGGCGCGGCGCAACAGGCACCGGCGCGAACAGGCAGGGGACGGGGCATGGCGGGGACTGCGGGCGGCCGGACTTCTCCGGACCTCTCCGAACTGGCGGCGGACAGCGCCTCCCTGGCCCGTTCCGGCACCGCCGAGCGGGTCGCCGCCATCCTGCGCGACCGGATCACCGAAGGCTACTTCCCGCCGGGCAGCCGGCTCTCCGAGGAGAGCATCAGCGGCGCCCTCGCCGTGTCCAGGAACACCCTGCGCGAGGCCTTCCGCCTGCTGTCGCACGAACGCCTCCTGGAACACCGGCTCAACAAGGGCGTCTTCGTCCGCGTCCTCGCCGTCGACGACCTGGTGGACATCTACCGGGTCCGGCTGCTCGTCGAGTGCGCGGCCCTGCGCACGCTGGGCGAACCGCCGTACGACCTGACGGCCGTCGAGGCCGCCGTGTCGACGGGCGAGCGGGCGGCGCTGGCGGACGACTGGCCGGTCTGCTCGACCGCCAACATCCGCTTCCACCAGGCCCTGACCGGCCTCGCGAACAGCCCCCGCACCGACGAGCTGATGCGCAACGTCCTCGCCGAACTGCGGCTGGCCTTCCATGTGATGGCCGACCCGCGCCGCTTCCACGAGCCCTACCTCACCCGGAACAGGGAGATCACGGACCTGCTGGCGCAGGGCGACGCGGCGGGCGCGGAGCGGATGCTGGCCTTCTACCTGGAGGATTCGCGGCGCCAGCTGGCGGAGGCGTACGCGGAACGTCTCACCGCCCGATAGCCGGCGGCATCACACCACGCACTCTTGTGGGTTTGTTGAACAATCGCTTAATGTCTCGCGAAACACCCCGTCCGATCAGGACCTCGCAGGTCTGTGCCTGCACGTCCATGCGCGGAAGAAGGCCGACGCGTGATCGTTCTCCTCGGCGTGCTCGTGGTGATCCTCGGATTCGCCACCCGCCGCAATCCCCTCCTCGTGGTGGGTGTCGCAGGCATCGTCACCGGGCTGCTCGGCAAGCTCTCCCCGCAGGAGGTGCTGGCCACGTTCGGCAACAGCTTCGCCTCCGCGCGGTCCGTGACCGTCTTCGTCATCACGCTGCCCGTCATCGGGCTGCTTGAGCGCTACGGGCTCCAGGAGCAGGCCCGTACGCTCATCGGCAAACTGGGCAGGCTGACCACCGGCCGCTTCCTGGCCCTGTATCTGCTGATCCGCCAGCTCACCGCGTCCGTCGGTCTCACCAGCATCGGCGGCCCCGCGCAGAGCGTGCGTCCACTGATCGCCCCGATGGCCGAGGCCGCCGCCGAGGCCAAGGCGGGTGGACCGCTGCCGCAGAAGCTGCGCGAGAAGGTCCGCTCGCACGCCTCCGGTGCGGACACCATCGGGGTCTTCTTCGGCGAGGACTGCTTCATCGCCATCGGCTCGATCCTGCTGATCACCGGCTTCGTGAACTCCACGTACGACCAGCACCTCGAACCCCTGCATCTGGCCCTGTGGGCGATCCCCTCCGCGATCTGCGCCTTCCTCATCCACGGGGCCCGCCTGCTCAACCTGGACCGGCAGCTGGAGCGCGAACTCGCCGTCGCCGCCGCCGAGAACGACCTGTCGGCACACGCCGGGCTCCGGACGGAGGACGCCAAGTGATCAAGTCCGAGCACTTCTTCTGGCTGGTCGGCGCGGTGTTCCTCGTCATGGCCGCGCAGATGCTCAGGGACCGCACCAACCCCAAGCGCCTCGGCTCGGCCGGCTTCTGGGGTCTGCTGGGCGCCTCGTTCTTCTACTCCACCGGGGTCGTCGACAAGTCCCTGCCCGCCGAACCGCTGGGCGTCGCCGTCCTGGCGCTGATCGTCCTGGGCGGCTGCGGTCTCACCGGCAAGGGCGAGCCGCACACCCCGTCCCGTGAGCAGCGCGCCGCCTCGGCCGCCCGCTTCGGCAACAAGCTGTTCCTTCCGGCCCTCACCATCCCCGTGGTCGCGATGATCTGCGCCACGCTCGTGAAGAACTGGAAGATCGGCGGCGAACCGGTCCTGGAACCGGGGTACGAGACCATCCTCGGCCTCGGCATCGGCGCCATCGCCGCACTCGTCGTCGGCATGGTGGTGCTGCGCGAGCGGAAGCTCTCCGTACCGCTGCACTCCGGCCGCAACATGCTCGAATCGATGGGCTGGGCGCTGATCCTGCCGCAGCTGCTGGCCGTCCTCGGCTCGATATTCCAGTCGGCGGGCGTCGGTGAGCAGGTCCGCAGGATCAGCGAGGCGGTGCTGCCCGACGGCCAGAAGTTCGTGGCCGTGGCGGTCTACTGCTGCGGCATGGCGCTGTTCACCATCGTCATGGGCAACGCCTTCGCCGCCTTCCCGGTGATGACCGCCGCGATCGGCTGGCCCGTCCTCATCGAGCAGATGAACGGCAACGCGCCCGCGATCCTCGCGATCGGGATGCTCTGCGGCTTCTGCGGCACGCTCGTCACGCCGATGGCCGCCAACTTCAATCTGGTGCCCGCCGCCCTTCTGGAACTCAAGGACCAGTACGGACCGATCAAGGCCCAGCTCCCCACGGCGGCGGCCCTGCTGGTCTGCAACGTCGCCATCATGGCCCTCTTCGCCTTCTGACCCTCCTCCCCCTGGCCCGTCCCTGCCCCTCCCTCTGGCCCGAGCCGCCCCTTGACCCGAGCCGCTCGCCCACCCCCTGGAGTGACCCCGATGTCCCCCACGCTCCCCGCCCCGTACGCCGTCCCCTTCGCGGAGCTGGCCCTCGCCAACGTCGTACGCGAATACCCCAACGCACCGGCCCACCTGTACACGGGCCCCGCGGAACTGGTCGCGCCCCGCACCCTGCACCCCGCCTTCTACGGGGCGTACGACTGGCACTCCACCGTGCACATGCACTGGCTGCTCGTCCGGCTGCTGCGCCGCTTCGCCGCCACCGGCGACCTTCCGGCCGCCGTCACCACCCGCGTCCACGAGGTGCTGAACTCCCATCTCACCCCGGAGAACCTCGCCGTGGAGGCGGCCTACCTCCGCGGCCGTCCGCACTTCGAGCGCCCCTACGGCTGGGCGTGGCTGGTGGCACTGGCGGCGGAGTGCCGCGCGCTCGCCACCCCCGAGGGCGACCGCTGGGCCGACGCCCTCGCCCCCGCCGTGACGACGGTCGGCGACCTCCTAACCGACTGGCTGCCCCGGGCCACGTACCCGATCAGGCACGGGATCCATCCCAACAGCGCGTTCGGTCTGGGGCTGATCCTGGACGCGGGTGAGCGCGCCGGGCTGCCCCGCCCGGTCCTCGACGCGGTGGCGGAGCGGCTGCGTACCTGGTTCGCGCCGGACCACGACGCCCCCACCCACTGGGAACCCTCCGGCCAGGACTTCCTCTCCCCCGCCCTGACCGAGGCGGACGCGATGCGCCGAGTGCTGCCGGTCCAGCAGTTCCGGACCTGGCTGGCCACGTTCCTGCCCGGCCTGACGGACTCTCCGCTGCTCACCCCGCCCGTGATCTCCGACCCCTCGGACCCGCAGATCGGCCACCTCCTGGGCCTCACCCTGAGCCGGGCGGCGGCCCTGCGCACGATCGCCGACGCACTGGACGAGGGCCCCGCCCGCACCGCCCTGACCGCGTCCGCCGAGGCCCATCTCGCCGTCGGCCTGCCCGCCGTCTCCTCCGGCGACTTCAACACGGACCACTGGCTGGCCACCTTCGCCGCACTGGCCCTGGACACCCCGCCCGGCCACTGACCGGTCCGGCCGTGGAGGTACCCCCCGTCGCGAGAACGTGACACTCACGCCCGATGTGTCACGTTCACCATCACCCCCACCCCACCGGAACGGTGTCGGACGGGAGGCGCCCGGAGTTGCCGGAAGCCGGCCGGTCCCGGGCTATAGGGCAAGGCCGTAACTTCACGGCCTTGGGCTATAGGGTCATCGCATGAGCGACAGTTCGCGTGCGGGCGGTGCCCACGGCGCCGACGGCGCCGATGACTCCCTCCGCGAGCGCTGGCAGGAAGCGCTCATCCGCGCCCGGGGCGGGGCTCCCGGGCCCGATCCGGCGCCGTACGCCGCCAACCTGCTGGCGCGCTGGGCCGAGCCGCAGCGGCGGTACCACACCACCGCGCACCTGGTCGCGGTGCTCGATCACATCGACACGCTCGCCGGGTACGCGGCCGACCCGGACGCGGTACGCCTCGCCGCCTGGTTCCACGACGCGGTGTACCGGCCCGACCGGTCCGAGAACGAGGAGCGCAGCGCGGCCCTCGCCGAGCGCGCCCTCCCGGAGGCCGGCGTGCCGGACGGTGTCACGGCCGAGGTGGCCCGTCTGGTGCGGCTCACCATCACCCACGACCCGGCGGACGGCGACAACGACGGCGAGGTGCTCTGCGACGCGGATCTGGCCATTCTCGCGGCGGCCCCGAGGGAGTACGCGGCGTACGCGGCGCAGGTGCGCGAGGAGTACGGCTTCGTGCCCGACGATGCGTTCCGGGAGGGGCGGGCGACGGTGCTGAGCCAGCTGCTCGGGCTGCCTCGGCTGTTCCGTACGCCGTACGGGGCGGAGCACTGGGCGCCGCGGGCGCGGCAGAACCTGCTGACCGAATTGCAGCTGCTCAGCCACTGACCCGCGGCAGCGGGTGGGGAATGCCGGGGCCGTGATCGCTGTTGGCAGCTGTCATGCCCGACTCTGCCGCTAACCGCTCTCGCATGCCCCTGGCCGTATACATCCTGGGCCTCTCGGTCTTCGCCCTGGGGACCAGCGAATTCATGCTCTCCGGGCTGTTGCCGCCCATCGCCGACGACATGAACGTGTCGATCCCCCGTGCCGGACTCCTCATATCCGCCTTCGCGATCGGCATGGTGATCGGCGCCCCGCTGCTCGCCGTGGCCACGCTCCGGCTGCCGCGCCGCACCACGCTGATCGCCCTGATCTCCGTCTTCGGCCTCGGCCAGGTCGCGGGCGCGCTGGCCCCGACGTACGAGGTGCTCTTCGCGTCCCGGGTGGTGAGCGCGTTCGCCTGTGCCGGGTTCTGGGCGGTGGGGGCGGCGGTGGCCATCGCGATGGTGCCGGTGAACTCGCGGGCCCGTGCGATGGCCGTGATGATCGGCGGTCTGTCGATCGCCAATGTGCTGGGCGTGCCCCTGGGCGCGTTCCTCGGTGAGAACCTCGGCTGGCGGTCGGCGTTCTGGGCCGTGGGCGCGGCGTCCGCCGTGGCACTGGTCGGGGTGTCGACGCTGATTCCGCGCATTCCGCTGCCGGAGCAGAAGCCGCGGCTCAAGCAGGAGATGAGCATCTACCGGGACCGGCAGGTGTGGCTGTCGATCGTGATCACGGCGCTCGCCGCGGGCGGTGTCTTCTGCGCGTTCAGCTATCTGGCCCCGCTGCTGACGGATGTCGCCGGGCTGGACTCGGGCTGGGTGCCGACGGTGCTCGCGCTCTTCGGGATCGGTGCGCTGGTCGGTACGACGATCGGCGGCCGGGTCGCGGACGCGCATCTCTTCGGGGTGCTGATGAGCGGTATCGCGGCCTCGACGGTCTTCCTGGTCGCGCTGGCCCTGTTCGCGTCGAACCAGGTCGCGGCGATCGGGCTCTCGTTCCTGCTGGGCCTGTCGGCGTTCTACACGGCCCCGGCGCTGAACGCCCGGATGTTCAACGTCGCGGGCGCCGCCCCGACGCTGGCCGGCGCGACGACGACGGCCGCGTTCAACCTCGGCAACACGGGCGGCCCCTGGCTGGGCGGCACGGTGATCGACGCCGACTTCGGTTTCGCGGCGACCGCGTGGGCCGGGGCGGCGATGACGGTGCTGGCGCTGGTGGCCGTGGTGTTCTCGCTGCGGCTCCAGCGCAGCCGCGGCTCGTCGTCCCGGCTGGTGACGGGCGCCCCTGCCGCCGCGTCGCGGGACGCGGCGGAGGCGTGCGCGCCCTCGCCGACCGCCTGAGCGCGGATCAGCCCGGTGCGGGCCGGCCCTTGGGCCGCCGCAGCCCCGCCTCCGTGATCCGGCGGACGAGCTCCTTCGAGCCGATCTGCCGGGCCCCGGCCCGCACCGCGTCCTCGTACCGTGTTTCCGGTACGTCGTAGTGATCCCGCTCGAAGGCGCGCGGCGGGCAGCCGATGGACGCCGCGAAGGCGTGCAGTTCCTCGAAGGACACATCGCTGACCAGGTGCGACCAGAGCCGCCCGTGTCCCGGCCACGTCGGCAGGTCGATGTAGACGGTCACCGCCGCAGTATCCCGCTCAGCGAACCGACCGGTGCCACGGCCACCGCGGCCTTGGTGCACACCCAGTGCGGGTCCGGGCCCAGTTCGGGTTCGACGTCCAGGGCGTGCGGGTCGCCCGCGTCGCAGACCGGGCAGAGCGGCCATCGCCCGTACCGTTCGAGCAGGGCGTCCTGTACGTCCTGGGCGACGAGCCCGACCACGAACGCCGCGCCGTCGGGCCACTGCTCGACCCACCAGCGGCGGTGCGTCACCGCGTCCTCGACCAGCGAGACGATCCCGGCCTCGGCGACGTCACCCGCGGCAAGATCGGCCATGACCAGCGCGCGGGCCGTGTGCAACGCCTGTTCCAGGGGGTTCATCTCCATGGGCCCATTGTCACCCCGCCCGCGAACCCGCCTCGCGCGCCCGCCGCTTCCGTTTCCGCGCTGTCGGCGGCAGCGACCGAAGAGGCAGGGACCAAAGGGGGGGTTGACGGGCAACCCGGTTGAAAATATCTTTCAAAGGTGACCCGTGACCTGAAGGAAAGTTTCAGCGCTGACTCCCCGCCCGCCCCGGCGGCCCTCGCGGCCAAGGTGCGCACACTCGCGCCGTCCATGACCCGTTCCATGCAGCGCGTCGCCGAGGCCGTCGCCGGTGACCCGGCCGGCTGCGCAGCCCTCACGGTCACCGGTCTCGCCGAGCTCACCGGCACCAGCGAGGCGACCGTGGTCCGCACGGCCCGCCTCCTCGGCTACCCCGGCTACCGCGATCTGCGTCTGGCCCTCGCCGGGCTCGCCGCGCACCAGCAGTCCGGCCGGGCTCCCTCCGTCACCGCCGACATAGCGGTCGACGACCCGATCGCCGACGTGGTCGCCAAGCTGGCCTACGACGAGCAGCAGACCCTCGCCGACACGGCAGCGGGGCTCGACACCGTCCAGCTCGGTGCCGCTGTGGCCGCCGCCGCCACCGCCCGGCGGATCGACATCTACGGCGTGGGCGCCTCCTCCCTCGTCGGCCAGGACCTCGCGCAGAAGCTGGCCCGGATCGGCCTGATCGCGCACTCCCACACGGACCCGCACCTCGCGGTGACCAACGCCGTGCAGCTCCGCTCCGGCGATGTGGCCATCGCGATCACGCACTCCGGCTCCACGGTCGACGTCATCGAGCCGCTACGGGTCGCCTTCGACCGCGGCGCGACGACGATCGCGATCACCGGCCGCCCCGACGGCCCCGTCACGCAGTACGCCGACCACGTACTGACCACGTCCACCGCCCGGGAGAGCGAGCTGCGGCCCGCCGCCATGTCGAGCCGTACGAGCCAACTGCTCGTCGTCGACTGCCTGTTCATAGGCGTCGCACAGCGCACGTACGAGACGGCCGCACCGGCCCTCGCCGCCTCCTACGAGGCGCTGGCCCACCGCCACACCCCACGCCCACGCTGACCGGCCCGCCCCGCCGGACCAGAGAACCCGCACCCGCACCCGCACCCGCTGAACCGTACGAGACCGAGAAAGCAGAGCCGCCCTCCATGACCTCCACCACCGACGCCGACCCCACCCCCGCCGACGGATACGGCGAGCTGCGCGCCCAGCTCGCGACACTCACCACCGAGGCGTTCCGTCCCGAGCTCGCCGAGATCGACCGGCTCGGCACGCTTGAGATCGCCCGCATCATGAACGGCGAGGACCAGTCCGTCCCGGCCGCCGTCGGCGCCCGGCTGCCCGAGATAGCCGCCGCCATCGACGCCACCGCGGAACGCATGGCCCGCGGCGGCCGGCTGATCTACGCGGGCGCGGGCACCGCCGGCCGGCTCGGCGTACTCGACGCCAGCGAGTGCCCGCCCACCTTCAACACCGACCCCTCCGAGGTCATCGGCCTGATCGCGGGCGGCCCGTCCGCCATGGTCAAGGCCGTCGAAGGCGCCGAGGACAGCAAGGAGCTGGCCGCCGCGGACCTCGACTCCCTGGACCTCACCGCCGACGACACCGTGGTCGGCATCTCCGCCTCCGGCCGCACGCCGTACGCGATCGGCGCCGTCGAGCACGCCCGCAGGAAGGGCGCGCTGACCATCGGGCTGTCCTGCAACGCGGACTCCGCGCTGGGCGCCGCGGCGGAGCACGGCATCGAGGTCGTCGTCGGCCCGGAGCTGCTCACCGGCTCCACCCGGCTCAAGGCGGGCACGGCCCAGAAGCTCGTCCTCAACATGCTCTCGACGATCACGATGATCCGGCTCGGCAAGACGTACGGGAATCTGATGGTCGATGTCCGCGCCTCCAACGAGAAGCTGCGCGCCCGCTCCCGCCGGATCGTCTCGCTCGCCACCGGGGCGTCCGACGAGGAGATCGAGGCCGCCCTCGCCGCGACCGACGGCGAGGTGAAGAACGCCATCCTCACCATCCTCGGCCAGGTCGACGGCCCCACCGCCGCCACCCTGCTCGCCGCGTCCGACGGCCATCTCCGCGCCGCCCTCGCCGCCGCCCCCCGCACCGCCTGACAACACCGGTTCCATCCCCGCACCACCTGACAACACCGGCCCCACCCCCCGCACCCCCGCACAGCAAGGCCCCACGCACCATGGCAACAGAAGACAAGAACCGCGCCACCGCCGCCGCGATCCTTCCGCTCGTCGGTGGCGCCGCGAACGTCAGCTCCATCGCCCACTGCATGACCCGGCTCCGGCTGGGCCTGCACGACCGTTCGCTCGTCGACGACGAGGCCCTGAAGGCGGTCCCCGCCGTCATGGGTGTGGTCGAGGACGACACGTACCAGATCGTCCTCGGCCCCGGCACCGTCGCCCGGGTCACGCCGGAGTTCGAGCAGCTGGTCGAGGAGGGCAGGACGGCGGACCCCGCACCGGGCGAAGCCACACCTCCCGCCCCGGCCTCCGCCTCCGCGGACGAGCTCGCCACTCAGGGCGCCGCGATGAAGGCGGCGCGGAAGACGAAGAACGCCACCCCGTTCAAGCTGTTCCTGCGCAGGATCGCGAACATCTTCGTCCCGCTGATCCCGGCGCTCATCGGCTGCGGCATCATCGCCGGCCTCAACGGCCTGCTGGTGAACCTGGGCTGGCTGACCTCGGTCACCCCCGCCCTGGCCGCGATGGCGTCCGGCTTCATGGCGCTGATCGCCGTGTTCGTCGGCTACAACACGGCGAAGGAATTCGGCGGTACGCCGATCCTGGGCGGTGCGGTCGCCGCGATCATCGTCTTCCCGGGCGTCGCGAACATCGAGGCGTTCGGCCAGAAGCTCTCCCCCGGACAGGGCGGTGTGCTGGGCGCGCTCGGCGCGGCGGTGCTCGCGGTGTACGTGGAGAAGTGGTGCCGGCGCTGGGTGCCCGAGGCACTGGACGTACTGGTCACCCCGACCCTCACGGTCCTGGTCTCCGGCCTGGTGACGATCTTCGGCCTGATGTACGTGGCCGGTGAGATCTCCACCGCCATCGGTACGTTCGCCGACTGGCTGCTCTCCAACGGCGGCGCGGGCGCGGGCTTCGTGCTCGGCGGCCTCTTCCTGCCCCTGGTGATGCTCGGCCTGCACCAGGCACTCATCCCGATCCACACCACCCTGATCGAGCAGCAGGGCTACACCGTGCTGCTCCCGATCCTCGCGATGGCGGGCGCCGGCCAGGTCGGCGCGGCCGCCGCGGTCTACTTCCGTCTCCCGCGCAACGAGTCGATCCGCCGCACCATCAAGTCGGCCCTCCCGGCCGGTCTGCTGGGCGTCGGCGAGCCCCTGATCTACGGCGTCAGCCTCCCGCTCGGCCGCCCGTTCATCACGGCGTGCGTGGGCGGTGCGTTCGGCGGCGGCTTCATCGGCCTGTTCAACCAGCTCGGCGACAAGGTCGGCTCCACGGCCATCGGTCCGTCCGGCTGGGCCCTGTTCCCCCTCCTCGACGGCAACCACGGCCTGGGCACCACGGCCGCGATCTACGCGGGCGGCCTGCTGGTCGGCTACTTCGCCGGGTTCCTCGCGACGTACTTCTTCGGCTTCAGCAAGGACCTGCTGGCGGAGTTCAACGTCTCGCAGGAACCGGCCGAATCCACAGTCGCGGCAACGGGCGGCCCGACGTCCCCGACGACGACCGGCCCCGACAGTCCGACGAAGGAACCGGCCGGGGTCTGACCCCAGGCACACGGAGATGGACGAGGGCGGCACCCGACACCGAGTGCCGCCCTCGTCCATGTCCGCTCAGACCGGGAAGTCATCCATGAGGAGCGTCGTACCGAACGGCTCCGGCAGGACCAGCGACTTCCCGAACGGCACCGGATCGGAGTGCTTGTACGTCCCGTCCTCGTTGGGCTCCGTGAACAGGGTGGCCATCGCCCCACGTGTGTCGAACCGGTCGATCAGCAGATACATCGGCACGCCCGCGCGGGCGTAGGCGCGGTACTTCTTCGTCCGGTCGTCCCGGGCGTTGCCCTTCGAGGTGACTTCGACGATGAGCAGCGCTTCCGCCGCGTCCATCGGGTCGTTGACCTCCGGGTCGGCGGCGTCGATGAGCTCCGACGGCATGACTACCAGATCAGGCACGTAGAGCTTGCCGAGCGCGGCTACGTGGATGCCGAGGGTCTGGTAGATCTCCAGCTCTTCGGGCAGATCTCTGTAAAGCCTGCGCTGCACCTTGGCGGCGATGCCGTTGTGATGCGCATGAGGCGGAGGTACCAAGACGATCCGCTCTTCATCGATCTCGGCGCACCACCCCTCGGGCACGTCCAGTTCACGCCATGTCCGCAGCAGGTAGTCCCACGGGCGGCCCCCGGATGTCTGGTCGTTCTCGACCATCGCGGCAGTCATCACGGGTCCCTTCTCCTGTGGCCTGTCGAAGGAGCGTAGATCGACGGTTCCGCGGCAGTTTCGCCGTTTCCCTCGGCGTCCCACGATCGTGTGACGCATGCAGTGACCGGCCGCGTAATACTGGCCCGGTGACCGCAGCACGCATTCTTGTCGTCGAGGACGACCACGGCCTGCGCGACGTCCTGGCCCGTGGCCTGCGCGACGAGGACTTCGACGTCGTGACCGCCGCCGACGGCGCCACCGCCCTGAAGGCGGTCGACGCGTCGGTGCACGCGGTCGTGCTCGATGTGGGGCTGCCGGACTCGGACGGGCGGGATGTGTGCCAGGCGATGCGCGGTGCAGGGTTCACCGTTCCGGTGATCTTCCTGACGGCCCACGGCAATCTCACCGACCGGCTCTCCGGCTTCGCCTCCGGCGGCGACGACTACCTGGTCAAGCCGTTCCACCTCAGCGAGCTCGCGGCCCGCGTCCGCGCGGTCCTGAACCGCGCCGGGCACCGCGGCAGCACCCTCGCCGACAGTGCGGGCGCGATGCGGCTGGACCCGATACGGCACGAGCTGACGGTGCACGGCCGCCCCGTGGCCCTGACCCCGACCGAGTTCCGCCTGCTGGCGTGCCTGATGGCGGACCCCGGCTCCGTGGTGCGTCGCCGGACGCTGCTGCGGGCGGGATGGCCGGAAGGGGCGCAGGTCAGCGACAACACCCTGGACCAGTACCTGGCCCGCCTGCGCCGCAAGCTCCGCGAGTCGGACAGTCCCCGGGGCATCGGCACGGTCCGGGGCGTCGGCTACCGCTTCGGCTGAGGTCCCCATGAACCGCCACCTCACCCCCCGGACCCTCCGTGGCCGCCTCGCCCTGATGGCCCTCGCCACCGGCGCGCTGTGGATCGGCGTCCTGACCACCGTCTTCAACCTCGCCCTCGACAAGCGGCTGCACGGCCAGGCCGACGACGTCCTGCGCACCCGCGCCGAGGCCGTGGCGGCGACCGTGGACATACGCCCGGACGGCCGGCTCGTCGTCCGGGAACCGGCCGAGGACCGGGCCCTGGACGCCGGAGTCTGGATCTTCCAGGGCGGCACGGTCATCGAGAAACCCCCCACCGCACCCGCCGGCCTGGAGGCGCGGGCGGCCCGGCTCGCCGGCCGGCGCGAGACCTTCGCCGACACCAGGGGCCCCGGCTCGTGGCGGCTGTATGCCTTCCCCGTCGACACCCCCGCCCGGGAGGGACACCCGCCCGTCCGGGCCGGTACCGTCGTCAGCTCCGTGAGCCTCGACCCCTACCGCAGCACGGCGGACACCGCCCTGATCGGTTCGATCGCCCTGGCCGTGCTCCTGCTCGCCACCATCTATCTCCTGACCCGCCTCGTCGTACGGCGGGCCCTGCGCCCCGTGACCGCGATGAGCGAGCAGGCCACCCGGTGGAGCGCCGCGGGCGCCCCGGAACGGTTCGGCGCCGAGGGCAGGCCCGCCGAACTCGCCACGTTCGCCACCAGCCTGGACGCACTGCTGGACCGGCTGGCCGCGGTCCTGCGCCACGAGCAGCAGCAGGCCGCCGAGCTGTCCCACGAACTGCGCACCCCGCTCGCCAGGATCACCGCCGAAACCGAGTGGCTCACCGGACGGCCGCGCACCGCCGAACAGCAGGAGACCTCCCTGGCGGCCATAGCGGGCGCCGCAGCGACCATGCAGCAGATCTGCGACTCGCTGCTCTCGGAGGTCCGTACCCGCAACACGCACACCCCCGGCCGCTCCCGCTTCCCCGACATCGCGCACCGCCTGGCACAGCGCTACGCGGCCCAATTCCCCGACGCCCCACCCCTGACCGTCACGGCGGACGGCACGCAGGACGTGACCATCGGCGTCTCGGAGGACGTCGCCGAACGCATCCTCACCCCGCTCCTGGACAACGCCCGCCGCTACGCGACCCGGTCGGTCACCCTCACGTGCGCACCGGGCGCGGGGGAGATCACGCTGTACGTGTCCGACGACGGCCCCGGCGTCCCGCCGGACTTCGTCGCCTCGCTCTTCGAACCCGGCCGCCGTGCCCACCCCGAGGACGGACACGGCGGCGCGGGACTCGGTCTGGCCCTGGCCCGCCGACTGGCCAGGGCCGCGGGCGGCGACATCACGCTGGACGCCACCGCCCCCGGCGCACGCTTCGTGGTCACCCTTCCCACGGGCTGACCTACCGCGCGCCGGCCGCCTCCAGTGGGTCGTCCTCCGCCACATCGCGCCGGGTCCGGGTCAGAAAGACGACGAGGCCGAGGATGACGACGAGGAACAGGATGCTGGTGCCGACCGTGCCCAGTCCGAGACCACCGTCCGCGGTGGGCTGCGACAGGTAGTCCCCCAGCGAGGCCCCGAGCGGCCGGGTCAGGACGTACGCGATCCAGAACGACCACACCGCGTTGAAGTCGAGCGTGCGGTGAGCGAGGGCGACGGCCGCGATCAGCGCCGCGAACACGATCGCGGAGAGCCAGTACCCCAGGTTCAGCTTCTCCGCCGTCAGGTCGCCGGCGGACGTGCCCAGGGCGAACGTGAACAGGATCGCCAGCCAGTAGAAGGCCTCGCGCCGCGTCGTCCGGATCGAGTGGATCGACAGCGTCCGCTCGCTCGCGTACCAGGCGAAGAACGTGACGGCGAGCGCCACCGCGAACACCACGGTCGTGGTCTGGAGCGGGACGCCGAGGTTGTCGGTCAGGTTGTCGCTGATCAGCGTGCCGACCACGCTGATCAGGACCACGGACAGCCAGTACAGCCCCGGTACGTAGGAACGCGCCCGGAACTGGAAGACCAGGGTGACGACCAGCAGCGCACTCATCAGGTACGAGGTGTTGGTCAGCCCCATGCCGAGATTGTCATTGAGCAGATCGGCCGCGGTCTCGCCCACGGTGGTGCACAGCACCTTGATCACCCAGAAGTAGAGGGTCACTTCCGGGACCTTGTTCAGCATCTGCCGCGCCCGCGTGGGCCCGCCGGGCGCGTAGGTGTCCGTCATGTCGGTTGTCATGGAACGGCACGCTGGCAGGGGCTCCCTGAACTTTTCCTGACTGCGCTCCTCCACCGGCCCCGGGAGCGCCGATCGCGACTTTGCGCATTCACTACATTACATTGCGTCACGAGCGCCCATGATCATCATGGTTTGCCACGCACCGTTGGAGAACCTCGTGCGACACATGTTCACCAAGATCGGGAGCCTCGCCGCCGTCGCGGTGCTCGCCTTCACCGCAGCGCCGCAGGCCCAGGCCACCCAGCACGGCGAGGGCGCCCAGCGCACCGCCGCCGTCGCGCCCGCGTACTTCGAGATGACCGACATCACCCGGAGCAGGTTCATCGTCAAGCTGGTGAACGAGCGCCAGATCCAGCACGCCAGGGACCTGGTGAGCGGCGCCACCGATGACGAGCCCCACCTCATCGGCAGGATCACGAAGCGCCCGGCCCCGTACAACCCGGGCTGGAGCTTCAACTACAACCCGGAGTCGGTCGACTTCTTCAACGTGGCCTTCGAGGTCTGCGACGCGACGCTGCCGTACGTCGAGGACCACCTCGACGAGGCCGGCGGCCCCTTCCTGCCCGGCCTCATCTTCTGCCCCTGGACTTCGACTCTCGTACGCGAAGTCCCTGCTCCGTAACCAAGGCGGAACGGGCCTCACCAGCCCGCTCGAAGGGCGGCACCCTCCCGGGGCGTCGCCCTTCCGTGCATCCGCCGCCGAGTCACACCCGGCGCCCGGACGCCCTCAAGGCAGCCTCCCCTCCCTGTTGACCTCCCGGACCCGGGCCCGCAGCACCTCCCCCAGTGGAGCCGGGCGCACCGACTCCGGCGGACATTCCCACTCCGGCCCACCGCCCGGCGCCCGCAGTTGTACGTACGGTCCGACGTTCCCCATCACGCGCCCCACCCGGCCGTCCCGGGTGTCCACCGCGAACGACCCCGGCTCGGGCGCGCACGGCTCAAGGCCCTCACCCGTCATGACCGGCCTGCCCCTGCGCCTCCAGCACCACGCTCAGCCGCAGCGCCGTGTCGAGGTTGCACCGGCCGAGGTCGACCAGCGGCGACACCGGGTCGCTCCCCGCACACGACACCGGGTCGATCCGCAACGACGGCAACGTGATCCCGACCCCCGAGAAACCGTCCTTCAGTCGCGCCACCGCATCCTCCGCTGCCCGCACTCTGCCCTCCGTCATCCTGCGCCGCTCCTTGATCGTCATGGCCCATCCCTTTCCACGCTGAGTAATGACAATGCATACCCAGCGTGTCCAACGCGCCGCTAACCTGGAAGAGGCGCAGAACCAACAACCGCACATGTGTCACAGGGAGTTGTCATGCCGGGTCCCAAGAAGCTCGACCCCTCCTCCTCGCCACGTGCCCTGCTCGGCGCCGAACTCCGCCACCGGAGGGAGTGCGCGGGCCTCTCCCAGGAGGAGTTGGGGCTCCCGCTGTTCGTGAGCGGTTCCTTTATCGGACAACTGGAGTCCGGTACGCGCCGGATGCAGCTGGACCAGGCCCAGAAGCTGGACGAGATCCTGGGGGGCGGACGGGTTCTTCGTCCGCAACTGCGCCGCCCTGAAGAAGTCGAAGTACCCGGACCACTTCGCGGAAGCGGCCGACGCGGAGGGGGTCGCGAAGGCGATCAGGGAGTACGGAAGCGTCCCTGGCCCTTGTCGAGTCGATGGCGGAGGGCTACGTCCATGAAGCTCAACAGCTCTGACTACGAATTGCCCACCACGACTTGGTACAAGTCCTCCTACAGTGGCGGCGAGGGCGGCAACTGCCTCGAAGTCGCGACCTGGCGGAAGTCCACGTACAGCGACGGCAGCGGCGGAGACTGCCTCGAAGTCGGCGACGGCCACCCCGGCATCGCCGCCGTGCGGGACTCCAAGGTGGCCGAGGGCCCGACGCTCGTGTTCCGGGCTACCGCCTGGACGTCGTTCGTCGCGGACCTCAAGAACGCCTAGCCGCCGCGTCCGCGCCCGCTTTCCAGGCCGTGGCAGCGATGCCCTGGAGCGCCGCGACATGCAGGGCCAGGGCTTGCCGCCCGGCAGGGGTGAGCGAGAGCCAGGTTCGGGGGCGCTTGCCGACGTAACCCTTGCGGATGGCGAGGTATCCGATCCCCTCCAGGGCAGAGGCGATCTTGCTGAGCATCGAGTCGGACACCTGGCAACTACTGCGCACCGTGGCGAACTCGGCCTCGTCGCAGGCCGAAAGGAAGGCGACGACCGCCAGCCGGGTGGGGTGGTTGATCGCCGCGTCGATCGTGGGCTCGCCCTGCGCGGAGGCGGCAGTCATCTCGCCGCCTGGAGCTTCTGCTTGATCGTCGCGTTCCGCGCGACGAACACCACCCAGGCGCCGAGCCCCAGGACGGCGAACATCGCGATCTTGCCGACCGCGTTGTCGGCCCCGAACTGCCGGCACAGTCCGTACGTCGCGCCCCCCGCGACGAGAAGGATCAGGAGGGGAGCCCCGGCCCGGCGCAGGCGTGCGGACCAGGGCAGCGTCACCATCACTCCCGACCTGCGCCTGGCGACGTTGACGAGCACCAGCACCACACCCAGGCCCGCAAAGGCGATCAGCAGGGACAGGAGCACCGCCCAGCCGCCCCACCCCTGGGCCCAGGCGTCGACGAGGGCGGGAACGATCAGGGCCACGGCCGCCGCGGGGCCGTACCAGGCGGGAGTCAGCCCGGCCGTGAGACGGGCCCGCTCCCTGGCCGTGTCGATGCCCTGCAGAGCTTCGGCCGCGAGGTCGGCGGACACGTCTATTCCGCCCGGACGGGCGGGGGTGTTCTCCTGCGGTGCCATCGTGCTCTCCCGGACCTGCTCATCACTGCCTGAACGATCTACCCCCTCATCCTGACATCTACTTTCCAGGAAGGAAAGTACTTTCCCCTCGTGGAATACGGCCGCTCCAACTACCCCACCGGACAGGGCGTTTGACGCACACCCCGGGGAACGGGGAAAAGAAGGGCGGGAATCGCTCGATTGAGTGGAGGTTTCAGGCCATACATGCGGTTTGGGTGAGGAATGGCCTCTTCGAACGCGATCATTCGGCGGTGATCTCAACATTTCGGACGGCACACCGTCCCAAGTCGCTGCGCACGGCCGGGTTCGGCGCGCTCGCCGTACTGACTCTGCTTCCGGCGATTCCGGCCGCCGCCGCCCCCGCGAAGGAGCCGACACCCCGGCCCGCCGCTCATGCACTGCCCCGTCCCGTCACCCCTGCCGAGGCCAGGACCGCCGCGCACCTCGCCTCGTTGCAGGGCAGGCCGGAGAAGCTGAAGGCCTTCTTCAAGGCGCTGCCCAAGGGGGGCGACCTCCACAACCACCTGTCGGGGGCGGTCACCACCGAATACCTGATCAAGCTCGCGGGCGAGAACGGGCTGTGCATCGACGCGACGGACACGGCCGTGGCGCCGCCGTGCGGGCCGGGCACGAGGCCCGCGATCGACGCGCAGCACGACGCCGCGTTCCGGCAGCGGATCGTCCGGGCCTGGTCCATGCAGGACTTCCCGGCCGACCAGTCCGGGCACGACCACTTCTTCGACACGTTCGGCAAGTTCGGGCTGGCCACCGCGTACACCCGCGGCAAGATGCTCGCCAATGTGGCCAACACCGTGGTCGAGCAGAACCAGTTCTACCTGGAGACCCTGGTCACCCCCGCGTCGGACAGCAGCAAGAAGCTCGCCGACAAGGTGGGCTACGACGCCGACCTGGCCGCCCTCCACCGCAAGCTCGTGGCGGGCGGTCAGCTCGACCGGGTGGTGGACGAGGCGGTCCAGGAGGCCGACGACACCGACGTGCAGTTCCGGGCGGCAGCACACTGCGACACCGCCCGCCCCGCCCCGGGCTGCAGGCTCCCCGTCAGGTGGATCTCCCAGGTGTCCCGGGGCAGCTCCCCGGTGCGGGTGTTCACGCAGATGGCGGTCGGCATGCGACTGGCCGAGCGCGACCCGAGGTTCGTCGCGGTCAACCTCGTACAGCCCGAGGACGGCGAGAGCGCGCTGGCCAACTACAGCCTCCAGATGCGGATGCTGAAGTACCTGCGCGGCCAGTACCCGGACTCCCACCTCACCCTGCACGCCGGTGAGCTGGCCCCCGGCCTGGTCAAGCCCGAGGACCTGACCTTCCACATCCGCGAAGCCGTACTCGTCGCCGGGGCCGAGCGCATCGGCCACGGCGTGGACCTGGTCCACGAGGACGACTGGCGGCAGCTGGCCCGCACGATGGCGCAGCGCAAGGTGGCCGTCGAGGTGCCGTTCTCCAGCAACAAGCAGATCCTCGGCATCGCGGGCGACGACCACCCGTTCAACGCCTACCGCCGCTACGGCGTCCCGATCGTGCTGGCCACCGACGACCCGGGCGTCTCCCGTATCGACATCAGCCACGAGTACCAGTACGCGGCCAAGACGTACGGCCTCAGCTACGTCGAGCTGAAGGACCTGGCCCGCGCCTCGCTGGAGTACGCGTTCCGCGACGGCCGCAGCCTGTGGGCCACCGGTTCCGCCCCGTCCGGCTACCGCCCGGTCTCCGCCTGCCTGGGCAACCGTCCGGGCACCGGGCACCCGAGCACGCGCTGCGCCCGCTACCTCGCCGCCAACCCGAAGGCAGCGACCGAGTGGCGTCAGGAGACGGCCTTCGCCGCCTTCGAACACAACAACCGCTGAGACACGACAACCGCTGTGCCGGGCCCGGGGCTCAAGTCCCGGGCCCGACGCTCGGGCCCCGGGCCCGGACGTGCGCCGTACGGCCTCTAGCCTGGCCGCCATCCAGCCGGCCCCGACCGCGGGAGTGCGTGTGGAACAGCCGATGGTCGACTAATCCCTTAATCCCTGGTCCCGTCCTACGAGTTGCCCGATCCTCTGGTCCGGGGCAACGGCGCCCCGGTCGCCCGGACGGCCGACTGGTGGCTCACCCTACGCCCGGAGCTCCTCGGACTCTTCGCGGAGCACATGTACGGACGGACGCCCAGCCTGCTCCCGGACGTCGAGTACACCGAGACGGCGACCGCCGTCCGGGCCCTGGACGGCGCCGCCACCCGCAGCGAGGTCGTCTGCGCATTCCGGACGGCTGCCGACCGGCACCGGATGACGCTGTTGCTGTACGTCCCCAACCACCGTGCGGGCCCGGTACCTGTCTTCCTCGGGCTGAACTTTTACGGCAACCACACCGTGGACCCCGATCCCGCGATCTCGCTCGCCGAGAGGTACGGGCTGGCCACCGTCTACTGCGGCGACCTCGCCCCGGATCACGACGACGGGTTCGACAACGGCGTCCACCGGCTGTTCCCGGCCGAGGACGGCGGCGGGCAGGGCGACGGACGGGGTGCGTCCCACACCTGGGGCGCCCTGGGCGCCTGGGCCTGGGGCCTCTCCCGGGCCCTGGACCACTTGGAGACGCGTCCCGAGGCGGACCACACCAAGGTTGGCCGTGACCGGTCATTCCCGGCTGGGCAAGGCCGCGCTGTGGGCCGGGGCACAGGACCTCCGGTTCGCAATGGTCGTCAGCAACAACTCCGGTTGCGGCGGCGCCGCGCTGGCCAGACGGACGGTCGGTGAACGGATCACGGCCGTCAACACCCGTTTCCCGCACTGGTTCAGCGTCAACCACCGGCGTTACAACGGTGCCGAGGCCGAACTGCCGGTCGACCAGCACATGCTGCTGGCCCTGATCGCGCCGCGCCCGCTGTACGTGGCCGGCGCGACGGAGGACCTGTGGGCCGACCCGCGCGGCGAGTTCCTCGCGGCCCGTCACACCGGACAGGTGTACCGGTTCCTGGGCGAGACCGGGCTGAGCGGCTCCGAGCCGCAAGCGGTGTCCGGCCCGCACGTGCCTGGCCCGCACGTGCCTGGTCCGCACGTGCCTGGTCCACACGTGCCTGGTCCACACGTATCCGGTCCACACGTGCCCGAGCCACACGTGCCCCAGCCACACGTGCCCGAGCCACACACCGAGGGTGTCGCCGAACCCGACTTCCCGGCCCCGGCCACCCCGCTGACCGAAGGCCGCATCGGCTACCACCTGCGTTCCGGTGCCCATGACATCACCCCGTACGACTGGGGCCGCTACCTGGACTTCGCCGACCGCAACCTGCTCACGCCCCGGGCCGGGCGGACGGCGCCGTAGCACCGAAACCTCGTCTCCCCCGGACTCCCTCCCCTACTGCGGGGCGGCCCAGAGATGGCTGAGCGTGCCCAGCACAAGGCGGCAGACCTCGTCCGGCTCGGCGTCGGCCAGGGGTTCCCGCGCGACGACCGTCCGCATCAGGCCGATCCCCAGCAGCCAGGCCATGGCGAGATCCGCACGCAGCGCACCGTCCGGGGCGCCGGAGAGCCCGGCGAGCGCTCTCTGGTACTCCTCGCCCAGCTCCCGCAAGGTTCCGGCCGCCTCGTCGCCCCGCCCGACCGACCGCAGATAGACCTCCAGGGAACGGTCCTCCGTCCCCTCCGCGCTACGGGTCAGCATCGAACGCAGGGCGGTCTCGAAAAGCTCCTCGGGCGGCGTCGCCCGCAACTGCTCCAGCCCGCCCAGCGCGACGACCTCCGTCAGCAAACCCCGTTTCGAGCCGAAATACCGGAACAGCAGAGCCTGATTGACCCCGGCGCGCGCCGCGATGCCCCGGACCGTCGCCCCCTCGTAGCCCCGCTCCGCGAACAGGTCGCGGGCCGCCTCCAGCAACCGGCGGCGGGTGGCCGCGGCGTCCCTGCGGCGCTCTTCGGACGGCGGGACGGAACCGGGTTCCATGGTGGCATTCCTCTCGGACGGCCCGTCAGGATAACGGCTGTAAAGCGTCGTTGACTGCCCGCGAGGGCCGCTCCTACCGTTGTAAGCAGCTGCTTACATCCGGGAGGCCGCAGTGACCACAACAGATGTCGCACCCCTCTCCTACCCCTTCGACACCCCCGACGGGCTCCAGCTCGCCGAAGCCTACGAGCACGTCCGTGACCGGCCGGGCCTCTTACAGGTCCAGATGCCGTACGGCGAACCGGCCTGGCTCGTCACCCGCTACGCCGACGCCCGGCTGGTCCTCGGCGACCAGCGCTTCAGCCGGGCCGCGGCCGCCTCGCACGACGAGCCCCGTCAGTCCGAGGGGCAGCGCAACGGCGGCATCCTCGGCATGGACCCGCCCGACCACACCCGGCTGCGCTCCCTGGTCGCCAAGGCGTTCACCGTCCGCCAGGTCGAGAAGCTGCGCCCCCAGGTCCGGGAACTGACCGCCGGTCTCCTCGACGAGCTGGAAACCGCCGGACCACCCGCCGACCTGGTCGACCTGTTCGCGCTGCCGCTGCCGGTCGCCGTGATCTGCCGCATGCTGGGCGTACCCACCGCGGACCGGCCGCGCTTCCGTGTATGGAGCGACGACGCGCTGTCTACCAGCTCGCTCACCGCCGAGGAGTTCGACGCCAGCCGCGAGGAACTGCGCGCCTACATGGCCGGGTTGATCGACCAGCACCGCCGGTCGCCGCAGGACGACCTGATGACGGCGCTCATCGAGGCCCGCGACGGCGGCGACCGGCTCTCGGAGCTCGAACTCATCGATCTGTGCGTGGGCATCCTGATCGCGGGGCACGAGACCACCGCGTCCCAGATCCCCAACTTCGTCCTCACCCTCCTCGACCACCCGGACCAGCTGGCCAGGCTCAGGGCCGAGCCCGAGCTCGTCCCGAACGCGGTGGAGGAGCTGCTCCGCTTCGTGCCCCTGGGCAGCGGCGCCGGTCAACCCCGTTACGCCACCGAGGACATCGAGGTCGGCGGAACCCTCGTCCGCGCGGGCAGCCCGGTCCTGGTCGCCGTCGGCGCCGCCAACCGCGACGCGCTGCGGTTCGCGGCCCCGGGCGTGCTCGACATCGCTCGCGAGGGCAACCAGCACCTCGGATTCGGCCACGGGGTCCACCATTGCCTGGGCGCCCCGCTGGCCCGGCTGGAACTCCAGGAGGCGCTGTCCGCCCTCATCACCCGCTTCCCGGAACTGCGTCTGGCCGGCGACGTGACCTGGAAGTCCGAGATGCTGGTGCGCGGCCCGCGCGTCATGCCGGTGGAGTGGTGACCGCCATGACCTGGAACGTACGCGTCGACCCCGAGCTCTGCCAGGGATCGGGCATGTGCGCCGGGACCGTCCCCGAGGTGTTCGCCCTGGACGGTGAGCACGCCCACGCGCGGGCCGACGGGATCGAGCCGGACGAACGGGTCCTGGACGCCGCCGACATCTGCCCGGCCCTGGCGATCACCGTGCACGACGGAACCACCGTCATCGGCCCCCGCCGCGACTGACCTGCCCCACCCTGCCCCGCCCGGTGTGCCGGAACAAGGAAAGGAAGTTCCCACCCTGCCCCGCACACCGGGCCACGGACCACGGATCCGTCCCGCCGGATCAGTCCCGGCGGATCAGCTCGGGATTCACCCGCCGCCCCACCAACGGCAATGCCCCGATCGCCGCGACCACCACCACGCCCAACGCCGAGAACAGCAACAGCGGAACGCCCTCTCCGTCCCAGAACACCGCGCCGCCCCCGGTGATCAGATAGCTGGACTCGGTGAGCTTCCCCGTCACCAGCGCAAGCAGCAGCCCCATCGCCAGCGGCAACACCACCTGGGCACACTGCACCGCACGCAGCGTCCGAGGGCGCGCGCCGAGCAGGGAGAGCGCGGTGACCTGAGCTCTGCGTTCGACGGCCCGGTCGGTAACGGACACCAGATAGGCCGCGACACCGATCACATGATCGCGGTGGTATCTCCTGTCCGTGTGACAGGAGATACCACCGCGTGGAGATTTACTCGTGCCGGGCGGTCCGAATTTCGGCCATGACCGCCTCGAAGACCGGCGCGTCACCGGCCTGGCCCGCGGTGACGTGGATGGACGGAGGCCTTGCCCGGCTGTCATCGGAATGACCAGGCACCCCCGGGCCCGGTCACGGAATGTGCGGGCGACTAGCCGAGCCGCTGCAGGACCCACTGGGAGCCGCCGTCGGGGAGAAGGACCGCACGGTTACCCTCCGTGGTCAGGTAGCCGAGCTCGCCCCGGCCGAGGGCGATGGCCACCGGCGCGCCGCCGTCCGGGCCCTGGATCGACCACTCGTCGGGCTGGTTACCGCACCGGTCCACCCGTACCACCGGCGGGTAGATCCGGATCGGCGAGAGCGCGAGGCAACGGCCTTCGCCACGCGCCTCGACGATCCGGGCCAGGCCGTTGCCCTGGTTGCGGATCTCCCACACGGTGCCGGGGTTGCACGGCTCGACATGGCCCCCGAGCGGACCTTCGCCGCCCGCGAGACACTGACCGCTGCGCGCGTCACGGATGAAGTAGGCGCCGTCGTCGGCGGCCTGGGAGGGGGTGGCGAGCGCCAGGACCGCGACGGCGGACGCGGCCAGCGACAGGATGGATCGGATACGCACGGGACTCCTCGTACGAGTTGAGTGGGGGGTGGTTCGGGCCCGATCGACCCGGCACCCAAGATCACAGGAGCCCGCTGCCTCTCTCCCGTTTTCCGCCTCGCGCCCCACCGACCCACCCCGTCAGCAGCGGCTCATTCGGAGTGCATGCGGCGCATTCGGATCACTGCGCACGCCCCCTCCCGCCAGGGATGTTCCGCCCTGAGTTCAAGCCACGAAGTCCGAGCGCTCTTTTATCAACATCCGCGTACCGAACGCGATTTCGCGCACCTCCCGGCCCGCGAGGCATCCATCGCCGCGTACATCGACCGGCTGCCCGAGGGCGCCGACATCTCCGTGAAGAAGCTGGCCAAGGTCCTCCCGTACGGGCAGTGCGCACTGCGAACCTCCCTCAACCGACTCCAGGACGCCGGGCATCTGCGGCGCGGCAGCGAGCGCGGCGCCACGGAGGCGGAGCTGCTGCGCGCCCTCGCCGACGGGCTGCCCACCCCCGTCCACCACCCGGCGGCCCTCGTCCGCAGGCGGCTCACCGACAAGATGCCACCCGAACGAGTCACTCCGGCACAACAGCAAACGGTGTTGCGCACCCTCGAATGCAGCGAATGCCGCTCGCCGGGCAGCACGGAGGCCCTGATCGGCGGCCGGTGCAGGCCGCGCCGGGGCGAATCGGTCGCCGCACCCGCCGGGCCCGGCGGAGCCGTACCGGCGGACGGCGTACGCGGCCGGATGAACGACGTACGGGCCGGACCTGCCCGACGGTCCGTACGGCCGAAGTCGCGCTGACCCGAGGAGGCGAGAAGCCGCGCCGGGTGTCCGAAACCGGCTCCCACCTGGGAGTGGTTTGATCCGCTTCCCCTAGGCGGTCGTTACGTTGCGTGTTCCTCTTGGCGCACATCGTAATCAACCGCCCCAAAGGGGAACGAACCATGTCCGAACCATCCCACGAGCAGATCGTCTCCGAGCTCCACGACAAGCCCCCCATCGCCCTGGCCCCCGGCCCCCGCCTGGACGCCGAGAAGCCCGTCTCGCTCCCACTGCCACCCAGCACCGTGTGGGACCTGCCGGGCGGTACCGCCTGGGTCTACTACGGCGAGGGGAACACCGGTCTCGTACGGCCGGTCATTTTCGCCGACGGCTTCAACACGGGGCCCAGCGAGCTGGAATTCTCCTGGGAGATCATGGAGTTCGGTGACTACGCGCTCATCAGCGAGCTGCGCCGCCGTGGCCATGACGTCATCCTCCTCGGCTTCCATGAGCGCAGCGCATCGATTCTGGACAACTCCCGCACCGCGCAGGCCGCGATCATGCAGGCCATCGCGGAGCGGCTGGGTGACACACCGCTGGCCGTCGGCGGGTTCAGCATGGGCGGGCTCGTCACCCGGCATGCGCTGGCCAAGCTGGAGTACGAGAGCATCGACCACCAGACCGCTCTGTACTTCTCGTACGACAGCCCGCACCGAGGCGCCTGGATCCCGATCGCGCTCCAGGCGTTCGCGCACTACATCAAGGATCTCGACAGCCGGTTCTCCGACCAGATCAACAGCCCGGCCGCCCAGCAGCTGCTGTGGCGGCACATCGAGAAGTGGGACGACACGCCGGACCAGAGCGTCTTGCGCGCCCAGTTCCTCGCCGAGATGGCAGCCGTCGGCCAATGGCCGCGCCGACCCCGGCTGATCGGTGTCGCCAACGGCGTAGCCTACGGCACCGGCACCGATGTGCGGGCGGGCGAACTGGCTCTGGAGGGCAAGGGCCTGTCGGTTCTGGGAACCAAGCTCTACACCCAGGCGCCGGGCCCCGACGAACTCGTCGCGAAGCTGCGGGTGGTGACGCTGAAGACCAACGAGGTGCGCACGAACGGACTCCCGTCGATCGACGGCGCACCCGGCGGCTCGCTGGAAGGCTTCGGCATCCTCGCCGACGGGCTCAACGCCCTGAACCCGCTCCTCGGCTTCAAGACCGACGTACGTATCCGGTCGCACTGCTTCGTGCCGTCCGTCAGCGCGGTCGACGTCGGCGACCTGGACACGGACGCCGAGCTGTACAAGAACATCTCGGAGCTCCCGGAGGACGCGAGCGGGCTGGACGAGTTCAAGCTCGCCTCCCGGAACGAGGGACACACTCTCGTGACGGAGGAACTCTGCACCTGGCTGCTCGACCGCCTGCCGTAGGGCTGGGCGTCCGTGGTGTCCGACTCCGACACCCCGTCATACCGGGAGCCGGACGCCCACGACGGAATGGGGGCCGCGGTATCACGTGCCCACGATGCTCCGGCGGGCATCGTGGGTGCGTCCACCGCACGCCCACGGGGGAGCCGCGGTTGGAAGGCCGATGTGACGCCGACCGGTTCGCGGCACGCCTCGTATCCGGGCGCACAAGCGCCGTTCGCCCCGGAAACGACATCGGGCCCCTGGACCAGCTGGTCCAGGGGCCCGATGCGGCAAAGCTGTACAGGAACTACCGATCCGTCAGGATCAGAAGTCCATGTCACCGCCCGGCATGCCGCCCGGAGCGGCCGCGGCGGCCTTCTCCGGCTTGTCGGCGATGACGGCCTCGGTGGTGAGGAACAGCGCGGCGATGGACGCGGCGTTCTGCAGAGCGGAGCGCGTGACCTTCGCCGGGTCGAGAATGCCCTCGGCGATCATGTCGACGTACTCGCCGGTCGCGGCGTTCAGACCGTGACCGATCGGCAGGTTGCGCACCTTCTCGACGACGACTCCGCCCTCAAGACCACCGTTGACGGCGATCTGCTTGAGCGGGGCCTCCAGCGCCAGCTTGACGGCGTTGGCGCCGGTCGCCTCGTCACCCGAGAGCTCCAGCTTCTCGAAGACGGCCGAGGCCTGGAGCAGAGCCACGCCACCACCGGCGACGATGCCCTCCTCGACGGCGGCCTTGGCGTTGCGCACCGCGTCCTCGATGCGGTGCTTGCGCTCCTTGAGCTCGACCTCGGTCGCGGCGCCGGCCTTGATGACAGCCACGCCGCCGGCCAGCTTCGCGAGACGCTCCTGGAGCTTCTCGCGGTCGTAGTCCGAGTCGGAGTTCTCGATCTCGGCGCGGATCTGGTTGACGCGACCCTGAACCTGGTCGCTGTCACCGGCACCGTCGACGATCGTCGTCTCGTCCTTGGTGATGACGACCTTGCGGGCGCGGCCGAGCAGGTCGAGACCGGCGTTCTCCAGCTTGAGGCCGACCTCCTCGGAGATGACGGTGCCACCGGTGAGGATGGCGATGTCGCCGAGCATGGCCTTGCGGCGGTCACCGAAGCCCGGGGCCTTGACGGCGACGGACTTGAAGGTGCCACGGATCTTGTTGACGACCAGGGTCGACAGGGCCTCGCCCTCGACGTCCTCGGCGATGATCAGCAGCGGCTTGCCGGACTGCATGACCTTCTCCAGCAGCGGAAGGAGGTCCTTCACGTTGCTGACCTTGGAGTTGACGATCAGGATGTACGGGTCGTCGAGGGACGACTCCATGCGCTCCATGTCGGTGGCGAAGTACGCCGAGATGTAGCCCTTGTCGAAGCGCATACCCTCGGTGAGCTCCAGCTCCAGACCGAAGGTCTGGGACTCCTCGACGGTGATGACGCCTTCCTTGCCGACCTTGTCCATGGCCTCGGCGATGAGCTCGCCGATCTGGGTGTCGGCGGCGGAGATGGAGGCCGTCGAAGCGATCTGCTCCTTGGTCTCCACGTCCTTGGCCTGCTCCAGGAGGGCGGCGGAGACGGCCTCGACGGCCTTCTCGATGCCCCGCTTGAGGGCCATCGGGTTGGCACCCGCGGCGACGTTGCGCAGACCCTCGCGGACGAGAGCCTGGGCGAGAACGGTGGCGGTGGTCGTACCGTCGCCGGCGACGTCGTCCGTCTTCTTGGCGACCTCCTTGACCAGCTCCGCACCGATCTTCTCGTACGGGTCCTCCAGCTCGATCTCCTTGGCGATGGAAACACCATCGTTGGTGATCGTGGGGGCGCCCCACTTCTTCTCAAGGACGACGTTGCGACCCTTGGGGCCAAGGGTGACCTTGACGGCGTCGGCGAGCTGGTTCATGCCGCGCTCGAGACCGCGCCGGGCCTCCTCGTCGAACGCGATGATCTTGGCCATGTGAAGTGGTCCTCCCGGACAGGGGTGGATTTCTCCGGACCGAGTGGCGCCCGCGACGGACGGCCTGCCTGACCGGTGGTTCCTTGCCCCACCGGCCTGCGGGCCTCACCGGCCCGGTCCAAGTTCTGTCACTCTCACCTGGAGAGTGCTAACGCCAATGATTAGCACTCGACCCCCGAGAGTGCAAGCGTCCCCCTCGGGATGTGGACACCGCGCCGGGGCGCGCGGGAGGCAGGCGCGGGAGGCAGGCGCGGGAGGCAGGCGCGGGACGCACTGAGGGCCCGTACCCCCGGGGTACGGGCCCTCAGTGCGTGAGTGCAGTGCGTGAGTGGCGTCGTTGGCCGACCGCTCGAACTCAGCCGACGGCGAGCTTGACCATGTCCGCCTGCGGCCCCTTCTGGCCCTGCGAGATCTCGAATTCAACTCGCTGACCCTCTTCGAGGGTGCGGTACCCGTCCATCTGGATCGCGCTGTAGTGGACGAAAACATCCGCACCACCGTCGACCGCGATGAAGCCGTACCCCTTCTCCGCGTTGAACCACTTGACGGTGCCCTGAGCCATGCCTAACTCCCCTATTACTGGCCCTTGCGCAGGACCGCACTTCGCGGACCCGGGTCAGAACTCACCCTCCGACAGGAGAGGGTGTGTGCGCCGGAACGCGTCGACCGCGGCTGAATGTATCTGCCCAACTGCCCTCTGCAACAGGTCAATCGGACGAGAATTCTCGGCAGAACCGAACGCCCGGATATGCGGAATTCATATGAATCCTGGGCAAGTCGGGCCAGGCAAAGGCGACTTATGCCTCAAGCGGATCGCGCACTTTGGCTGCATCTTGTCGTGGCCGGGCGCATTCTCGTATGCGGGCGGCACGGGCAGCTGGGGGGACTTCCCACACTGTACCGCGCTCAACCATGCAGAATTGCCCCCTCCGTTTCAATCATGGAGAGGGCAATTCGATAACGCGGTGCGGTCGGACGGGACGTCAGCAGCCGCCGGCCACGGCCGGGATGATCGAGATGCCGGCGCCGTCCGGCGTGGCCGTCTCCAGGCCGCCCTCGAAGCGCACGTCGTCGTCGTTGACGTACACGTTCACGAAGCGGCGCAGCTTGCCCTGGTCGTCCAGGACGCGGGCGGCGATGCCCGGGTGGTTCTGCTCCAGGGACTCGATGACCTGGGAGAGGGTCGAGCCCTCGGCCGGGACCTCGGCCTGGCCGCCCGTGTAGGTGCGGAGGATGGTGGGGATGCGGACCTTGACGCTCATGGTGGGTGCCCTTCCTGAAGTCTCGGGTGGTCAGCTGGTGGCGAGGCCGGCAGCGCGGAACGCGTCCAGGCTGGGCCGGATCGTCGCGGTCGCCTGAGAAGTGTCGGCCACCGCGTCGAGGGTCTTGAGGCCGTCACCCGTATTGAGTACGACGGTGGTCAGCAACGGGTCGATCAGACCGGCCTCGATGAGCTTCTTCGTCACGCCGACCGTCACACCGCCCGCCGTCTCCGCGAAGATGCCCTCGGTGCGCGCCAGCAGCTTGATCGCGTCGACGACCTGCTCGTCGTTGACGTCCTCCACGGCACCGCCGGTGCGGCGGGCGATGTCCAGGACGTACGGGCCGTCGGCCGGGTTGCCGATGGCGAGGGACTTGGCGATCGTGTTCGGCTTCTGCGGCCGGACGTCGTCGTGGCCGCCCTTGTACGCGACCGAGACCGGCGAGCAGCCCTCGGCCTGGGCGCCGAAGAGCTTGTACGGCTTGTCCTCGACCAGGCCGAGCTTGATCAGCTCCTGGAGGCCCTTGTCGATCTTGGTGAACTGCGAGCCGGACGCGATCGGGATGACCAGCTGATCCGGAAGCTGCCAGCCGAGCTGCTCACAGATCTCGTACGCCAGGGTCTTGGAGCCCTCGCCGTAGTACGGACGCAGGTTGACGTTGACGAAGCCCCAGCCCTCGCCGAGCGGGTCGCCGATGAGCTCGGAGCAGAAGCGGTTGACGTCGTCGTAGTTGCCCTCGATGCCGACCAGCTCACCGCCGTACACCGCGGCCATGACGACCTTGCCCTGCTCCAGGTCGTGCGGGATGAACACGCAGGAGCGGAAGCCGGCGCGGGCGGCGGCGGCGCCGACGGCACCGGCGAGGTTGCCGGTGGAGGAGCAGGAGAGGGTGGTGAAGCCGAAGGCGCGGGCGGCCTCGATGGCCTGCGCGACGACGCGGTCCTTGAAGGAGTGCGTGGGGTTGCCGGAGTCGTCCTTGACGAACAGCTTGCCCTGCTCGACACCGAGCTCACGGGCGAGGTTGTCGGCCTGGACGAGCTTGGTCCAGCCGGGATTCAGGTTCGGCTTCTCGGCGACATCGGCAGGGACCGGCAGCAGCGGCGCGTAGCGCCAGATGTTGGCCGGTCCGGCCTCGATGCGCTTCTTCAGCTCTTCGGGGGAGCCGCTCGGCAGGTCGTACGCGACTTCGAGCGGCCCGAAACAGGACGCGCAGGCGAAAATGGGGCCGAGTTCGAAACGCTCGCCGCACTCGCGGCAGGAAAGGCCCGAGGCGGGACCGAGGTCGACGGCTTCGGCGTTGGCGTCAGCGTCGGCGGAAGAATTGGTGCTTACTGCAACGGTCTGCGCAGCCATGGTGGCGAGGCCCTTTCTCCTCATCTTCCTCGCGGCGCGTTTCGCCACGAGACGGAATTGGCACCTTCCCCACCTGACCTCACGGTCGGCGGGGGGGTTGCCGGGACTTCAACGGGCCGTTCCCTCAGTCCCTCTGGATGAGCGCTGTGGCACCGGATCTTCGATCCGGGCATTTATCGGCGGACGGACCCCGGCATGCGATGGTCGTCCGCGTTGTTCAAGACTGTAACCGAAGCACCGGACTGTTGAGATAGTCGTCCGAACCGCGAGATGGATCACATACAGGGAGTATCGACCGTGCTGGAAGAGGTCGAATGCTGGCTGGCCAGGCGTTCCTGGTCGGCCGCCGACCGCCCGTTGGACCGCCTCCTGGCCGCCAGGGCCACGGCCGGGGAAGCGGGCCGCGGGAGCGTCAGTGTCGTACTGCCCGCGCTGAACGAGGAGGCGACGGTCGGCGAGATCGTCGCGACGATCCGGCGCGAGCTGATGGAGAAGGTCCGGCTGGTCGACGAGCTCGTGGTGATCGATTCCGGTTCCACGGACGACACCGCGAAGGTGGCCCGGCAGGCCGGCGCCCGGGTGGTGCACCGGGACGCGATACTCCCCCGGATACCGGCCGTGCCCGGCAAGGGCGAGGTGCTGTGGCGCTCGCTCCTGGTGACCGGCGGTGACATCGTGTGCTTCATCGACGCCGACCTGAAGGACTTCTCGGCGGACTTCGTCTCCGGCATCGTCGGCCCGCTGCTGACCGACCCGGACGTGCAGTTCGTGAAGGCGATGTACGACCGCCCCTTCGGCGACACGGCGGGGCAGGGCGGTCGCGTGACCGAGCTGGTGGCCCGTCCGCTGCTCAATCTGCACTGGCCGCAGCTGGCCGGTTTCGTCCAGCCGCTGGGCGGCGAGTACGCCGTGCGCCGCTCCCTGCTCGAACGGCTGCCCTTCCCCGTCGGCTACGGCGTGGAGTTGGGCCTCCTGGTCGACGCGCTGCACACGGTGGGGCTGGACGCGCTGGCCCAGGTCGACGTGGGAGTGCGCAAGCACCGGCACCAGGACGGGCAGGCGCTCGGCCGGATGGCGGCGGCGATCTACCGGACCGCGCAACTTCGGCTGTCCCGCGGCCACCTGGTACGCCCGGCGCTCACCCAGTTCGAGCGCGGCGCGAACGGCTTCGTACCGCGCACCCATGCCGTGGACACCGAGGAGCGGCCCCCGATGTGCGAGATCGCGGAGTATGTTTCGCGCCGCGCGGCCTGACTTCGCACGTTTGGGCGGTTCGTGATCGGGCTAGATTCCGCAACATGGTCTCCGAGCACGAAGCCCAGTCCTCCGCCCATCCCTCCGCCCAGGTCCTCGTCGCGTCCAACCGCGGCCCGGTGTCGTACATCCTGGGCGCGGACGGATCGCTCGACGCGAAGCGGGGCGGCGGCGGGCTCGTCTCCGGGCTGAGCGCCGTCGACGACAAGCTGTGGGTGTGCGCGGCGCTGGGTGACGGGGACCGGGAGGCGGTCCGGCGCGGGGTCGGTGAGCCGGGCGTACGGATGCTCGACATCGACGCGGACGTGCACGCCGACGCATACAACGGCATCGCGAACTCGGTGCTCTGGTTCGTCCACCACATGCTGTACCAGACGCCGCTGGAGCCGGTCTTCGACGCGGAGTTCCGGCGGCAGTGGGCGTCGTTCGAGACCTACAACCGGGCCTTCGCCGAGGCGCTCGCCGAGGAGGCGGGGCAGGGCGCCGCGGTGCTGGTGCAGGACTACCACCTGGCGCTGGTGCCGGGCATGCTCCGCGAGCTCCGCCCCGACCTGCGGATCGGCCATTTCTCGCACACCCCGTGGGCGCCCGTCGACTACTTCCGGCTGCTCCCCGACGACATCGCCGAGCAGCTGTTGCACGGCATCCTGGGCGCGGACCGGGCGGCGTTCCTGACCCGGCGCTGGGCGGACGCGTTCATCGGCTGCTGCACCCAGATCCTGGGCGGCACCGGGCGGACCAGGATCGGGGTGCACGGTCTCGGCGCGGACGGGGACTTCCTGCGCCGCCGGGCGCACGAGGCCGATGTGGACGAGCGGATGGCGGCGCTGCGCGAGCAGACCGGCCCCGGCCGGAGGACGATCGTACGGGTGGACCGAACGGAGCTGTCCAAGAACATCGTGCGTGGCCTGTTCGCGTACCGCGCGCTCCTGGACGAGCGGCCCGAATGGCGCGAACGCGTCGTCCATGTCGCCTTCGCGTACCCCTCCCGGCAGGACCTCGCGGTGTACCGCGACTACACGGCCGAGGTGCGACGGGTCGCCGACGAGATCAACGCCGTGTACGGCACGGAGGGCTGGATGCCGGTCGTGCTGCACGTCAAGGACGACTTCGCCCGCTCGCTCGCCGCGTACCGGCTGGCAGACGTGGCGCTCGTCAACCCCATCCGGGACGGCATGAACCTGGTCGCCAAGGAGATCCCGGTCGTCTCCGACCACGGCTGCGCGCTGGTGCTGTCGCGGGAGGCGGGGGCGTACGAGGAGCTGGGCAGCGACGCGGTCGTGGTGAACCCGTACGACGTCTCGGCGACGGCGACGGCGCTGCACGAGGCGCTGACGATGGCGGAGGACGAACGGACCGCGCGCACGGAACGCCTGGCCGCGGCGGCGGTCGCGCTGCCGCCGCAGCAGTGGTTCCTGGACCAGTTGGACGCGCTGCGGCGGGAGTGAGCCGCCAGGGGTGTCAGATCCGCCGGGCCAGCCCGGCCAGGAAGGCGACGACGTCGCCCGGTCCGGCCAGCAGCAGGTCGGCCCGCTCGGCCAGTTCGGGCACCTCCGCGCTGCCGCTGCAGACCAGCAGTCCGGGGATGCCGTCGGGGCCCTCGGTGCGGAGCTTCTCCACCGCGGCGTACGCGGCGAGGTCGCCGAGGTCGTCGCCCGCGTACAGCACGGACTCGGCGTCCGTCTCCCGTACGTACTGGGCGAGCGCCACGCCCTTGTCCATGCCCGGCGGGCGCAGCTCCAGGACCAGCCGGCCCGGCTCGACGATCAGTCCGTGCCGGGCGGCGAGCTCGCCGAGCGGGCCGCTCAGCGCCTCGAACGCGGCCTGCGGATCGGCGGCCCGGCGGGTGTGGACGGCGATCGCCCGGCCCTTCTCCTCGATCCAGGTGCCGTGCCACGAGCCGGCCCGGTCCAGCACGCCCGGGAGCTCGGCGCGGACCGCGGCGATGCCGGGGTGCGGGGCGGGGGCGTGGACGGTGCCGGACACGGCGTCCCAGCGTTCGGCGCCGTAGTGGCCGAGGACGACGAGGTGGTCCAGGCCGGGCACTCCGGCGAAGCCGCCGTGCCGGACCGCGACGCCGGCCGGGCGGCCGGTGATCACGGCGATGGAGGCCACCTTCGGGGCGAGCGCGGCAAGGGCTGCGACGGCGTCGGGGTGGGCGCGGGCCTGCTCCGGGTCCGGGACGATGTCGGCGAGGGTGCCGTCGAAATCGAGCGCGATGACGGCGCGGTCGGGGCGGGCGAGGATCGCGGCGAGGGCCTCTTGGCCGGCCGGGGTGGTGGGAGTCGGGAGCGCGGACGGGGTTTCGCTCGGTGTGGGTGCTTCGGGGTTGCTGCCCATGGAGGGAGCCTATAGCCGGGACGCGGGGTCGGGGCAGGTGCGGGCATTCCCGGGGGCGCTGCCCCGGACCCCCGCTCCTCGATCGCCGGAGGGGCTCGGTTCTGCCGGAGGGGCCCGATCCCGCCCTCAGCGGCGTTCGCGTCTCGCGTCCCTCACCCGGCGCAGGCGGTTGACCGTCACCGGGTCCTCCGCCAGTGCGCGGCGGTCGTCGAGCAGGGTGTTCAGGAGCTGGTAGTAGCGGGTGGGCGAGATGCCCAGCCGTTCGCGGATCGCCCGCTCCTTCGCCCCGGGGCCGGACCACGACTGCCGTTCGACGGCGAGCACGGCACGGTCCCTGTCGGAGAGGCCGTCGGGGCCGTTCGTGGGGGCGGTCATATCAGCCAACATATCGCCCGCCCGAAAGGCCGCCACCCGCTAATCCTCTTTCGCCGCCGCGGCCGAATCGCGCGCGATCCGCCCCAGCACGCTCCCGGGGCTGCCGTTCGGCTCGACCGCCTTGCCGATGTTCTCCTTGATCGACTCGCTGGACCGGGCCCAGGACCTCTTGCCGTACGGGTAGAACTGCGAGTCCGGCAGCGCGGCCAGGAACTTCCACAGCGGCTTGTACCTGGCGTCGGACTCCATGGCCGCGGAGGCGCTGTCGGTGACCGGGAGGAGGTCGTACTCGTCGGCGAAGCCGATGACGTTCTTGTCGGTGAACAGATAGTCGAAGAACTTGCCCAGCTGCACACGGTGGCCGCGCTGCTTGAAGCCCATGATCCAGTCGGCCACGCCCAGCGAGTTCTTGCCGGGGCCGCCGCTGCCGGGCATCGGCACCATCCCGACGGAGACGCCCTTCCGCTCGGCCTCCTGCATCAGCGTCGGGTGGCCGTTCAGCATGCCGACCCGGCCGTCGGTGAACGCGTCGAACGCCTTCTGGCGGTCGAGCTTCCCCGGGGCGACGGGGCCGACGAGGCCCTTGTCGACCAGGTTCGCCTTCAGCCAGTCGAACGTCCTGACGTTCTCGGCCGAGTCGATCTCGTACGAGCCGCTGTCGTCGATGTAGCCGCCGCCCCCGCTGAGCAGCCACATCATGGTCTCGGCCTGGGGCTCCTCCGGACCGAGCGGCAGCGCGAACGGGTAGGTCACGCCGCGCTGCCTGAGCACCGCCGCGTCGTCGCGGATGTCGTCCCAGGTCCGCGGGGCGTCGAGGCCCGCCTGCGCGAAGTACTTCTTGTTGTAGAAGAGCAGCCGGGTGCTGGCGACGAACGGCAGTCCGTACTGGGTGCGGTCCACGCTGCCCGCGTCGGCGAGGGACGGCAGGAAGTTGGCCTGGGTGCGGATGGACAGCATCTGGTCCGCCCGGTAGAGCTTGCCGGCCTTGGCGTAGTCGGCGTACGAGCCGATCTGGGCGATGTCGGGGGCCTGCCCCTTCTTCACCATCGCGGCGACCTCGCGGTCGATGTCCTTCCACGAATAGACGCTGACGTCGACCTTGATGCCGGGGTGGGTCGCCTCGAAGCCCTTGACGAGTCCGTCCCAGTACTTCTCGGAGCTGTTGGCGGGGCCGGTGCCGTAGTCGGCCGCGACGAGCTTGAGGGTGACCTCCCCCGAACCGCCGTTGCCGCCGCCGCACCCCGCCAGCGTCGCCGTCATGCCCAGCGCGGTCACGGCCGCGGTCAGTACCCGGTAGCGCAGCTGCACAGCCCAGACCGTCCTCATCCATCGCGTCATCCGTGCCGGCCACGCCGTCGTGGGGCCTTCGAACGGGGTGCGATCCTCCCCCAGGCCGTCGCCGATGGTCTACACCACGGCGGTATCGCTTTCGCAACGTAACCGGGCCGGTACCCGGCGCCGTGCCTGAGAGCATTGCCCCCGAACTGCGCCTACTGCTAAGTAGGTTCCGGTGCGGGTGCCTTCGGGGTCCGCCTGCCCCGCACCGCCGCTGTGCCGTACCGCCCGCACCGTTACGTTCCACGCCGCAAGGAGCCGTTCAGCATGTCGCGTACCGCATCAGAAATTGCTACCCAGCCCGGCTGCTGGCGGCGCGCCGCAGAGGCGGGGGCGGCGTTCGACGGGCTGCCGCGGCCGGGTGAGCGGGTTGCCGTCACCGGGTGCGGCACCTCCTGGTTCATGGCCATCGCGTACGCGGCGCTGCGCGAGGCGGCCGGGCAGGGCGAGACGGACGCGTACCCCTCCTCGGAGTTCCCGGCCGGGCGCCCGTACGACCGGGTGGTGGCGATCACCCGCTCCGGCACCACGACCGAGGTGCTGGAACTCCTCGGCGAGCTGCGCGGCAAGGTCGCCACCGTCGCGCTGACCGCCGACCCGAGGACGCCGGTGATGGACGCCGCCGACGCGGTGGCCGTACTGGACTGGGCGGACGAGGAGTCGGTCGTCCAGACCCGGTTCGCGACCACCGCGCTGGCCTTTCTGCGGGCCGGTCTGGAGGCGTCGGGTCCGCTTCCGGCCGGGGTGAAGACGGTCGCCGCCGCCGCGGTGGACGCGGAGCTCGCCGTGACGGAGCCGCTGGACGAGGCGGTGGTCTCGGCCGAGCAGTGGACGTTCCTGGGGCGCGGCTGGACGTACGGGCTGGCGCAGGAGGCCGGGCTGAAGATGCGCGAGGCGGCGGGCGCCTGGACGGAGTCGTACCCGGCGATGGAGTACCGCCACGGCCCGATCTCGATCACCGGGCCGCACCGGGTGGCGTGGGTGTTCGGCCGGCTGCCGGAGGGGCTCGCCGGCGATGTGGCACGGGTGGGCGGAACGCTGGTCGCGCATGCCACGGCGGACCCGATGGCGGATCTGATCCGGGCGCAGCGCCTGGCGGTCGAGCTGGCGGAGTCGAAGGGGTACGACCCGGACCACCCGCGCAACCTCTCGCGCAGCGTGATCCTTTCGCCCTGAGGTGTCCCGGGGCGGCCCGGTTCCCGTGCCGCTCCCGTCCCGTGAATCCGTGGGCGCGGTTTTGTATGGATCCGCAACAAACCGGGATAGTGGACTAGACCTTTTTGCCTCCTCGGGCGAAACTGTTTCCCGTGAAACACGTCATCGCCCTCGATGTGGGCGGCACCGGAATGAAGGCCGCACTGGTCGGGGCCGACGGCACCCTGCTGCACGAGGCGCGGCGGGCCACCGGCAGAGAGCGCGGCCCCGAAGCCGTCGTGGAGTCGATCCTCGGCTTCGCCGCCGATCTGCGGGCGTACGGCGAGGAGCACCTCGGCGAGAGCGCCGTCGCGGCCGGCGTCGCCGTGCCCGGCATCGTCGACGCCGAGAACGGGATCGCGGTCTACGCCTCGAACCTGGGCTGGCGCGACGTACCCATGCGGCAACTGCTCGGCGAACGGCTCGGCGGTGTCCCCGTCGCGCTCGGCCACGACGTACGCACCGGCGGGCTCGCCGAGGGCCGGATCGGCGCGGGCAAGGGCGCCGACCGCTTCCTCTTCGTCCCGCTGGGCACCGGCATCGCCGGGGCCATCGGCATCGCGGGCACGATCGAGGCGGGCGCGCACGGATACGCGGGCGAGATCGGGCACATCGTGGTCCGGCCGGACGGACCCGACTGCGGCTGCGGACAGCGCGGCTGTCTGGAGACCCTGGCGTCCGCCGCCGCCGTCAGCCGCGCCTGGGCCGCCGCGTCCGGCGACCCGGAGGCGGACGCGGCGGACTGCGCGAAGGCCGTCGAGTCGGGCGACCCCGCGGCCGTACAGGTCTGGCAGAACGCCGTGGACGCGCTCGCCGCCGGGCTGGTCACCGCGCTGACGCTGCTCGACCCGCACTCCCTCATCATCGGTGGCGGTCTCG
Organism: Streptomyces sp. NPDC058240; assembly: GCF_042882135.1. Classification (NCBI taxonomy): domain Bacteria; kingdom Bacillati; phylum Actinomycetota; class Actinomycetes; order Kitasatosporales; family Streptomycetaceae; genus Streptomyces; species Streptomyces sp. NPDC058240. The sequence continues at coordinate 92,452 of NZ_JBHVWT010000009.1, forward strand.
CCGAGGCCGGGGAAACCTTGTTCACACCACTCCGTGCGGCCGTCGAGGAACGCGTCACGTTCCAGAAGCTGCCCCACATCGTCCCGGCGGCCCTCGGGGACACCGCCGGATGCCTGGGCGCAGGGCTGCTCGCCTGGGATCTTCTCTCCACGGAGGTATCCGCCTGATGGCCGGACGCGCAGACAGCACAGTTCTCGCAGGTGCCCGGGTGGTGCTTCCCACCGGGATCGTCGAGAACGGCCGGTTGATCGTCGAGGGCACCCGGATCGCCGGTTCCACGGCGGAGGGCGCACCGACCGTCGACCTGAGCGGCCACTGGGTGGTCCCCGGCTTCGTCGACATGCACAACCACGGCGGCGGCGGCGCGTCCTTCACCTCCGGCACCGTGGACGAGGTCCTCACCGGCATCCGCACCCACCGCGAGCACGGCACCACCACACTGGTCGCCTCCACGGTCACCGGCGAGATGGACTTCCTCGCCCACCGGGCCGGTGTCCTGTCCGAGCTGGTGGAGCAGGGCGACCTGGCCGGCATCCACTTCGAGGGGCCGTTCATCTCGCCGTGCCGCAAGGGCGCGCACAGCGAGGACCTGCTGCGCCACCCGGACCCGGCCGAGGTCCGCAAGCTGGTGGACGCGGCGCGCGGCACGGCGAAGATGTTCACGCTCGCCACCGAACTGCCGGGCGGCATCGACTCGGTGCGGCTGCTCGCCGAGCACGGCGTCATCGCCGCGATCGGGCACACCGACGCCACGTACGAGCAGACCGTCGAGGCGATCGACGCGGGCGCCACCGTCGCCACGCACCTCTTCAACGCGATGCCGCCGCTCGCCCACCGCGAGCCCGGACCGATCGCGGCGCTGCTGGAGGACGAGCGGATCACCGTCGAGCTGATCAACGACGGCACGCATCTGCACCCCGCGGCCCTGGAGCTGGCCTACCACCACGCGGGCGCCCACCGCGTCGCGCTGATCACCGACGCCATGGACGCGGCCGGCTTCGGCGACGGCCTGTACCAGCTCGGCCCGCTCGCGGTCGAGGTCAAGGACGGCGTCGCGCGGCTGGTCGAGGGCAACTCGATCGCGGGCTCCACGCTCACCCTGGACACCGCGTTCCACCGGGCCGTGACCATCGACCGGATCCCGGTCGGCGATGTCGTGCAGTCCATCTCCGCCAATCCGGCCCGGCTGCTCGGCGTGTACGACCGGGTCGGCTCGCTGGAACCGGGCAAGGACGCGGACCTGGTGGTCCTGGACGAGGACTTCGCGCTCAAGGGCGTCATGCGCAAGGGCGAATGGATCAAAGCGCCCCAGATCGGCTGATCTGCCCCATTATTGACGGTGAGTCGAATACGTAACGAAGAGACGGCGGTTGGTCCCGAGGTCTGGGCCGACCGCCACCTCTTTGGCATGATCGCCTGGAAAACAGCCAGAGAAAGCGCATTCCGTCCACGGTTTCGCGCTTCGGAGCAGGGATCGAGGGAGCGGCCGCGGTGATCCTCACGGTCACACTGAATACGGCACTCGACCTGACGTACGGCGTCCCGGAACTCGTCCCGCACGCCAGCCACCGCGTCAGCGACATGTCCGAGCGACCCGGCGGCAAGGGACTCAACGTGGCCCGGGTGCTCTCCGCCCTCGGCCACGAAACAGTTGTCACCGGCTTCGCCGGGGGCTCCACCGGAGCCGTGCTCCGCGAGCTGCTGGCCGGCCTGTCGCCGCGGGAGACCGGTACGGACTCCCCCGCACCGATCGCCGCCGCGCCGATCACCGACGCTCTCGTCGCCGTCGCCGGGAACACCCGCCGCACCATCGCCGTCGTCGACCGGGCCACCGGCGACACCACCCAGCTCAACGAACCCGGCCCGCTCGTCAGCGCCGACGAGTGGACCGCCCTCCTCGGCCGGTACGAGGAGCTCCTCACCGGGGCCGACGCCGTCGCGCTCTGCGGCAGCCTGCCGCCCGGCATCCATGTCGGCGCCTACGCCGAACTGGTCCGGTCGGCCCGTGCCGCCGGTGTCCCCGTGCTCCTGGACACCAGCGGCGAACCGCTCCGCCGCGGCATCGCCGCCCGCCCGGACCTGATCAAGCCGAACGCCGACGAGCTCGCCCAGCTCACCGGCTCCCGCGAACCGATGCGTGCCACCCGCGACGCCCGCCGCCGCGGCGCGCACGGGGTCATCGCCTCGCTGGGGCCGGACGGCATGCTGGCGGTCACCCCCGACGGCAGCTGGCAGGCGTCCCCGCCCGCCAAGGTCCTGGGCAATCCGACCGGCGCGGGCGACTCCGCGGTGGCCGGGCTGCTGTCCGGCCTCGTCGAGGGGCTGAGCTGGCCGGACCGGCTGCGGCGGGCGGTGGCACTGTCGACGGCGACCGTGCTCTCCCCGACGGCCGGTGATTTCGACCGCGCGGCGTACGAGGAGCTGCTGCCGCGCGTCGGCATCGAGGAACACGCACCGGCGGCCTGAGAGGCCGCGCCCGTCCCGAACCCGCCCGATCGCGGTTCGAAATGAAGTAGCAAGAGGTCAGCATGCCGCTCGTCAGCACCGGTGAACTCGTCTCCGCCGCCCAGGCCGAGGGACGCGGGATCGCCGCCTTCAATGTCATCACGCTGGAGCACGCGGAGGCCATCGCGGCCGGCGCGGAGCGCGCGGGAGCACCCGCCATCCTCCAGATCTCCGAGAACGCCGTGAAGTTCCACGGCGGACGGCTCTCCGCCATCGCCGCCGCGGCCGCCGCCGTCGCCCGCGCCTCGGGCGCCCCGCTCGCCCTCCACCTCGACCACGTCAAGTCCGTGGAGCTGCTGCACCAGGCGCACACGGAGGGCTTCGGCTCCGTCATGTTCGACGCGTCCAAGCTCTCGTACGAGGAGAACGTGCGGGCCACGGCCGAGGCGGTGGCCTGGGGCCACGAGCGCGGCATCTGGATCGAGGCCGAGCTCGGCAAGGTCGGCGGCAAGGAGGGCGAGGCCCCGCTCGACGCCCACGCCCCCGGCGTCCGCACCGACCCGGCCGAGGCCGCCGCGTACGTCCGCGACACCGGGGTGGACGCGCTGGCCGTCGCGGTCGGCTCCTCGCACGCCATGACCGAGCGCACCGCCGCCCTGGACCACGAGCTGATCGGCCGGCTGCGCGACGCGGTCCCGGTCCCGCTGGTGCTGCACGGCTCCAGCGGCGTCCCGGACGAGGAGATCCGCCGGGCCGTCGCCTCCTCCGGCATGGTCAAGATCAACGTGGGCACGGCCCTGAACACCGCGTTCACCGGCGCGGTACGGGCGTACCTGGCCGAGAACACCACGGGCGTGGACCCGAGGAAGTACATCGCACCGGGGCGCGAGGCGATGGCGGGGACGGTGGCGGGGTTCTTGAGCCTGATGGGCTGAGCCGCTCCGCGCCCGGAAAACGATCCGGCCCCCTCGCCCGGAGGCGAGGGGGCCGGAGTGCGTCCAGGGATGGTCAGCGCTTCACGTGACCGGCCTTCAGCGACAGCTGATCCAGGTTGGCGTCGCACTGGTCACCCTCGTTGCACGAGATCGTGATCGTGTTCGGGCCCTTGTTGAGCTGCATCCAGGAGAACGTGGTCGTCCAGCCCTTCTCCAGATCGCCCTCAGGGGCCTCGGCGAAGTTCTTCATCCTGATCTCGCGGGGAGCCTCGGCGTTGACCGTCAGGGACGTCTTGGCATCCTTGCCCGGCACTCCGTACGTCACGAACAGCGTGTACGGACCGGCCTTCGGCACCTCGACCGACCAGGTCGCCGACCGGCCGACCTCGTTGAGGTTGATGTACTGGCCGTTGGAGCTCTTGGCACCCTTGGTCGCGTTGTCCAGCTGGGCCGTGCCGCCGAGCTTCAGCGTCGCCGCGTCCTGCTTGGGGAGCTCGACCGGGGCCCCGGAGCTCGCGGACTCCTTGGGCTTCGGGGACTCCTCGACCTGGCTGCCGGGTCCGGCGGAGGAGGTGGCCTCGTCCTTCTTCTTGTCCTTGTCGTTGCCCGTGATCAGCGCGGCACCGATGCCGATGAGCACGACCAGGACCACCGCGACCGCGGCGATCAGCAGGCCCTTGGTGTTGGGGCCGCCGCTGCCGGAGGAGCCGCCGGACCGGCCGCGGCCGCCCTGCTGCGGGACCTGAGCGCCGCCGCCGGGGTACGTCTCCGGGGCGGCGTACTGCGCGTTCGGCTGGCCGTACGCCTGCTGCTGCGGCATCTGCTGGCCGTACTGACGCTCGCCGACGGTGCGTACCTGGTTGTACGAGGTCCGGGGCACCCCGGGCTGCGGGGCCGCCGGTGGGTAGCCGTAGCCGCCCTGCCGCGGCGGCTGGGCGCCCGCTGCCTGTCCGTCCTCGTACAGGTAGCCGAACGGATCGTCGTCCTCGGGCGTGTTTGCGCCGTTGTTCCCGGCCGTCATCCCTGGGTCACTCCTCACCATGTCGCCAGCCGTCGCCGAATAGTGCCAGCCGTGGCCGACCGGCCGAGCCTACCCCGAACGGCCCGCACCAAGAATTGCCGTCGCCGGTACCGGAACGGCGGCGGAGCCCGGGAAAGGCGCCGCCGTGAACGTCAGCCTGCCCTGCGGTGAACCTTCGAGCGCGACCGCTTCTCCACGTACATCCGCTGGTCGGCGGAGCGCAGCACCTCTTCCGCGGTCATGCCGCAGGCGGCCCAGCCGATGCCGAAGCTCGCCCCCACCCGCACCGCCCTGCCGTCGACCCGAATCGGCGGAATGATGGCGTTACGCAGGCGTACGGCCAGGTCCGCGGCGTCCGCGTCGCCGAGTCCGTCGGCGAGGACGACGAATTCGTCACCCCCGAGCCGGGCCACGGTGTCGCCGTCGCGTACACAGGTGGTGAGCCGGCGGGCGACCTCGATCAGCACGGCGTCACCGGTGTGGTGGCCGAAGCGGTCGTTGATCGACTTGAAGCCGTCGAGGTCGCAGAAGAGGACCGCGAGCCCCTTCGCCCCGTCGTCGTGCTCGGTGTCGGGTGCGACGGCGTGCACATGGTGGTCGTACGGGCCGCCGGGTGCCTGGTCCACCTCGTAGCCGTGCGTCCGCGCGTCCTGATCGTCGATGTCTCCGTAGGCCGCGTCCAGCGCCTCCACCGGGGTGGTGGCCGCCGCGTTCGGGCGGTCGCAGAGCCGGGCGCCCAGCCGGGAGCGCAGCTCGGCGCTGTTGGGCAGGCCGGTGAGCGCGTCGTGCGAGGCACGGTGCGCGAGATGCAGCTCGTGGCGCTTGCGCTCCTCTATGTCCTCGACGTGGGTGAGCAGGAAGCGGGGGCCGTCCGCGGTGTCGGCGACGACGGAGTTGCGCAGCGAGACCCAGAGGTAGGTGCCGTCCCGCCGCCCGAGGCGCAGCTCGGCACGGCCGCCCTCGGCGGAGGTGCGCAGCAGGGTGCCGATGTCCTCGGGGTGGACGAGGTCGGCGAAGGAGTAGCGGCGCAGCACGGACGCGGGACGGCCGAGCAGTCGGCACAGGGCGTCGTTGGTGCGCAGCAGCCGGCCGTGCTGGTCGCCGCCCATCTCGGCGATGGCCATGCCGCTGGGCGCGTACTCGAAGGCCTGGCGGAAGGACTCCTCGCTGGCCCGCAGCGCCTGCTGTTCCCGTTCGAGGCGGACCAGCGCCCGCTGCATGTTTGCTCTGAGCCGGGCGTTGCTGATCGCAATGGCCGCCTGCGACGCGTACATCTGGAGGGCCTCGCGGCCCCAGGCGCCGGGGCGGCGGCCGTTGCGCGGGCGGTCCACGGAAATGACGCCCAGCAGATCGGGGCCACCGCCGGAGGCGTACATCGGGGCGTAGAGGCGGTCCTGCGGGTGCCACTCGTCCTCGAAACGGGGATCCGGCCCGTCGGTGTGCCACTGCGGTACGTCGTCGTCGAGGAGGACCCAGCCGTCGGTGTGCGGTATGAAACGGAGCTCGTCCCAGGCCTGCCCCATCGTCAGCCGGCGCTCCCAGGAGGCACGCGAGCCGACCCGGCCGGTGATCAGGGCTTCCGCCGCGCTGTTGCCCGCGAAGGCGGCAACCACGAGATCGCCGTCGGGGCGGACCAGGTTCACGCAGGCCAGCTCGTAGCCGAGACCGGTGACGATTCCGTCGGCCACGGTCTGCAGTGTGTCGGCCAGGCTCCGCGCCGTGTTGAGATCGGCCACGGCCTGGTGCAACTGCCGCATCGTCGCAAGACGGACGTACGGCTCCGACTCGGCCTCCATTGCTCGCACTCCCCGAGACCTCGACAGCACTCCAGGTTTCATATCGACGTACTTACTGCAGTGTCACGGCAACTGAATCACAGTGAGCTGTGCAGCCGGTACACAGGGTCAACAAATATTGCACTCTGTGACTCAAGTCACAACAGATGGTAAAGGGTTGTGAGTGGCGTGCGGATCCGCTCCGTCCTTTTCTTGAACGCACATCCGTGACGCACATCCGTGACGCGGATCCGCAACGCCGGTCTGCCACGCGGACCCCTGCGTCGCGGCGCCGCCGCGTCCGCCATTGACCACGGGTCCTAGGACCCGGCTGGTCCCTTGGCCCGATGCGGAGGCACGCACTCCGCGGCTAGCGTGCCCGATGTGCTGCAGACGACGACCCCCACCCCGCGTTCCCGGCCCGTCCCCCATGCTGAGGGGGTGAGCAACGATGAGTTCCGAGGCGCCCTCGCCCGGCTGGCCGCCGGTGTCGTACTGATCACCGCCCAGGAGCCGCCGCTGGACGAGCACGGACGCGGCGAGGACGTCGGCATGACGGCGACCGCCTTCATGTCGGTGTCCCTGGACCCGCCACTGGTGATGGTCAGTCTGCGCAACGACTCCCGGATGGACGACCTGCTGTCGGAGCAGCCGCTGTGGGCGGTGTCCGTGCTCACCGAGAGCCAGCGGCACGTCGCCGGACGGTTCGCGATGAAGGGCCGGATCAGCGACCGGCTGCTGTTCGAGGACATCCCCTATACACGGGGCGAGGTCACCGCCGCGCCGTTGATCGGCGGCGCGCTGGCCACGCTGGAGTGCCGTACCGAGCAGCGGGTCCTGGCGGGCGACCACACGCTGGTGATCGGGCGGGTGCTGAGCGCGGCCCTGCCCAGCGGGGACGGGTCGCCGCTGACGTACTTCCGGGGGCGCTACCGCCGACTGGGGTGAGGACGGCGGGAGACCGGCCGCCGGGCCCCGGATGGGAGAACCGGTCCGTCACCAGTCGCGGCCGGAGCGGCCGCGCTTGGTATCGCCGCGCTGCTTCTTCTCGCGCAGCCGGCGTTCGTTGATGCCCCGCGGGATCCGCGTCTTGCGGCGCGGCCTCGGGGGCGGCGCCGTCGCCTCGGCGAGCAGGGAGGCGAGCCGCACGAGGGCCGTCTCGCGGTTGCGCCACTGGGAGCGGTGCTCGGAGGCGCGTACCGCGATCACCCCGCCGACGAGCCTGCTCTCCAGCTGCTGGAGCGCCCGCTCCTTCCACACCTCGGGGAGCGACTCGGTCGCCGCGAGGTCGAAGCGGAGCTCCACCTGGGAGTCGCTGGTGTTGACGTGCTGCCCCCCGGGTCCGGAGGACCGCGAGAAACGCCACATGAGCTCGGCCTCCGGCAGGGAGACCGAACCGCGGATGACATAGGGCCCGGACATGACACCCATGTTCCCCGGACCAGAGGGTGTTCGTCACCTTCTTTTGCCGTACCGGCCGGCCGTCCGACCGGGGGACTTCGGTAAAGAAAGTAAAGGGATCAGGAACCTCCTGGTCCCTTGTCCACGTTATGGCCTGTGACGGTAGCTTCGTGATGGCATGAAGCCCGCAATCGACGATGAAAGGGACTTCCCATGGCTGTAAGCCTGTCCAAGGGCGGCAACGTCTCCCTCACCAAGGAGGCCCCGGGCCTGACCGCCGTCACGGTCGGCCTCGGCTGGGACGTCCGCACCACCACCGGCACCGACTTCGACCTCGACGCCTCGGCGATCGCGGTCAACCCGGCCGGGAAGGTCGTCTCCGACGGTCACTTCGTCTTCTTCAACAACAAGTCGACGCCCGACCAGACCATCGTCCACACCGGTGACAACGTCACGGGCCAGGGCGAGGGCGACGACGAGCAGATCAACGTCAACCTGGCGGGCCTGCCGGCCGACGTCGACAAGATCGTCTTCCCGGTCTCGATCTACGACGCCGAGACCCGCAGCCAGAACTTCGGCCAGGTGCGCAACGCGTTCATCCGCATCCTCAACCAGGCCGGCGGCGTCGAGATCGCCCGCTACGACCTGAGCGAGGACGCCGCCACCGAGACCGCCATGGTCTTCGGCGAGCTGTACCGCAACGGCGCGGAGTGGAAGTTCCGCGCGGTCGGCCAGGGTTACGCCTCCGGTCTGCGCGGCATCGCCCAGGACTTCGGCGTCAACCTCTGACGCACGGGCACGACCACGGAAGCCCCCGGCCGTTGCGGCCGGGGGCTTCCGCGTGTGCGCGGCCGGAGCAGGGGCAGGGGCAGGGGCAGAGTGCCCCGTATGCGGTGTCACCGGACATCTACGCCCAACTCCCGCCGATTAACGAACACATGTGTATTCCATTCGGACAAGAAGTAGTCAAATAAATGTGAGGTATTTGTTAGTGCTCCGTCAATGTCGGTCATTCGATGGCACGCTCTCGACTCGTAACCCCCCCACGGAACGAGCAACGGAGAGCGCATGACCCCCCACATGAACACCCGTCGCGCCGCAGCCCTGGCCGCCGTGGCCGCGATGGTCGTCGTCGGCATGCAGACCGGTGCGGCGAACGCCGCGCCCGACAACGGCAATGACGGCCCCTCCGCCACTCACAGCGTTGTGCCCTTCAGCGCGAACAAGGCCTCGCAGCGCAACGCCGCCATCAAGTCCGCACAGAGCGAGGTCTCTTCGACCGCCGACTCGCTCGGGCTCGGCGGCAAGGAGAAGCTGATCGTCCGTGATGTGATCAAGGACGCGGACGGCACCGTCCACACCCGCTACGAGCGCACCTACGACGGGCTGCCCGTGCTCGGCGGCGACCTCGTCACCCACACCGCCCCCGGCGGAAAGCTCAAGGGCGTCACCAAGGCGACCAAGGCCCGGATATCCGTGCCCTCCACGACGCCGAAGATCAAGACCGCGGCCGCCGCCCGCAAGGTGATCTGGGCGGGCTCCGGCAAGCCCGTCCTCGCCCTGGAGACGGTGAAGACCGGGGTGCAGAAGGACGGCACGCCGAGCCGGGTGCATACCATCACCGACGCGATCACCGGCAAGAAGCTCCAGAGCTACGAGGCGGTCGAGACCGGCGTCGGCAACAGCCAGTACAGCGGCGAGGTCCAGCTGTCGACCACCGCGGCCGGCTCCGGCTTCGAGCTGACCGACGGCGACCGCGGCGGCCACAAGACGTACGACCTCAACCAGGGCGAGAGCGGCACCGGTGACCTCGTCACGGACGACGACGACACCTGGGGCGACGGCACCGGCAACGACCGCCAGACCGCCGCGGTCGACGCCGCCTACGGCGCCGCGCAGACCTGGGACTTCTACAAGTCGGCGTTCGGCCGCGACGGCATCGCCGGTGACGGCAAGGCCGCGTACTCGCGGGTCCACTACGGCGACGCGTACGTCAACGCGTTCTGGGACGACAGCTGCTTCTGCATGACGTACGGCGACGGCGCCGACAACAAGAGCGCGCTGACCGCCCTCGACGTCGCGGGCCACGAGATGAGCCACGGCCTGACCGCGTCCACCGCCAACCTCGACTACTTCGGCGAGTCCGGCGGCCTGAACGAGGCGACCAGCGACATCCTCGGCACCTCGGTCGAGTTCGCCGCCGACAACAGCACGGACGTCGGCGACTACCTCATCGGCGAGAAGATCGACATCAACGGCGACGGCTCCCCGCTGCGCTACATGGACAAGCCGAGCAAGGACGGCGGCTCGGCCGACTCCTGGGACAGCAGCGTCGGCGACCTCGACGTGCACTACTCCTCCGGCGTCGCCAACCACTTCTTCTACCTGCTGTCCGAGGGCAGCGGCGCGAAGACCATCAACGGGGTCGACTACGACTCCCCGACCAGCGACGGCTCGACCGTCACCGGCATCGGCCGGGACAAGGCCGTCCAGATCTGGTACAAGGCCCTCTCCGAGTACATGACGTCGACCACCGACTACGCGGGCGCCCGTGAGGCGACCGAGAAGGCGGCGACCGACCTGTACGGCGCGGACAGCGCCGAGCTCACCGCGGTCCAGGCCGCCTGGGGCGGCGTCAACGTGAAGTAGTCCGAACAGCAGCACTCCGACGGGAGCCGGTCAGTCCTTCGAGGCGGGCCGGCTCCTGCCGTACAGCCAGGTGTTCCACAGCTCCGTCAGGTCCTGACCGGTCGTCTTCTCCACGTAGGCGGTGAAGTCGGCGGTCGACGCGTTGCCGTGCCGGTGGGCCTTCGTCCAGCCCCTGACGAGCGCGAAGAAGCGCTTGTCGTCGTCCACAGCCTGCCGGATCCTGTGGATGACCATCGCCCCGCGCCCGTACACCGGCGCCTGCGAGATGTCCGCGGCCGTCGGCGGATCGGCCGGCGGGAAGGCCCAGTTGTCGTCGTCCTCGAAGGCGGCGTCGAACCGGCCCTGGACCGGTCTGTCGTTCTTGTCGGCCTCCCACAGCCACTCCGCGTACGTCGCGAAGCCCTCGTTCAGCCACATGTCCCGCCAGCTGTCGGGCGTGACGGAGTCGCCGAACCACTGGTGGGCCATCTCGTGGACGAGGAGCCCGGCGTCCGGCGGCCCGTGGAAGAAGGGCCGGTTCTGGGTCTCCAGGGCGTAGCCGGCGTCCCCGCTGCGCTCGACGATCGCGCCCGTGGCGGAGAAGGGGTACGGGCCGAACCGCTCCGCCTCCCACTTCACGACCTCGGGGACCCGGGCGAGAATCCGCGCGCTGTCCGCCGCCACCGTCGTGTCCGCGGCGGTGAACACCTTGATGCCGTCCGCCGTCGTCGACTCCTTCGTGTCGAAACGGCCGATGGCGACGGTCGCCAGATAGCTCGCCATCGGTTCGCCCGTGTGCCAGCGGTACGTGGTGGTACCGCCCGAGGTCCGCCGGGAGGCCAGCTCCCCGTTGGACACCGCCGTCAGCCCCTCGGGGACGGTGACGGCGATGTCGTACGACGCCTTGTCGCTCGGGTGGTTGTTGCCGGGGAACCAGGCCATCGAGCCGGTCGGTTCGCCGAGCGCGACCGAACCGTCCGCGGTCCGCAGCCAGCCCTCCTGCGACCCGTCGGGGTCGGTGAGGGTCCGCGGGGAGCCCGAGTAGCGGACGACCGTACGGAAGGTGCTGCCCCTGCGCAGCCGGCTCGCGGCGTCGGGACGCAGCGTCAGCTCCTGCCCGGCCCGGTTGACGGCTGCAGGACGGCCGTCGACGGTCGCGGATTCCACGGTGAGTCCGACGAGGTCGAGGTCGAAGGCGCTGAGGTCCTGAGTGGCGCGCGCGGTGATCGTGGCGGTGCCGCGCAGCCGGTGGGCGGCCGGGTCGACGTCGAGCGCGAGGTCGTAGTGCGTGACGTCGTAGCCGCCGTTGCCGAGCTTCGGGAAGTACGGATCGCGCAGGCCGGCCGCGCCGGGTCTGCCCTCGACACCGCCGGTGCAGCCGGTGGACGTCGTCAGCACCAGCAGGACGAGAGCGGCGGCGCGGGCCGTGCGGCGTACAGGTGTTCGCTGATCCACAGCGGCGATCCTAGGCACGGAATGCCCGGTTGGCGGGATATCGGCTCAGAGGACCGCGATCCCCAGCGGGCGGGCGCCCGCGATCACCTCGAACGGCCGCTTCCCGCCCGTGAGATCGATGACGGTGATGCCGTTGCCGTACCCGTCGCGGGTGAAGCCCTCGGTGACGTACGCCGTACGGCCGTCGTCGGACACCGCCACGTCCTCGTGCGGCCCGTCCAGCGGTACGACGCGCTCGGAGACTTCGGGGGTGCGGATGGTGAGGGAGGGGCCCTTGTCGTCGGAGAGGATCGGGCCGGTGCCGACGACGAGCAGGGTGCCGTCGGGTGCGAGCGTCGCGCCGTGCTGGTGGGTGTCGGCGGTCATCGGCTCGATAGGGTCGTACTCCTGTCGCTCGGCCTGCCAGGCCTGCTCTGTTTGCTCGACGCCTACTTGGCGAGGGAGGCGACGCCGGCCTGGGCGAACTTCTCGTCGAGGTCGCCGCTCGGGGCGCCGGCCACCCCGATGCCCGCGATCGGGGCACCCTTCGCCGTGACGGGAGCACCGCCCGCGAGGAACAGGGTGCCGGGGATGTCCTTCAGGGTGGGGGCGTTCGTCAGGCGCTGGGCCAGCTCGGAGGTGGGGGCGTTCCAGGAGACGGCGGTGTAGGCCTTCTTCACGGCCGACTCGTAGGCCTGCGGGCCGGCGCCGTCGCCGCGCAGCGTCACGATGGTGTTGCCGTTGCGGTCGACGACGGCGACGGAGACGCGCTGGTTCTCCTTCTTCGCGGCGTCGAGGGTCGCCCGGGCGGCCTTGGTGGCGGCGGCCACGGTCAGGTGGGTGGTCTGCTGGAGGTTGCGATTCGCGGCGTCGGCCTTGACGGCGGCGGGGGCGGCGGCCGGGGTGGAGGCGCTGGCGGACATCGCGCCGAAGGTCCCGGCGCCGAGGGCGGCGACGACGGCGGCACCGGTCAGGACGCGGGTGCGCAGCGACAGCTTCTTCATGGTGGGCTCCTCAGCAGCGGTGGATGAGCGTGTTCGGCTCTGTCATCGATCCTCCGGCCGGGCCCGGCCCCGTACGGTCGACGGACCGGCTCGACGCCGCGCGCGGGACGGTCGACGGCCCCATCAGCCGATCGGTTGATGCGACGGTGGTCATCCGGGGTGACCATGGACGTATCCGTGCAGGTCAGCGGTGCCGCTGACGGTGAGGAGCGAGAGGTACGAGGTGAAGCACCGAACCCCATCCGCCGCACCGGACCGGACCGGCGACCCGGACGCCCGGTGGCTCACGCTCCTGATGCACGCCGCGTTCTTCCTGCTGCTCGGCGCCTCGCTCACCCGCTTCCTGCTGCGCCACCCCGGCGAGGCCCGCACCCCGTGGATCATCGCGCTCTCCGTCGCCCTCGCCGTGCTGTACGTGCTCGGGCCGGTGCTCGGCTCGCGTCCGACACCGCGCTCCCTGGTGTGGCTGGGGGTGCTGGTCGCCGTGTGGATGGTGCTGGTCGTCCTCGCGCCGAGCTTCGCGTGGTGCGCGGTGCCGCTCTTCTTCACCGGGCTGCGCATCCTCCCGCCGCGCGCCGCGCTCGCGCTCGTCGCCCTGCTCACCCTGTTCGTCGTCGCCGCGCAACTGCGGCTGGCCGAGGGCTTCGACCCGAATCTGGTACTCGCCCCGCCCGCCGTGGCGGCGGTCGCGACGGCGGTCTTCGTCCATATGCAGCGCCAGGCCGGGCGTCAGCGCGAACTGTCCGAGCGGCAGGGCGAACTCATCGACGACCTGCTGCGCACCCGCCGCGAACTGGCCGCCACCGAGCGCCGCGAGGGCACCCTCGCCGAACGCCAGCGGCTGTCCATGGAGATCCACGACACCCTGGCGCAGGGCCTCTCCAGCCAGCAGATGCTGCTCCAGGCCGCCGACCGCACCTGGGACGCCGACCCGGTGACCGCCCGCCGCCATGTCCGTACGGCCACCGGCATCGCGGAACGCAATCTCGCCGAGGCCCGCCGCTTCGTCCACGACCTGGCGCCCGCCGATCTCGCGGAGGGCGGCGGCCTGGAGGCGGCCCTGCACGCACTGGCCGCCCGCGAGACGGCACAGGGGCAGGGGCGACTCACCGTCCGCTGCCATGTGGAGGGGGAAGGGCACACCGCGCTGCCGGACCGGGTGCAGTCCGCGCTCCTGCGCATCGCGCAGGGCGCCCTGGCCAATGTGAAGGAACACGCGCACGCGACGGAGGCGGCGCTGACGCTGACCCACCTCGACGACCGGGTCGTCCTGGACATCGCCGACAACGGACACGGCTTCGCACCCACCGAAGCCACCCGGGCCACCGGCAGCGTGCGCGGTCACGGGCTGCCCGCGATCCGGGCCCGGCTGCACCAGCTCGGCGGCACGCTGACGATCGAGTCGGCGCCGGGCGAGGGTACGGTGCTGTCCGCCGCCGTCCCGCTCACCCCGACCGCCCCGCCGACCACCCCGGAGGCCCTCGCATGACCGCGACGCCGACCGTACGCATCCTGCTCTGCGACGACCATGTCGTCGTACGCGCCGGTCTGCTCGCCCTCCTCGGCAGCGAAACGGACATCGAGGTCGTCGGCGAGGCCGGCAGCGGCGAGGAGGCCGTCGCCCTGGCCGCCAAGCTCACCCCGGACGTCGTCCTGATGGACCTCCAGCTCGGCCAGGGCATCGACGGTGTCGAGGCCACCCGCCGCATCGCCGCCACCGGCGTCCATGTGCTGGTCCTCACCACGTACGACACGGACGCCGACATCACCCGCGCCATCGAGGCGGGCGCCACCGGCTATCTGCTGAAGGCCGAGCGCCCCGAGGAGCTCTTCGCCGCGATCCGCTCGGCCGCCCAGGGCCGCACCACACTCTCCCCGCCGGTGGCCAGCCGCGTCATGGCCCGGATGCGCAAGCCCCTGCCCACCCTCACCGACCGCGAGCTCGACATCCTGGCCCAGCTCTCCCAGGGCCTGGGCAACCGCGACATCGCCCGCGCCCTGTTCATCAGCGAGGCCACGGTCAAGACCCACCTCGGCCGGATCTACGACAAGCTCGGCGTCGACACCCGCGCGGGCGCCGTCGCCGTCGCCAAGGAGCAGCGGCTGCTGCCGTAGGACCTCTCGGTGCCGACGCCCCTTCGGGCATGACACCATCGAAGCGTGCTCGACATCGGCTACTCCCTCTCCCGACGCTTCCCCGATCCCCCGCAGACCGACTACCGCCGCGCGGACGTCCACGCCCTGCGGCACGATCTGTTCTCCGGGGACGTCTACCTCGCGGACACCAAGGAGGACCGCGAGGTATCCACGGCCTGGGGATGGGTGCCGGTGCTCGACTTCGCGTGGGCGCTGTGCGACATCGTCGAGCAGATCGACCAGGACCCGCGCGGCAACCGCTCGCACCGGCAGCAGTTCGCCGAGCTGGACTTCACCGAATCGTCCGACCGGATGCTCTTCGAGCGCCGCTTCGGCTGGGTCGACGTCGAGGCGGACTGGATGCCCGGCGAGGAGCCCCCGCTCACCTTCAGCCACTCGCTGCTGCGCCGCGAGGCCCGCGACTTCCTGCACGATCTGATCGCCGACCTCGCCGACATGCACGAGGGCCTCGCCGACAACCCCGTGATCTGGGACCTCCAGGCCCGCTTCCCCCGTATCTGAACCCGGACCCGGTCCTCGCGAAAGGGTCCTACGCCTCCACGCGCACCCCGATCTGCGCCGCGAACGCGGGCGCCAGCTCCATCAGCTGCGCCGGGCTGATCACCGCGCCCGCCAGCCGCTCCACCCCACGCGCGATGTCCAGCTCCGCGACCGGGCGCAGGTCCACCGACTCCATCCGGACGGAGCTGAAGTCGGCCCGCTTCAGCACACAGTCGCGGAACTCCACCCGCACCAGCTGAGCGTCGCCGAAATCCGGCTCGGACAGCACACAGCCCTCGAACACCACGTCCTTGAGCCGGGCCTTCCGCAGATTCAGGTAATCGATCTTCCCGCCGCGCACCAGCACCCGCTCCAGCACCGCGCCGTGCAGCTGCACTCCGCCCAGCCGGGCGTCCACCACCTCCACGTCACGCAGCGACGCCCCCGCGAGATCGGTGCCCACACCCCGTACGCCCGTCAGCACCGAGTCGATGAAGCGGGCCCTGATCAGCTCCGTGCGGTCCAGCGCGCAGCCGTCCAGCGCGCAGTCCATGAACCGGGCTCCCGGACCCGACTCGTCCGCGAGATCCGTCCCCTCGAACCGCACTCCGTCGTAGTCCCCGTCCGGCTCCAGGCCCTCGCCGTCGTACGGAACGAGCGGGGGGAGCCGCACCTCCGGCCGCCGGGCCGCCGCGATGGTGTCCGTCTTCCTGCTGTTGCTGCGTGCCATGCCCTCCATCGTGGCCCATGCCACTGACAACGCCCCTCGCGCCGATGCGCACGGGACCAGGGCGGCGGGCCCGCCTCCGCCTACCGCTGCCCGCCGAGCTCCGCCAACGCCTCGTCCGTCAGCCGGTACACCGTCCACTCGTCCTGCGGCCGCGCGCCCAGCGACTCGTAGAACGCGATGGACGGGGCGTTCCAGTTCAGCACCGACCACTCCAGACGCTCGTAGCCGCGCTCCGCACAGATCCGCGCCAGCTCCGCCAGCAGCGCCTTCCCGTGGCCGCCGCCGCGCCGCTCCGGGCGTACGTACAGGTCCTCCAGGTAGATGCCGTGCACCCCGCGCCAGGTGGAGAAGTTCAGGAACCACAGCGCGAAGCCGACGACCTCGCCGTCGTCGTCCGACTCGGCGATGTGCGCGTACGCGGCGGGCCGCTCGCCGAACAGTGCCTCGTGCAGCTGCTCCTCGGTGGCGTTCGCCTCGTGCAGGGCCTTCTCGTAGTCGGCCAGCTCACGGACCATGGCGTGGATGACGGGGACATCGGCGGGGACAGCGGTACGAATCATGGGGGCAGCGTAAACAGGGGCACGTCCCTAGCCCGCCCCACCCCCTCGCCCGGCGGCACCGCCCGTTCCGCGCCGGTCAGCTCCGTCCCAGCAACTGCCGTGCGATCTCCGCCTGGTTCGGGTCCAGCCGCCGCCGGCCGTCCGACACGTCCCACAGCGCGTTCTGCAGCAGCCGCCCCAGCGTCCAGGCCCGTGCCCGCTCCCGGTCCAGGCCCAGCACCCGGGTCAGCAGATCGAACCGCCACCGGACCGCCGCCGGGTCGAACCGGTTGACCAGGGCCGGCAACAGCTCGAAGCCCGGATCGCCGACCAGTGGCTTCGGGTCGATGGCCACCCACCGGCCCGCCCCGTCGGCCAGCACATTGCCGTAGTGCAGGTCCCAGTGCAGCAGCCGGTCCCCCGGCTCCCCCGCGACCTCCCGCACCGCCGCCGCGCAGTCCGCGAGCAGCCGCGCCTCCGCCGCGTCCACCAGCTCCGCCACCGCCCCCGGCGCCGCCGCCAGCATCCGCTCCGCCAGGTCCCCCAGCCCCCGCAGCCCGCTGCCCGCCGGGGCGGGTACGGACGTCAGCCGGGCCAGCAGCCCGGCGAGAATCCCCGACGCCTCGCGCTCGTCCGCCATCCCCTCCAACGAGCGGCGTCCGTCCAGCCGTTCCAGCAGCAGCGTCCCCGTCGCGGCATCGTGGTCCAGCAACCCCACGGCCCCCGCGCCCGCCTCGCCCCACACCCGCAGCGCGACCGGCTCGCCCACCGTCTCCTCGTCCACCGGCTGGAGCTTCAACGCCGCCGGGCAGCCGTCCGCCACCCGCACCACCGGGAGCACCAGCGCACACACCCCGTGGAACGCCTCGCCGTCCCGCCGCAGCCCCCACCGCTCCAGGAACCCGGCGGCCCGCCCCGGCAGCGCCGCCAGGAATGCCCGCCCGGCGTCGCCGTTGTACTTGGACTGGGTGGCGATCAGCCCGTCCGGAATGTCGATCACGCCGACGATCCTAGGGCCGTGCGTCAATCGGATATGACTCCGAGCAGCCCCGCACCGCCCACCCGGCACCGCACCATCGCCGGTTCGTGGATCCGCAGCGTCGGCTCATGGATCCGCAGCGTCGGCTCATGGATCCGCAGCGCACCCGGCACCTACGTCTGGCTGGCCGCGCTCTTCGTCACCACGGTCATCGTCCACCAGATGTCACCGGACTTCGAAGAGGACTTCCTGCGCCAGCGCTCGACCAACATCCACGAACTCACCGAGGACCCCCTACGTGTTCTGTTCGCCAGCGCCTTCTGGATCGACGGCGGCCAGTGGGTCCCCTACGCCCTCCTGTACACCGTCTTCCACGCCCCCGCCGAACGCTGGCTCGGCACCCTGCGCTGGCTCACCGTCGCCGTCCTGGCACACGTCCTCGCCTCCCTCGCCAGCGAAGGCGTCCTGGCCTGGGCGATCCGGCACGGACATGTACCACCCGCGGCTGCCAACACCCTTGATGTCGGCGTCAGTTACGCGCTCGCGGGGGTCGTCGCCGTCCTCACGTACCGCGTCCCGCCGCCCTGGCGGTACGTGTACCTCTTCGCCGTCCTCGTCTTCTACGGCGTCCCCCTCATCGCCGGCCGCTCCTTCACCGACCTCGGCCACTTCACCGCCGTGCTCATCGGCCTCGCCTGCTACCCACTGACCCGGTCCCGGCAAAGGACGAAAACGCCCGCTCCGCAGTAACGTCCCGCCCCAGAGGAAACGCGGCCTCGCGCACACCCTCGCACCACGCTTCACGCAACACTCCACACAGGGCTTCACACCGGACAAAGCAGGGGCAACATGAGCACCGTCAGCACCGTAAACGGCGGCATATCGTTCTGGTACGCGGACCGAGGCACCCCTCTCGCCCGGGAGCCCCTGCCGGGCGACGCCACCGCCGACATCTGCATCGTCGGCGGCGGATACACCGGACTGTGGACCGCCTACTACCTCAAGAAGGCCGTCCCCTTCCTCAACATCACCGTCCTCGAAGCCAAGTTCTGCGGCTACGGTGCCTCCGGGCGCAACGGCGGCTGGCTGTACAACGGCATCGCGGGCCGCGACCGCTACGCGAAACTCCACGGCCACGAAGCCGCCGTCCGGCTCCAGCAGGCGATGAACGAGACGGTCGACGAAGTCGTACGGGTGGCCGCCGAGGAGAACATCGACGCCGACATCCATCAGGGCGGCGTCCTCGAAGTCGCCTACACGCCCGCGCAGCTGGCCAGGCTCAAGGACTTCCACTCCGTCGAGATCGCCTTCGGCGAGACGGACCGCGTCCTGCGCGGCGCCCGGGAGACCTGCGAACGCGTCAACGTCACCGGAGCCGTCGGCTCCACCTGGACCCCGCACGGCGCCCGGCTGCACCCGGTCAAACTCGTCCAGGGGCTCGCCGCGACCGTCGAGGCGCTCGGCGTCACCATCCACGAGTCGACGCCCGTCACCGAGATCGAGCCCAAGCACGCGCACACCCCGTACGGCACCGTCCGCGCCCCGTACATCCTGCGCTGCACCGAGGGCTTCACCGCGAACCTCAAGGGCCAGCGGCGCACCTGGCTCCCCATGAACTCCTCGATGATCGCCACCGAGCCGCTCCCCACGTCGGTCTGGGACACCATCGGCTGGGACGGCCGCGAAACCCTCGGCGACATGGCCCACGCCTACATGTACGCCCAGCGCACCGCCGACGACCGCATCGCGCTCGGCGGCCGGGGCGTCCCGTACCGCTACGGCTCCGGCACCGACAACGACGGCCGCACCCAGCCCGCCACCATCGAGGCCCTCCGCGACATCCTCGTCCGCTTCTTCCCCAGCACCGCGGGCGCCCGGATCGACCACGCCTGGTCCGGCGTCCTCGGTGTCCCCCGCGACTGGTGCGCCACGGTCACCCTGGACCGTTCCACCGGGCTCGGCTGGGCGGGCGGCTACGTCGGCTCCGGCGTAGCCACCACCAATCTCGCCGCCCGCACCCTGCGCGACCTGATCCAGCAGGACTCCGGCCAGTCGGGTCCCACCGAGCTGACCACCCTCCCCTGGGTCGGCCACAAGGTCCGCCGCTGGGAGCCGGAGCCCTTCCGCTGGCTCGGCGTCCACGGCATGTACGCCGCCTACCGCGCCGCCGACCGCCGCGAACTCACCTCGCCGCGGGCCGGCACGGACCCGGTGGCGAAGGTGGCGGACCGGTTGGCGGGGCGGCACTGACCGGAACAACGGACGGGCAAAGTAGGGACTCGCCCCGGCGCCGGGACGTAGCACGCCCCGCGACCGCCGCCCTCCCTCCTTCCGGCGTACGCATCCGATTGACGGCCGACGGCGACCGATGGTCGGAACGGATCGTACGGTCGCATGAACGGATCGCCCGGTCGCACGACCGGACCGGGAGCCGGAAACGGAAGAAGGCCGGTGCCCTCCCGGGGCACCGGCCTTCTTCATGAGGGTCAGGCGACGAGCTCGGCGTCCTGTGCCGGGGCCGGGGCGGGGTCGGGCTTCGTGTCGCGCATGACCAGGGCGGCCAGGACGGCGGCGGCCAGGACACCGATCGCGCTGATGGTGAAGGTGGTCGACATCGAAGAGGTGAAGGCCTCCCGGGCGGCCCGGACCAGGCCGGTGTCGCCGTGGGCCAGGGACAGCGCGTCGGTGATCGAGCGCTTCGCCTGCCCAGGTGCGTCGGCGGGCATCTCGCGGGCGAAGCCGCTGGACAGGAGCGAGCCGAGGATCGCGATGCCGAGCGCGGTGCCGGCCTGCTGGATGGTGTCGTTCAGGGCCGAGCCGACGCCCGCCTTCTCCGCCGGGATGGTGCCCATCAGCGCGCCGACCGCGGCCGGCATCGCGAGGCCCGCGCCGAGGCCGAGAAGACCGAGCGCGACCGCCGGGAGGGTGAAGCCGCTGTCGGGCGAGACGGAGGTCAGCAGCCCGAAGGCGGCGGCCATGACGATCATCCCGGCCAGCACCAGCATGCGGTTGCCGGTCTTCGCGGCGAGCCCGGTGCCGACGAAGTTGCCGATCAGCGCCGCGACGGCCAGCGGTACGAAGGCCAGACCCGCCTTGACCGGCGAGTAGCCGAGCACGAACTGCAGGTACTGGGTGAAGACCAGCAACAGGCCGCCGTTGCCGATCTGCACGAGGGTCAGCGAGAGCGAACCACCGCTGAAGTTGCGGTGCTTGAAGAGGACCAGCGGCACCATCGGCGCGGAGGTGACGTTCTCCCAGACCACGAACCCGACGAGGGCGACAACCGCGACGGCCAGGGTGATCGCGGACCGGCCGCCGAAGGCACCGTGCTGCGGGATCTCGATGATCCACCAGACCAGGGCGGTCATGCCGGCCGCCGAGAGCACCGCGCCGAGCGGGTCGGCCTTCTGCCACGGCCCCTTCGACTCCGGCATGAGGGTGAGACCCGCGAGGACGGCCAGCGCGACGACCGGAACGTTGATGAAGAAGATCGAGTGCCAGGAGAAGTGGTCGATCAGCACACCGCCGAGCACCGGGCTGCCGACCAGGCCGAGCATCGACACCGAACTCCACACCGCCATCGCCTTGTTGCGCTCCTGCTCGTCGAAGACGGTGATGAGGATCGACAGTGTCGACGGCATGATCAGGGCACCGCCGACGCCCATCGTGACCCGGGCGGCGATCACTTCACCGGGGTTGGTGCAGAAGGTCGCGGCCAGCGACGCCGCCCCGAAGAGCAGCAGGCCGATGATCATGATCTTCCGGCGGCCGAACCGGTCGCCGAGGCTGCCGGAGGTGAGCAGGAGCCCGGCGAAGACCAGGATGTAGGAGTCGAGGATCCACTGCGTGTCCTGGGCGCTCGCTCCGAGGTCCTCGGTCATCGCCGGGACCCCGACGGTCAGCGCCATGCTGTCGACCACCAGGACCAGCGAGCTGAGGCACAGCACGATCAGGATCCACCAGCGGCGTGGATTACGGGTCTCCATGACGGTCTCCATGAGGCTTCCCCTTCGAGTTGCGCACACCGCTCCTTCGATGCGAACACTGTACGCAGATGAGTACGGCGTGCGCAACCACCCCTCATGTACGCTCGATGCGAACGGTGTACGCACCTCGCCCCACCGCCGAGCGCCACGCACCGCCGAGCGCCACGCACCGCCGAGTTCCGCGCACCCCGAGTTCCGCGCACCACCAAGGAGGACGACGTCATGGCAGCCAGGACCAACCCGATCCCATCCGTGTGGACGCGGCAGCAGCGCGAGCCCGACCAGCCCGCGCTCAGCCGGGCCGCGATCGTCCGCGAGGCGATCGTGATGCTGGACGCCGACGGCATCGAGGCGCTCAGCATGCGCAAGCTCGGCGCCCGCCTGAACGCCGGCGCGACCTCCCTCTACCGGCACGTCGCGACCAAGGACGAGCTGATGGAACTCGCGGTGGACGAGGTCTTCGCCGAGATCACGGTGCCCCCCGCCGACAGCCCGGACTGGCGCGCCGCCGCCACCGAGGCCGCCCGGTCCTTCCGCTCGACCGCCCTGCACCACCCCTGGCTGGCCTCGGTCCTCGGCCAGGCGGGCCTCGCCTATCTGGGCCCCAACCTGATGTCGTTCTCCGAACGGCTGGCCGCCCTGTTCACCGCAGTCGGCTTCCCGGAGCCGAGCCGCGCGATCGACACCGTCATGACCTACGTCATCGGCATGAGCACCACCGAGGCGGCCTGGCTCACCACCGTCGCCCGCTCCGGTGAGACCGAGGCCGACTTCATGTCCCGCCTCATGCCCGCCGCCCAGCAGGCCGCGGCCGAGCACGACCACCTCGCCGACACCTTCACCGCCTCCGCGAAGACCGCCCCCGAGGAGATCCGCGACTCCAAGTTCACGTACGGCCTGGAAGTCGTCCTCGACGGACTGGCGTTGCGGCTCCCGCCCCGGACGCACTGACCACGAGCACCGTCACCGGCGGCCGGGCCCGCACGGGCCCGGCCGCCGACCCGGGCGACCCCCATCCCGACAACTGAACAAATGTTCAGTATCTGCACGCATTGACATGGGCGATCCACACTCCAAATACTGACTACTCATTCAGTAAGGAGCCCTGCGCAGTGCCTGGAGAAACCATGTCGGAACCACCCGCGACCACCCCCGCCCGGCCCCCGCGAGGCGGGCTCACCGGCGGGGAAGCCCTGGTGCGGGCGCTCGCCGCGCACGGTGTGACCCAGGCGTTCGGCATCCCCGGCACCCACAACCTGGAGATCTACCGGCACCTGGCCGCCTACCGGATCGACCACCTCAACCCCCGCCACGAACAGGGCGCGGGCTACGCCGCCGACGCCTACGCCCGGGTCTGCGGACGGCCCGGCGTGGCGATCACCACCACCGGCCCGGCCCTGCTGAACATCGCGGCCGCCGTCGGCCAGGCCTACTCCGACAGCGTCCCGCTGCTCGTCGTCTCACCCGGCATGCCGCTGCGCCACCCCCGGCAGTCGACCGGCCTGCTGCACGAGATGCGCAGCCAGACCGAGGCACTGCGGGGCGTCGCGGCCGTCAGCCACCGGGTGTCCTCCGTCGAGGAGATCGGCGTGGCCGTCGCCCGCGCCTTCACCCTCTTCCGTACGCGGCGCCCCCGGCCCGTACACATCGAGGTACCGCTGGACCTGCTCACCGCCGTGGAACCGGCCGGGCCCGTACGGACCGCCCCGCCGGCCTCCCCCGCGACGGCGGACCCGGACGCGCTCTCGACGGCCGCCGAGGCGCTGCGCTCGGCCGCCCGGCCCGCGATCGTGCTCGGCGGCGGAGCGCGCGGAGCCGCCGCCGAGTGCCTGCGACTGGCCGAGGAGCTGGGCGCCCCCGTGGTGACCTCGGCCAACGGCAAGGGCATCGTCGCGGAGACCCACCCGCTGTCGCTCGGCGCCTCGCTGCACAGCCGGGCCGTCCGGCGCTGGCTGGCGGAGCGCGACGTGGTGCTCGCCGTCGGCACGGAGCTCGCCGAGTCCGACCTGTGGGAGCCCCTGCCCGCGCTCGGCGGCACCCTGATCCGGGCCGACATCGATCCGGCGCAGATGTACGCGGGTCCGCCCGCCGGTATCCCCCTGGTCGGCGACGCCCGGCACACCCTGCGCTCGCTCCTCGCCACCCGCCCCGCCGCCGCCATCACCGCCACCGAAACGCACCACGAGGTCCACCGCGCCGTCGTCGCACTCCGCGACGAGCGGAACGCCGAGACCCGGAGCGAGGACGCGCACCTGCTGCCGTACCTGGCGGCGATCGGATCGGTGCTCCCCGCGAACGCGGTGCTCACCTCCGACAGCGCCCAGTGCTGCTACTACGGCGCGATCCCGCACCTGCCCGTCGCCCCGGAGGGCCGCTACCTGCACCCGACGGGCTTCGGCACCCTCGGCTACGCACTGCCCGCCGCCATCGGCGCCAAGACCGCGGACCCCGCCCGGCCGGTCGTCGCGCTGAGTGGCGACGGCGGGCTCCAGTTCTCCGTACAGGAGCTGGCCACCGCCGTACAACTGCGACTCCCCCTGCCCGTCGTGGTGTTCGACAACGGCGGCTACGGCGAGATCCGCGACGAAATGGTGTCCCGCGGCGACCGCCCCACCGGGGTCGACCTGCCGCCGGTCGACCTGCCCGCCCTGGCCCGCGCCTACGGCGGCCACGGCGTACGCGCCGACTCGCCCGAGGCGCTCGCCGAGGCCCTGCGCCGGGCCCTGGACACCCCCGGCCCCACCCTCATCACCGTCCCCGAGGAGCACTCCCGATGACCACGTCCCCCACGACCCCGCGGACCACCGCCGGGTCGGCCGCCCCCCTGATCTCCCTCACCTGGACCGACCAGGAGACCGGGCACCAGGGCCACCTGGTCATCGACCGACTGGTGCGCGGCGTCTCCAGCGGCGGCCTGCGGATGCGCTCCGGCTGCACGCTGGAGGAAGTCACCGGCCTGGCCCGCGGCATGACGATGAAGGAGGTGCTGCACTACAACCCGCAGGGCCGCTACATCCCGTTGGGCGGCGCCAAGGGCGGCATCGACTGCGACCCGCGCGACCCCGCCGCCTACGGCGTCCTCGTCCGCTACCTGCGTGCCGTACGCCCCTACATCGAACAGTTCTGGACCACCGGCGAGGACCTCGGCCTCACCCAGGACCTCGTCGACCGGGCCGCCGCCGAGGCGGGCCTGGTCTCCTCCATCCAGGCGGTCTACCCGCTCCTCGACGACGAGGAAGCCGCCCGGCGGCGCCTCGCCGACGCGTTCGCCATCGACGTGGACGGCATCGGCCTGGACGAGCTGGTGGGCGGCTGCGGAGTCGCCGAATCGGTGCTCACCGCCCTGGACCGGACCGGCGTCGCCCACCGGGGAACCCGCGTCGCGGTGCAGGGCTTCGGCACCATGGGCGGCGCCACCGCCCGCTTCCTGGCCCGCGCCGGACTCCACGTCGTCGCGGTCGCCGACATCAAGGGCACCGTCGCCAACCCCGACGGCCTGGACGTCGAGGCGCTGCTCGCCGCCCGCGACGGCCACGGCGCCGTGGACCGCGCCGCACTCCGCGCCGAGGACCGTGAACTGCCGGCCGACGCCTGGCTGACCGCCGACGCCGAGGTACTGGTACCGGCCGCCGTCTCGTACGCCGTGGACGCCGCCAACCAGGCGGGCATCACCGCCCGCTGGATCGTCGAGGCCGCCAACATGCCGGTGGTCCCCGAGGCGGAGACGCTGCTGGCCGCCCGGGGCATCACCGTACTGCCGGACGTCGTCGTCAACTCCGGTACGAACGCCTGGTGGTGGTGGACCCTGTTCGGCGACATCGGCGCCGACGCCGACGAGGCGTTCACGTACACCCGCCGGTCGATGCGCGCCCTGGTCGACCGGATACTGGCCCGCGCCGAAACCGAGAACACCACCCCCCGAGCCGCCGCACACGCCCTGGCCGCGGACCGGCTGCCGGTGGTCACGGAACGCTTCGGAACGTTCTGCTGACAGCTGGAATTCGGCCACTCAGAAACTCAGGGCCTCCGGACGCATCCATTTCCGCAGCCACGCGCCGAGCGCGCCTGCCGCGGCGTATGGCCCGCTCCCACCACCACGGTCGCCGTCGCATTCCCCGAACGACAAAACCCCAGCTCAGACACCATCTGAGCTGGGGTTTCACCTGAGCCCCCTGTCGGATTCGAACCGACGACCTACGCATTACAAGTGCGTTGCTCTGGCCAGCTGAGCTAAGGAGGCATGCCGGAGCAGTGTAACCAACTCCGCACCCTGCGCGGTCCCGAAATTTCGCGCCCGTCGAACTACTGACAGATTCGAAATGGCCAGGTAGCGTCGCTGAAGGTTCACTCAAGTGGACCAGACCACTCCCGCACTCGGATCGTCCGGCACGTTCCTGCCGGTGGAGGAGAAGATCCAGCATGGCCAGTGTCACGTTCGACAAGGCGTCCCGCGTCTACCCCGGCTCCACGAAGCCGGCCGTGGACCAGCTCGAGATCGACATCGCGGACGGTGAGTTCCTCGTCCTCGTCGGTCCTTCCGGTTGTGGCAAGTCGACCTCCCTGCGCATGCTCGCGGGTCTCGAGGACGTCAACGGCGGCGCGATCCGCATCGGTGACCGCGACGTCACGCACCTGCCCCCGAAGGACCGGGACATCGCCATGGTGTTCCAGAACTACGCGCTGTACCCGCACATGACGGTCGCGGACAACATGGGCTTCGCGCTCAAGATCGCCGGGGTCAACAAGACCGAGATCCGGGCGAAGGTCGAAGAGGCCGCCAAGATGCTGGACCTCACCGAGTACCTGGACCGCAAGCCGAAGGCGCTCTCCGGTGGTCAGCGTCAGCGTGTCGCGATGGGCCGTGCCATCGTGCGTGAGCCGCAGGTCTTCCTCATGGACGAGCCGCTGTCGAACCTCGACGCCAAGCTCCGTGTCTCCACCCGTACGCAGATCGCCTCGCTCCAGCGCCGTCTGGGCATCACGACCGTGTACGTCACGCACGACCAGGTCGAGGCCCTGACCATGGGTGACCGGGTCGCGGTCCTCAAGGACGGTCTGCTCCAGCAGGTCGACTCGCCGCGCAACATGTACGACAAGCCGGCGAACCTCTTCGTGGCCGGCTTCATCGGCTCCCCGGCCATGAACCTGGTCGAGGTCCCGATCACCGACGGCGGTGTGAAGTTCGGCAACAGCGTCGTCCCGGTCTCCCGCGAGGCGCTCACCGCCGCCGCGGACCGTGGTGACACGACCGTCACGGTCGGTATCCGCCCGGAGCACTTCGACATCGTCGAGCACGGTGGCGCCGCCGCGAAGTCCCTGTCGAAGGACAGCGCCGACGCCCCGGCCGGTCTGGCCGTCTCGGTCAACGTCGTCGAGGAGCTCGGCGCCGACGGCTTCGTCTACGGCGCCGCCGAGGTCGGTGGCGAGCACAAGGACCTGGTCGTCCGCGTCGGTGGCCGTGCCGTCCCGGAGAAGGGCACCAAGCTCCACGTCGTGCCGCGCCCGGACGAGCTGCACGTCTTCGCGACGTCGACGGGTGAGCGTCTCACCGACTGACGCCCCGCACACCCGCGCCACAGCGGCCCCGCACACCCTGCGTGCGGGGCCGTTCGCGCGCCATGGAGCACGAGCGGGTTTGGATCCGCACGGCGCCGGATTCCCCGGCACACCGGGCATTTCGCCACCGTTCGTCAACACCTGATTCGAAAAGCAGCCTCGAACCATCCCCCTCAAGGGTGACGAAATGTCGCCAATTCATTACTGCCCGCTACGCTCGCTGCGTGACCCACACTGCGCGCCGCATCGGCCGATCCCTCGCCTTCGTACTGCCCGTCGTGATGGTCCTCTCCGGGACCCTCGCCGTCACCAGCGTGCCGTGGGCAGCGCACAACTCCGAGCCGCAGGTCCTGACCGCGTCGGCCCACGACATCTCGAAGCGCGCCAAGACGCGCACCCCGCAGGACGCCCTCCGTGACCGGCTGCTCCTGGAGCTCCGGGAGAAGGACCCGGGTGTCGCGCTCACCGACCTCCAGCGCTCCGTCGAGGGCCGCCCCTCGCTCGCCCGGCACTGCATGTCGATCGCCAGGGCACTGGGCCGCGCCGCCGTCGAGAAGTACGGCCCCACGCACGCCCACCGGTTCTCGCGTCCCGTCTGCGACACGTCCTTCGCCTCGGGCGTCGCCCGGTTCAGCTGACCGGCCGTGCCGGGCACCGCATATCGTGCCTGGCATGCATACGTATCCGACGCAGGCCGTGGTCCTGGCGGGTGGCCAGGGATCGCGGCTGCGCCCGTACACCGATGACCGCCCCAAGCCGATGGTCGAGATCCCGGGCACCGGGACTCCGATCATCGGCCATCAGCTTTCCTGGCTGGCCGCCGAAGGCGTGACCGACGCCGTGGTGTCGTGCGGTCATCTGGCCGAGGTGCTGCAGGAGTGGCTGGACTCGGCGGTGCTGCCGCTGCGCGTGACGACCGTCGTGGAGTCCGAGCCGCTGGGCCGCGGCGGCGGGCTGAAGTACGCCGCCACCCGGCTGCCCGACCCCGAGCAGCCCTGGTACGCCACCAACGGCGACATCTGGACGCGCTTCTCCCTGCGCGAGATGGCCGCGTTCCACACCGAACGCGATGCGACCGCGACGCTGGCCCTGGCCCGTCCCCGAATCCCGTGGGGTGCCGTGGAGACGGACGCGTTCGGGCACATCACCGACTTCATCGAGTCGCCGCCCTCGCCGTATCTGATCAACGCCGGTGTGTACGTCTTCTCCCCGGAGTTCACGACGCTGCTGCCGGACCGGGGCGACCACGAGCGGACGACGTTCCCCCGGCTGGCCCGCGAGCGCAGGCTGGCCGGGTACCCGCTCCCGCACGGCGCGTACTGGCGGGCCATCGACACGGCGAAGGACCTCACCGAGGCCGCCAAGGAGCTCGACGGGCAGTAGCGGAGCCCCGGCGTACGGCGAACCCGGGCGTACGGCGAAGGGGCGGTCACCGGATTCGTACCGGTGACCGCCCCTTCGTCGTGTGCCGACGCCGGCCCGGCGGCTCAGCCGAGCAGGCCGCCGATGGGGTTCTGCCCGCCGCCGGACGTACCGCCGGTGGAGTCGCCGCCGTCCGAGCCGCCGGTGGAACCGCCGCCCGTGCCGGTGGTGCCGGAGGACGACGGGCCGGAACTGCTGGACGGGGGCTGCTGCGGGGTCGTCTGCTGCGGGGTCTGCCGGCCGGTGCCCTGGGTCTGGCTGGGCTGTCCGGCACCGGCCGCCTGGCCGGACTCGCGGACGGTGCCCGCGGCGGGCGTGGACGGCGCGGTGGAGGGCGTCGTGGCGGCGCCGCTCCGGGTCGGCGAGGGGCGCCGGCCCTCCGGCGTGTGCGAGGCCCGGCCGCTGTGGGATTCCTGCGGGATCGGGGAGCCGGGGAGCTGGTTGGTCGGGTCGCCGTTCGGGCCGGGCACGGTGACGACCCCGGAGGAGCGGACCGCGCCGCCGAGCACGGAGCCCACGAGAAGGGTGAGGCCGACGACGACGGCGGCGACGAGGGCGCCCCGGCGCAGCACCCGGCGGCGCAGGTCCCAGATCGCCGAGCGCGGGCCGAGCCTGCGCCAGGCCTCACCGGCGAGCCGTCCGTCGACGGAGTAGACCGGCGCGCCCGCGATGATCAGCGGGCTCCAGGCGGCGAGGTAGATGATGTCGGGCGCGTCGTAGACGGCGACGGTGCGCCAGCTCACGGTGACCAGCAGCGCGGCGGACAGCAGCGCGCCGACTGAGGCGGCGACCCGCTGCCAGAGGCCGAGGACGGTGAGGACGCCGACGACGACCTGGAGGAAGGCGACGCTGAGTCCGGCGCCGACGGGGTGGGAGAGCGCGAAGTCGCGCAGCGGCTCGGCCAGCGCCCAGGGGTGCAGCGAGGTCAGCCACTTGACCATGGAGCCGCGGTCGCCGCCGTCGAAGTAGACGGGGTCGCAGAGCTTGCCCATGCCGGCGTAGATGGAGATGAAGCCGAGGAAGACCCGCAGCGGCAGCAGCACGACGCCGAGGTTCATCCGGCGGCCGGGGTAGTACGCGTGGCGTACGGAGTCGCTGTTCTGGCGCCCGCTCCGGTCCCCGGTCTCCTCGTCGAAGCCGTCCTCGTCGTACGCCGCCTGCGGGTACGGGCCGCTGTCGGCGGAGTCGTAGGCGCCGACCGCCCGGCGCATGGGCGGCAGCAGGGGTCCGTTGTCGTAGCGGCCCGGCTGGTGGGGGGCGGTGATGACGGGGGTGGGCCGGGTCTCTTCGAGGAGATCGATGGCCTGGGTGCCGCCCGTGCCGTGTCCGCCGTCGAATTCCGGGGGCGCGTAGGGGCCGTAGGAGTCGTACCCGGCGGCCGGGCGGCCCGCGGTGGAGTTCCGTACGGCCTGGAGGAGCCCGGTGGCGCCGGGGTCGCCGGGGGCGGACCTGCCGCTCCACACGACGGGTGAGCGCCTGCCGCGGGCCGCTCCTGCGCCGCTCATGGCGGGGATCCTGGGCGCGCCGGCGGGGGCCAGACCGCGCAGCCGCGGGCGCTGGCCGGGGGCGAGCTGCACCCGGAAGCTGGCGTGGTTGACGATGACCTGCGCAGGGTCGCAGTCCACCTTGGCCATGCTCAGGGCGGGTTGTTCGTCGAACCGAGGCGTTCTGGTGTCCACACTCATCTAACCGAGTGACGTGTGTTTAGGACACTGCCTTGACGGGCCCGATGTGTCCGAGGCCCGTCAATGGGTCCGGCCGGGGGTGCCGGGGCCTGCCCGGCGGATCGGGGTCGGTTGTGATCCGCTGGTCAGGCCCCGGTCGGCCGCCCCCCGGCCGGGTGGACTTCAGGCCCGGCGCCGCGCGACCTCGTACAGGACGATCCCGGCCGCGACACCCGCGTTCAGCGACTCCGCGCCGCCCGGCATCGAGATGCGGACCCGGTAGTCGCAGGTCTCGCCGACGAGGCGGCCGAGGCCCTTGCCCTCGCTGCCGATGACGATGACGACGGGTCCGGCGAGCTCCTCCAGGTCCTCGACGGTGTGCTCGCCGTCGGCGGCGAGGCCGACGACCGTGAGGCCGGCCTTCTGGTAGCCCTCCAGGGCCCGGGTCAGGTTCGTGACGCGGGAGACCGGCGTACGGGCCGCCGTGCCGGCCGAGGACTTCCAGGCGCCCGCCGTCATCCCGGCCGCGCGCCGCTCGGGCACGACCACGCCGTGGCCGCCGAACGCGGAGACGGAACGGACGATCGCGCCCAGGTTGCGCGGGTCGGTGACGCCGTCGAGGGCGACGATCAGCGGGTCCTCGCCGTTGTCGTACGCGGCGGCGGTGAGATCCTCCGGGTGTGCGTACTCGTACGGCGGGACCTGGAGGACGAGGCCCTGGTGGTTCAGGCCGTTCGTCATCCGGTCCAGCTCGGGGCGCGGGGCCTCCATCAGGTTGATGTTGCCGCGCGCGCCGGCGAGCTGGAGCGCCTCGCGGACGCGCTCGTCGTTGTCGATGTACTGCTGGACGTACAGGGTCGTCGCCGGGACGCCGTCGCGCAGGGCCTCGTAGACCGGGTTGCGGCCGACGACCATCTCGGACGTGCCCTTGACGCCGCCGCGCCGGGGGGCGGGGCGGCGGTTGGCGGCCTGCTTGGCCTTGGCGGTCGCGATGCGGTTCTTCTTGTGCTTCTTACGGGCCTCGGCGGGCGGCGTCGGGCCCTTGCCTTCGAGGCCACGGCGTCGCTGGCCACCGCTGCCGACCTGCATGCCCTTCTTGTTGGACGTGCGGCGGTTCCTGCGCTGGCTGTTCCCGGCCATGACCTACCTGTTTCGTTGCTTCAGACGTGCGTGCGTATAAGTGAAAGTGTGCCGCCCGGAACGCCGGGCGGCACATGGTGGGGACTACTGGCGCGGGCCGAGTGTCCACCGTGGTCCGGTGGGGCTGTCCTCGATGACGAGTCCGGACTGGTTGAGCTGGTCGCGGATGGCGTCGGCGGCGGGCCAGTCCTTGCGCTCGCGGGCCGACTGGCGCTGGTCGAGCACGAGACGTACGAGGGTGTCGACGACGCCGTGCAGATCGTCGCCGCGGTCGCTCTCGCCCGCCCAGTGCTCGTCGAGCGGGTCGAGGCCGAGGACGCCGAGCATCGCGCGGACCTCCGCGAGCCGGGCGACCGCCGCTTCCTTGTCGTCGGCGGCCAGCGCGGAATTGCCCTGGCGGACCGTGGTGTGGACGATCGCGAGGGCCTGCGGGACGCCCAGGTCGTCGTCCATCGCCTCGGCGAAGGCCGGCGGCACCTCGGCGGCGGGCCCGACCGTCTCGCCCGCCTTCTCGGTGACGCGCTGGACGAAGCCCTCGATCCGCGCGAACGCGGACTCGGCCTCGCGCAGGGCCTCCTCGCTGTACTCGATCATCGACCGGTAGTGCGGGGTACCGAGGTAGTAGCGCAGCACGATCGGGCGCCATGCCTTGACCATCTCGCTGACCAGCACCGAGTTGCCCAGCGACTTCGACATCTTCTCGCCGGACATGGTGACCCAGCCGTTGTGCACCCAGTACTTCGCGAACTCGTCGCCGTACGCCTTGGCCTGGGCGATCTCGTTCTCGTGGTGCGGGAAGATCAGGTCGATGCCGCCGCCGTGGATGTCGAAGGCGGTGCCGAGGTACTTGTGCGCCATGGCGGAGCACTCCAGGTGCCAGCCGGGGCGGCCGCGGCCCCAGGGGGTCTCCCAGCTGGGCTCGCCCGGCTTGGACGCCTTCCACATCGCGAAGTCGCGCTGGTCGCGCTTGCCGGTCTCGCCGTCGCCGGACGGCTGGCGGAGGTCGTCCAGGTCCTGGTTGGACAGCTCCAGGTAGCCGGGGAACGAGCGCACGTCGAAGTAGACGTTGCCGTCGGCCGCGTAGGCATGACCGCGTTCGATCAGGCCGCGCATCATCTCGATCATCTCGGGGATGTGGCCGGTGGCACGGGGTTCGTAGGTGGCCGGAAGGCAGCCGAGCGCGTCGTAGCCGGCGTTGAACGCCCGCTCGTTCTCGTAGCCGATGGCCCACCAGGGGCGGCCCTGTTCCGCGGACTTCGCGATGATCTTGTCGTCGATGTCGGTGACGTTCCGGACGAACGTGACGTCGTAGCCGCGGTACTCGAACCAGCGGCGCATGATGTCGAAGTTCAGCCCGGACCGGATGTGCCCGATGTGCGGGGCTGCCTGGACGGTCGCGCCACAGAGGTAGATCGAGACACAGCCCGCTGTGAGCGGAACGAAGTCACGGATCTGCCGGGCGCTGGTGTCGTACAGGCGAATAGTCACGCCTCAAGGGTAGTGGGCGCGCACCAGTGCCCCGCGACCCCTTGGGGATCGCGGGGACAAGTTTGTGACCGCGGGGGCGTCTCAGATGCTTCCGACGACCTTGCGCGGGGTGATCCGGACGACCACGCGTTCGGCGTCGTCGGCGGCGGCCGAGGGGTTGAACTCCGCGAACTTCTTGCCGGTGTACTTCACGGACAGCTCGTCCATGAGCTCCTCGGCGCCCTCGGTGGTCAGGGCGGCGGTACCGCGGATCTCGGCGTACGTGTACGGGGCGGCGAAGGGCTGTACGACGACGGAGACCCGCGGGTCACGGTTCAGGTTCTGCTCCTTGCGGCGGCCCACCGCCGTCGAGATGAGCACGTCGTCGCCGTCGCGCTTGACCCAGACCGGGGAGGCCTGGGGGCTGCCGTCGGGCTGGACGGTGACGACGGTGACGAAGACGGGGGTGTCGAGAAGCGCTTTGAGCTCTGCGGAGAGTGCGGCGGTCATGGCGTACGTCCTCCTGGTGGGGTCGGTGATGCCTCCACCCGTACCCCAACCCCGTTCCGCCGCTCCCGCTTCCCGCTCCTGCCCACCGGAAGGGTCAGGGCGAGCGCGGCACCCGCGAGCGGCACGGCGGCGAGCGCCGCCCATCGGACCGGGCCGGGCGCCTGGGGTCCGCGGTCGCGCACCGCACCGGTGGCGACGATCTCCCCCTCGCACTCGACGACCAGCAGGGTGCAGCGGTCGGGGCGCAGACAGGCGGTGTCGGGACCGATGATGTCGGCGTGCCAGCGCGGTACGTAGCCGGACCTCAGGTCGCGGCAGACGGTGTCGAGCATCACGGCCCTCGCACCGCGGAGGTCGGCGGGGGTGGCGGTGCGCAGTACGTACCCGCCGGTTCCGGCCGCCGCCGGCGCCTGGGCCATCGTGCTCATCCGCGGGCCCACCGTCCTCGTACAACACATCGCTTGCCGCACCAGCGTACGTACAAGCGATGTGCAACAAGGTCTGGCCCCGGAGTACCGGCAGGTCAGGGCCGTGCCGGGGTCAGCCGGTGCGGTAGACCAGCGCGGTCGCGAGCCCGGCGATGCCCTCGCCCCGCCCGGTGAAACCAAGCCCGTCGGAGGTGGCGGCGGAGAGCGAGACGGGCGCTCCCACAGCGGCCGACAGCACCTTCTGCGCCTCGTCGCGCCGCTTGCCGATCTTCGGCCGTACGCCGACGACCTGGACGGCGACATTGCCGATCTCGAAGCCCTCGGCCCGCACGATCCGCGCCGCCTCGGTCAGCAGGGTCACACCGGCGGCGCCGGACCACTCGGGCCGCCCGGTGCCGAAGTGCTGCCCGAGGTCGCCGAGCCCGGCGGCCGAGAAGAGCGCGTTGCACGCGGCGTGCGCAACGACGTCGGCGTCCGAGTGCCCGGCCAGACCGGGCCCTTCGCCCTCCCACAGCAGCCCCGCACACCACAGCTCGCGGCCCTCTTCGAAGGCGTGGATGTCGGTGCCGATCCCGACCTGCGGGATCACGGGCCCGGTCCGTTCCTCAGAAGCCATCGTTCGCCCTCCTGCGTGCGAGTACCGCCTCGGCCAGCACCAGATCCAGCGGCCGGGTCACCTTGAACGCCTCTTCGTGCCCGGGTACGACCACGACGGGCGCCCCGAGCTGCTCCACCATGCCCGCGTCGTCCGTGGCGCCCTCGCCGCTGACGGCGACGGCGGTGTGGGCCCGTACGAGCGTGTCGCGGTCGAAGCCCTGCGGGGTCTGCACCGCACGCAGCCTGGCCCGCACGGGCGTGCCGAGCACCGGCTCCGGCTCCCCCGGCGCACCGGGCTCGACCTCCTTGACCGTGTCGGCCAGCGGCAGCGCGGGGACGACGGCGGGCGCCCCGTCCCGTACCGCCTCGATCACCGCGTCCACCGTGTCGACGGGCACCAGCGGGCGCGCCGCGTCATGGACGAGGACGACGGAGATGTCGGCCGGCAGCGCGTCGAGGCCGAGCCGCACGGACTCCTGGCGGGTGTCGCCGCCGGGCACGACGAGGTAGTCGGTGCGCTCGGGCAGGGCGTGCTCGTCGAGCAGGTTCTTGACCTCGGGGGCGCCGTCCGGCGGCGCGACGACGACGACCAGGGAGACGGCACGGGACGCCGCCATGGCCCGAACCGCGTGGATGAGCATGGGCGTCCCGCCCAGCGCGCGGAGCGCCTTGGGGGCGCCCGGACCGAGCCGTACACCGCGGCCGGCCGCGGGAATCACGGCGGCGGTGCGGTACGGATGCGATTGATCAGACATCGGTTGCACTCCGAAGCTTCGGCATGTTTGTTTCCACGGCCGACATGGGTATGGGCACAAGCGAGCCGGGCGCCGTGCCATGACTCGACCGGGCCCTTTCCGTGACACCCGGTCGAAGTCGGACAAGCCGCACCGGTCGCTCGGGATCGGCTGCACAAGATCGCGAGCAACGTATCGGGGGTATCACCGATGAAGCCAACGCATCGGTGAGTCGGGACGTAATCCGGACAGGCTGCGCAGAAATCCAGACATGCCGCGGCCTGATATGGGCATGCCGCGGCGCCCGACGACATACCGTGAATACGGTTGTCAGCGGGCACCGCGGCACATTGATTACGACCGGCGCGAGCCGGTTCAGGACGCGAGAACCTCGTCGAGCAGAGCCTCGGCCTTGTCTTCGTTCGTGTT
This sequence comes from Streptomyces sp. NPDC058240, assembly GCF_042882135.1. Classification (NCBI taxonomy): domain Bacteria; kingdom Bacillati; phylum Actinomycetota; class Actinomycetes; order Kitasatosporales; family Streptomycetaceae; genus Streptomyces; species Streptomyces sp. NPDC058240. The sequence continues at coordinate 127,913 of NZ_JBHVWT010000009.1, forward strand.
CTCCGCGAGAGCGAGCTCGCTCACCAGAATCTGGCGAGCCTTGGCGAGCATGCGCTTCTCACCTGCGGAGAGTCCACGCTCGCGCTCACGACGCCACAGGTCGCGGACCACTTCGGCGACCTTGATGACATCGCCGGAGGCGAGCTTCTCGAGATTTGCCTTGTAGCGCCGGGACCAGTTCGTCGGCTCTTCGGCATACGGTGCGCGAAGCACCTCGAAGACCCGGTCCAGCCCCTCCTGCCCGACCACGTCGCGCACACCCACGAACTCCGCATTGTCCGCCGGCACACGAACCGTCAAGTCGCCCTGGGCGACCTTGAGCACCAAGTAGGTCTTGTCCACGCCTTTGATCTGGCGAGTTTCGATAGCCTCGATCAGCGCGGCCCCGTGATGGGGATAGACCACGGTGTCGCCAACCTTGAACGTCATGTGACAGGTACCCCTTCCGTGGCTATCAAGAGTAACACGAGAACCGCTTCTCCTGAATGGCGTTTTCGCAGGTCAGGGCATATCTCGGGGCTTGACAACAGCAACACGCACGTGCTGCGGAAGGCTCGCGGGGGACGGTATTCGCAGGTCGGAGCCGTTGTGCGGGCAGGGCGAAACACACACGTCGCACACATCTGAACCGCCCCACGAAGGGGTTGAACGTCCCGTTTTGCCGGATTCCAGATGATGAACTTTCCGTACTCCGTTCGGAGATCGATCACCCGTACGGAGGTAAGTGCCGTTGATCAATGGAATTGATCAGCGGCCCGGCGTGATCGGTTATGCGCACGGAATGCGCCACGTCCCATGAATTGATCACCGGCGATATGTGAACGGCATGTGTCGCCCCGTTTCGGCATGCGCGGCCCGCAGGCCTTTGCCGGGCCCGCGGGCCCGGCCCGATCCAAACGGGCGGGTCGGGTGCGGGGCGGGCGGGGCGGCTCGGTAGCCTAAGGCCGCTGACACACCCTTAGGGCGGCTTTACGTCGCTCCCCTCCCGTCCGCAGTCCGACACGTTCAAGGAGTTGCCGCCGCCGTGAGCCGCAGCCTTCGACACGGCGCCCTCGCCGCCACAGCCATCGTGTTCTCGATCGCCTCGCTCGCCGCGTGCGGTGCGGGCAATGACGCAGCGACGCTCAAGGTCAGGCCGGACACCGCTGCCACCACCATCGGTGACATCAGCGTCCAGAACGCGAACGTCGTCACCCAGCCCGAGCGCACCGCCGAGGGCCCGGCCGTCGTCGCCGCGACGCTGTTCAACAACGGCACGAAGGCGCAGACCCTGGAGGCCGTCACGCTGCCGGGTTCGAGCGCCTCGGTGCAGTTGCACGCCGCCAAGGGCGCCGGACCGGTCGTGGTCCCGGCCGGCGGCTCGGTGGTCCTCGGCGGCAAGGGCAACGCCTCCGCCGTGATCGAGAACGGCCGCGAGGCCGCCCAGGCGGGCAATGTGCAGCCCGTCGTCTTCAAGTTCAGCTCGACCGGCGAGATCCCGCTCGGCGCGTTCGTCGTGCCGGCGACGAGCTATTTCACGGACTCCGGCCCGAGCACGCTGCCGGCGCCGTCGAAGAAGTCGCCCGGGGCGACCCCGACCGGTTCCACCGCGTCCGGGGCGCCGGGCGGCACTCCGGCGGATTCGGCCAGCGACACGGTCGACCCGACCGACGCCGCGTCCGCCTCGACCGAGGCCCGCTGACCGCACGCGGGACAGCGACGCGCGGACACGCGAACGGCGGAGGGCGCCCCCGAAAGGGAGGCGCCCTCCGCCGTTCGCGTACCAGACGGTTTACGGCTCGAACTTGTACCCCAGGCCCCGCACCGTCACCAGGAAGCGCGGAGCGCCCGGGTCGGGCTCGATCTTGGCGCGCAGCCGCTTGACGTGGACGTCGAGGGTCTTGGTGTCGCCCACGTAGTCCGCGCCCCACACCCGGTCGATCAGCTGCATGCGGGTCAGGACCCGGCCCGCGTTGCGCAGCAGCATCTCCAGCAGGTCGAACTCCTTGAGCGGGAGGTCGACCTTGCCGCCGGCGACCGTGACGACGTGCCGGTCCACGTCCATCCGGACCGGGCCCGCCTCCAGGGCGGCCGGCGTGACCTCCTCCGGTTCGCCGCGGCGGCGCAGCACCGCGCGGATGCGGGCGACCAGCTCCCGCGAGGAGAACGGCTTGGTCACGTAGTCGTCGGCTCCTATTTCCAGGCCGACGACCTTGTCGATCTCGCTGTCCTTCGCCGTGACCATGATCACGGGGACATTGGACCTGCTGCGCAGCTGACGGCAGACCTCCGTGCCGGGCAGGCCCGGCAGCATCAGGTCGAGCAGCACGAGGTCGGCGCCGTTGCGCTCGAACTCGTCCAACCCGTCCGGGCCCGTGGCCGCGATGGCGACCTCGAAGCCTTCCTTGCGGAGCATGTAGGACAGGGCGTCGCTGAAGGATTCCTCATCCTCGACGACGAGCACTCGGGTCACGGAAGGACCTCCGGGGCAGGGAATGGTTCAAGGGTTTCGGGGTGAGCGGGTCCACGGGTGCCCTCGTCGCCGTTGACGAGGGGCGGTCCGCCCGAGCTGCGGTCCCGTTCCCGTACGGAGCCCGCTTCGGGCAGCCGCAGGGTGAAGGTGGAGCCCTGGCCCTCCGAGCTCCAGACGGTGACCTCCCCGCCGTGCGAGGCGGCCACGTGCTTCACGATGGCGAGGCCGAGGCCGGTGCCACCGGTGGCCCGTGAGCGGGCCGGGTCGACGCGGTAGAAGCGTTCGAAGACCCGCTCGCGGTCCTTCTCCGAGATGCCGATGCCCTGGTCGGTCACGGCTATCTCGATCTGGTCCCCGCCGGGCACGGACAGTCGCCTGGCGGCGATGCCCACTCGGGTGCGGGCGGGGCTGTAGTTGACGGCGTTCTCGACGAGGTTGCCGAGCGCCGCGGCGAGCTGGCCGCGGTTGCCCCAGATACGGAGCTCCGCGGTGCCGCCCGCCGCCATGGTGATCTGCTTCGAGCCGGCCTGCTGGCGGCACCGGTCGATGGCCTCGGCCACCAGCTCGTCCACCCGGACCGGCTCGGCGTCCTCCAGCGGGTCGTCGTTCTGCACCCGCGAGAGGTCGATGATCTCCTGTACGAGGTTGGTCAGCCGGGTCGCCTCGATCTGCATCCGGCCCGCGAACCGTTCCACCGCCTCCGGGTCGTCGGAGGCGTCCATCACGGCCTCGGAGAGCAGCGAGAGCGCGCCGACCGGGGTCTTGAGCTCATGGCTGACATTGGCGACGAAGTCGCGCCGTACCGCTTCTATCCGGCGGGCCTCGGTGAGGTCCTCGACCAGCAGGAGCACCAGCCGGGAACCGAGCGGGGCGACCCGGGCGGAGACCGCGAGGGCCTCGCCGCGGCCCGTACCGCGCCGGGGAAGGTCCAGTTCGACCTGGCGTATCTCACCGTCCCGGCGGGTGTCCCTGGCCATGTTCAGCATCGCGTCGACGGCGAGCCGTCCGCCCCTGACCAGTCCCAGCGCATAGGCGGCGGAGCTGGCCTTGACCACGCTGTCGCTCTCGTCGAGCACGACCGCCGAGGAACTGAGCACGGACAGGACCGTGTCCACCCCGGGCGGCAGGGGTGCGTTGCTGTCGGGCCGCATGGAGGTTCGCGTCGGCTTCTTCTGGTCGCGCTCGCTCCAGCGGAACGCAAGCATGGCGATCACGCCGGTACACGCACCGCCGATCGCCGCAGCTGCGGCGACTGCCGCGTTCACGTCCATACGTCAAGGTTATGCGGGTCCGGGAGGACTCTCCCAGCCATCCGAGTGCGTATCCGAACACTCGTCGCCCAGAGTTCACCGAGGAGCAAGGGTTGGTTCACTTGGGCGGCCGGAAGCCGACGCGTACGCCACTCAGGGTGGCAGCGTGGGGTTCGAACCTGGCCCCGGCCTTAAGAAGAGGACTGGAGAGGGACTTCCATGCGTGACGCGTACCACGAGGAACTCGACTCGATCGGCGAGGGGCTGGTCGAGATGGCCCGTCTCGTCGGGTCGGCGATCGGCCGGGCGACGACGTCCATGCTCGATGCCGATCTCAAGCTCGCGGAGAGCGTGATCGCCGCCGACCAGAAGGTCGACGACCTTCAGCACGACCTGGAGGCGCGGGCCATCGCCCTGCTCGCGCGTCAGCAGCCCGTGGCGACGGATCTGCGCATCGTGGTCACCTCCCTGCGGATGAGCGCCGACCTGGAGCGCTCGGGCGACCTCGCCCAGCACGTCGCCAAGCTGACCCGGCTGCGGTTCCCGCAGTCGGCGGTGCCGCACGACCTGCACGCCACCATCCTGGAGATGGGGCAGCTGGCGCAGCGCCTGATGGCCAAGGCCGCCGAGGTGATCATCACCAAGGACGTCGATCTGGCGCTCCAGCTGGAGCAGGACGACGACGAGATGGACCTGCTGCACCGCACGCTGTTCCAGCACCTGATGGACGACCGCTGGAAGCACGGCATCGAGACCGCCGTCGACGTGACCCTGCTCGGCCGCTACTACGAGCGCTTCGCGGACCACGCGGTGTCGGTCGCCAAGCGGGTCGTCTACCTGGTGACGGGCGAGCACGCCGACGAGATCCAGCAGCAGACGCCGGTGGAGGGCGCGTAATCGCGTCACCGCGCGGCGCGCACGGGCGTGCGTGGGCGCATCGGGTCGCACAAGTGTCTCTGCGCATGTGCGCCGTTGATGCGCCCGCCGGGGTGGGCATGAAATGGGGTGGGGCGGCACGCCTTGTCCGTACGCCCCGGTCGTACGCGCGTCGTTGTGGCGTACGGCCCTGTCGTACGCCTTGAGGAGGAACCATGGCCGATTCCCCCACTACCGACCCCCAGCAGGAGGCACCCGCCGAAGTGGTGCACCTGACCCTGCTCGGCGCCTGCGGCTGCGGCTCGGGCTGCGGCTGCGGCTGCCAGTCCGGTGCCCCGTGCCAGTGCGGTGGCTGCTGCGGCTGACGGGCCGCCGCGGAACACCGCGGGTGCCCCGCGCGGAGCCGCTCCGCTCCGCGCGGGGCACCGCCGTGTGCGGTACGACGGCTCTCAGCCCGTCCGCTCGACGGCGGCCTCGGCTCCGGAAGCGGGCTCTCCCCCGCCGCTCTCCGCGACCCGGCTTCCCTCGGACGCCGCCGCCCCGTCGGCCCCCGGCAGGTTCCGCATCAGCAGCCAGTACCCCAGCGCAGCCCCGGTCCCCAGGACGGCGCACGCGCCCCACAGCCACTGCGCCCCGAAGCGGTCGATCACCAGGCCCGACATCAGCGGCGCGATCAGCGCGGCGGCGGACCACGACATCGTGTACATGCCCTGGTAGCGGCCACGGCCCCGGGCGGGCGACAGCCGGACGACCAGACTGCTCTGGATCGGCGCGTTGACGATCTCGGCGACCGTCCAGACGCAGATGGTCAGCGCGTAGACCGCGACCGACCCGGCGAACGCGGTGAGCCCGAATCCGTATCCCGCCAGCAGCGACGACACGAGGAGCAGCCGGCGCGGATCGCGGTGCTGGATGAAGCGGGTGACGGGGATCTGGAGCACCACGATCAGCACCCCGTTGACGGCGACCGCGGTACCGAAGTCGGAGCTGGAGAACCCGTCCGCCCCCATGGCCACCGGCAGCCCCACGTACCCCTGCTGGAAGATCAGGGCGATGACGAAGGACAGCCCGACGACGCTCATGAACCGCCCGTCGCGCAGCACGGTCGAGAGCCGGACCTCCTCCGCACCGTCGTCGACCGCGCGTCCGGACACCACCGGCTTCTCCGGCCGCGTCTCGGGCACCTTCATGAAGACGACGACGGCGCAGGCCAGCGTCATCGCGGCCTCGCCGAGGAACCCGGCGAGGTAGCTGTACTCGGCGACGAACCCGGCACCGGCCGACGAGACGGCGAAGCCGAGGTTGATGGCCCAGTAGTTGAGCGAGAAGGCCCGCACCCGGTCCTCGGGCCGGACGATGTCGGCCATCATCGCCTGCACGGCGGGCCGCGACGCGTTGCTGGCCATGCCGACGACGAAGGCGACCGCCGCGATCGCCACCGGGTGGACCATGAATCCGAGCACGGCCACGGACGCGGCCGTCGACGTCTGCGCGATGAGCATGGTGGGCCGGCGGCCGAGCCGGTCGGTCATCACCCCCGCCCCGAGCGAGGAGACGACCCCGCCGAGCCCGTGCAGCGCGGCGACCAGACCGGCGTACGAGGCCGAGTAGCCCCGGTCCAGGGTCAGGTAGAGCGCCATGAACGTGGCGACGAACCCTCCGAGGCGGTTGACCAACGTGCTGGTCCACAGCCACCAGAACTGCCTGGGGAGCCCGGACACGGATTCGCGTGCGGCCCGTCTGAGACCGGCGACAGACATACGGAATCCCCCCAGGGAAGTACGGAACGGACACCATCGGTAAGAGGCCCGGTGGCTTTCCGTACGTTACGAATCCCGGATTCCGGTCCGCCAGTCAATTGACGCCTGCCGTCAATCGTCCGCTCCCGGCCGTCCGCCCCGACCGCCCTGTCCGCCCTGTGACCGGCCGCACGGAGCCCGTACGGGTTCGATTACGCTCGGGCCCATGGCCGACGCACCGTACAAGCTGATCCTCCTCCGCCACGGCGAGAGCGAATGGAACGCGAAGAACCTGTTCACCGGCTGGGTGGACGTCAACCTCACGGAGAAGGGCGAGAAGGAGGCAGTCCGCGGCGGTGAGCTGCTCAAGGACGCCGGTCTGCTCCCCGATGTCCTGCACACCTCCCTCCAGAAGCGCGCCATCCGCACCGCGCAGCTCGCGCTGGAGTCCGCGGACCGCCACTGGATCCCCGTCCACCGCTCCTGGCGGCTGAACGAGCGCCACTACGGCGCCCTGCAGGGCAAGGACAAGGCGCAGACGCTCGCCGAGTTCGGCGAGGAGCAGTTCATGCTCTGGCGCCGCTCCTACGACACCCCGCCGCCCGCCCTGGAGGACGGCACCGAGTTCTCGCAGAGCGACGACCCGCGCTACGCGACGATCCCGCCGGAGCTGCGCCCGCGCACCGAGTGCCTCAAGGACGTCGTCGTCCGCATGCTGCCGTACTGGTACGACGACATCGTCCCGGACCTCCTCGACGGCAGGACCGTCCTGGTCGCCGCCCACGGCAACAGCCTCCGGGCCCTGGTCAAGCACCTCGACGGCATCTCCGACGCCGACATCTCGGGCCTGAACATCCCGACCGGCATCCCGCTCGTCTACGAGCTGGACGCCGACTTCCGCCCGCTGAAGCCGGGCGGCACGTACCTCGACCCGGACGCGGCGAAGGCCGCCATCGAGGCCGTGAAGAACCAGGGCAAGAAGTAGCCCGGCACGATCGAGCCCCCTGCCTGTGGACTCTCCGCGAGCAGGGGGCTTGTCACTGCACTGAGGCCGGGCCGTCAGGTGCGGGAGGAGCCGGACCGGGCCGCATCGAAGGCGGCGGCAGGCCTGTCAGGAGGTGAGGATGGAGATGCCGTCTCCGAGCAGTTTCAGCCCGAGAACGAAGAACAGGACGGCCATCACGGCGACATTGTGCTGAGCGGCCCAGTCTTTCCAGTTGCCGAGAGTGGTCTTGGCCCGCTCTCCCCCGAGCAGGAAGACTCCCAGCGGGGCCAGCAGGCCGAGGGTGGCGATCAGGACGAAGATCGCCAGCGATGCGATCTGCTGCCCGACCGGCAGTCCGGCCGAGCCGATCGCGGCGCCCGCGGCGATGGTGAGCGGGGCGTTCTTGGCGTTGAGCGCGGCCAGGGCCAGTCCTAGTGCGAAGACCTTGACCGGCGTGAGGCGGTCGATCGCGCCCATCCACTTCGGCAGCTGGGCTTGCGAGGGATCCTTGGGACGTCGATGCCATTGCCGAGCGCCGAAGAGGACGAGGAGCACGCCCAGAGCGAGCTTGAGGGCTCCCACCCAGATGGCCGGGTGATTGTGGGCGGAGGCACCTGCGGGGGAAGCGATCGCCAGCATCACCGCGCCCAGTGCCGAGAGTCCCAGGATCCAGCCGACGGTGAAGAGGACTCCGTTGAGACGCCCCCGGGGCGTGGCGAGTACGAGGATGATCGCGATGATCGGGAGCGGACTGACCGCGACGGCGGCCGAGAAACCCAGTACGTCGCCGAGAACTTCGCCCATGGTTGCCTCCGTGTGGGGGTCGGCGTGGCGATCCTCGGCAGGGCTCTGCAGAAGCGGGTGCCACGACCGCCTGGGCGGCGCGATGGGGCGGTTGCGTGATCGGCTGCGCCGCTGTGGCCAGGGCCGCGCGGAAGGGCTGCCGAAGTGTGGTGACGCCGACGTACTCGGCATGCCCCTGTTCCATCTTCCTGCGCCAGACCTGATCTGTCCTCGGGAGCGGACGCGGCACGGAACGTCGTGACCATCACGCCCAGGAGCCGAGATGCGAGGCAGCGCATCCGTGGTGAGGATTGAGGTGTGAGGGCGATGGCGTCCCATGTTTCCGGCGCTTGGCGACCCTCGCATCGATCCGCGGCAGGAGAATCTCACGATGACTGCGACGACAGGTGCGGCCCGATCAGCTCACCCCGAGCGGCCAGGCAGGTCGGACGGGGTCTGCAGCGAGTTCACCGTCTTCACCAGGATCAAGCCCGGCGAGGCCGATGCCCTGCGTGAGGATCTCGCCACGCTCTCCGACGCGGCGGACGACGAGAGGGTCCATGCGGCGGTGCGCCAGATCGGCACCCTGCATGACGCACGGCACGTGATCTTCGACAACGACACCCGGTTCATGTTCGCCAGCGTCTTCGACGGCTCCTGGGACACCTACATCGACGACTTCGCCCAGACGGTGGTCGGGGCCCGCTTCGACAAGGTCTTCTCGCACAGCGAAGGGTTCCCCGGCGTCACCGATCCGGGAGTCAAGGACTGGTTCGTCGCCCACCAGGCACCCGCGGGGGTCTTCGTCAGCGCCTACCCCGAGCTGACCGTTCAGCAGATCTTCAAGGACCAGCGAGTGGACGACGCGTTCCAGGACGTGCTGGACACCCCCGAGTTCCGGGCAGCGCTGAACAACCCGGCGAACGCCGAGCTGGTGGCCACCCCGGCCTTCCAGAAGCTGCTGGCGGAAGCCTCGGCCTAGAACCGGGACACGACCGACCCTCAGAGCCGACCCCACATCTGTGGACCGCGTCGGCGGGCGCGGACCAGTCGCTGCCGGGGCTGTCCGGGCGGCGACCGATGTGGAGGCACGAGCAAGCATGAATGCGACGGCAAGCAGCAGCACGGCCGGCGGGCGCGTCGAGATCGACGACGTCCAGAGCGGGGCACTGCGTCCACGGCCCGTGCCCTACGAAGGAAAGTTCATCTTCCTGCGCGTCGATGACCGCCACGCCGGGCGCGCCCTGCTGCGGCGGCTGCTCCCGGTGACCTCGGGTGGCCTGCCCGGCGCGGATCGGAACCAGGACGCCTGGGTGGCTGTGGCGTTCACCTACCAGGGGCTGAGGGCCCTGGGGGTGCCCCAGGAATCGCTGGACAGCTTTCCGCGGGCATTTCGTGAGGGCATGGCCGCTCGGGCGGAGCTGATCGGCGACGTGGGCGAGAGTGCACCGGCCCGCTGGGAGGCACCGTTCGGAACGGGCGATGTCCATATCGCGTTGAGCGCCCTCTCGTCGGATACGGCCCGACTGGACAAGGAACTGGAGCGGGCCCGAGTCGCCTACGAGGACACTCCCGGTATCCAGGTGATCTGGCAGCAGGAAGTACGCCAGCTCCCGACCGGGCGCACCACCTTCGGCTTCCGTGACGGCATCAGCCACCCGAACATCGAGGGCGTCGGACTGCCCGGCTCCAACCCGCAGGAAACACCCATCAAGGCGGGCGAGTTCATCCTCGGCTACCCCGACGAAACCGGCAGCCTGCCGCCCATGCCCAGCCCCGATGTGCTGGGGCGCAACGGGACCTACGCAGCCGTTCGCAAGGTCCGCACCAATGTGGCGGCCTGGCGCCGGTACCTGCGCGCAAACAGCTCCAGCGTCGGGGAGGAGGCGCTCCTGGCGGCCAAGATGGTCGGGCGCTGGCCCAGCGGGGCGCCGCTGACGCTGGCGCCGGAGCACGACGATCCGGAGCTGGCGGCCGATCCGCACCGCGTCAACAACTTCCTGTACCGGGAGAACGACGACCGAGGGTTCCGGTGCCCCGCCGGTGCGCACATCCGGCGCGCCAATCCCCGCGATTCCACCATCATCGGCGACGCACGGATGCACCGCCTCATCCGCCGCGGCACCACCTACGGGCCGCCGCTGCCCGAGGGCGTGCTGGAGGACGACGGCGCCGACCGGGGCCTGGTCGGAGTCTTCATCGGGGCCCACCTGGAACGGCAGTTCGAGTTCATCAAGGCCGAGTGGGTCAACGACGGCAACTTCATCGGCTACCCCGGCGAGAAGGACCCGGTGGCCGGGCATCACGGCGGAACCGGCAGCGTCACCATCCCCGAGAAGCCGGTCCGGCGTCGTCTGCGGAACCTGCCCAGCTTCGTGGCCACCCGTGGCGGCGAGTACTGCTTCCTGCCGGGTCTGCGTGCCCTGCGTTGGCTCGCCGAACTGGAGGACTGACGGCAGTGCCCACCCCCCAGGTCCGATCATGCTCTCCGAGGAGAGGTCGAAGTCATGGCAACGCAGTTCGTCCGCTACACGCCTGATGTCGAAGACGATGACCCGCACTTCGACCAGAACCTGCGGACGGTGATCGAGAAGACCGAGAGCTACATCGCCGAGTCGGTCGAGGCCGGTGGTACCGGACGGGCCCTCCGCGACGCCCACGCCAAGGGCTACGGGCTGGTCCGAGGGGAAGTGGAGATCCTGGACGGGCTTCCCCCCGAGTACGCCCAAGGCATCTACGCGACCCCGGGAACCCACGATGCGCTCATCCGCTTCTCCAACGGCTCGCCCCACGCCGGAGCCGACGCGCGACTGGGCGCCGCCACCGGACTGGCGCTGAAGATCTTCGGCATCCCCGGCCCGACCCTGCTGGAAGACGAACCGGACACAGGCACATTCGACTACGCCAACATCAACGGACCGGTCTTCTTCTGCAACACGGTCGAGCACTACCTGTTCATCCAGGAATTGTTCCTGAACGCGCCGGCCTATTTCTCCCGAGGCCGACCCGGCGCACATCGCTTCTTCACCGATTTCGTGACCGGAAAGGGAACGCTGGACCAGGACAACTGGGCGTGGGACGAGTTCCTGGCCTTCCTGCGCCTGTCCAAGACTCCCCCGGCCAACCTGCTGCTGTCGAGCTACTGGACCATGGGCGCGGTCCGGCACGGGGACTACATCGCCAAGGTGCGCATCACCCCCGACCCGTCCTCCGCCACCGCGGTGGTCCGGCGCGACATCGACCCGACCTCCGCGCAGGAGGTCTTCCGGCCGGCCCTCCAAGCCGAACTGCAGGAACGGCCCTACGCCTTCGACATCCAGGTCCAGCTCTGCACCGACCTGGAGCGCATGCCGGTGGAGGACACCACCGTGGAGTGGCCCGAACAGCTCTCGCCGTCCGTCACCGTGGCGAAGCTGCGGCTGCCGCGGCAGGACATCTCCGGCCCGGAGAACCTGGAGAAGATGGACTCACTGTCCTTCACGCCCTGGCGGGTCACCGCCGAGCACGCGCCCCTCGGCAACATCATGCGGGCCCGCAAGGAGGTCTACCGGCGATCCTCCATCGAGCGCCACGAGCTCAACCGACAGCCGCGGACGGAACCCCGCAGCGCCGACGAGGTACTTGGCCCACCCCGATGAAGCCGACCGGCACCGAGGCAAGCGCCCGCCCCGGCCCCCTCACCCCGCCTGTCCGTCCGGGGCGTCGCAGAGGCTGCCGAGTTCGGCGACGAGTGCCGCGTCCCGCATGCCGGACAGGACGTATCCCTCCCCCTCGTCCCACGGGACGTCGACGTCATCCAGGTGGACGTGCCACTCCGCTCCTCCGACGGCGCGGCGCAGCTCGGTGACGGAGTCGAGCACATGGGCCGTCACCGGCAGCCACCGGCCGGGGTCGCTCGGCAGTTTCGTGGAGCCGGCGACGATCTCGTCGTCCTGGTCGTCGCCGCCCGCCTCGTACAGATACAGGCTCTCCTCGTCGTCGTACGGGAAGGACTCCGTGCGGGCGGCGACGACGCGCTCGATCGCGGCGGACTCGGCCCCGGTCAGCGGCTCCGCCCGGCGGGCGCTGTAGTAGACAGAAACGCTCATGGCCCGAGCGTACGGCGGGGGTGTGACAACGCCGGTCGGTCCACCGGCCCTGATCCGCCGGGCAGGCCCGCCCTACCCCAACGCCCGCCCCACGCGCCCCGCGAGGCCGTCCCAGGGGCGGCACTCGACCACCGGCAGCCCGTGCCGGGCCGCCTGGTCGGCGAGCCAGTGCGAGTACGCGGCGCTGACCTGTGCCCGGTGCCGCTGTTCGCCGCTGTCGGGCTCCCGGGAGGCGTAGTTGGCGGTGATCCGGTCCGGGTCCTGTTCGTGCAGGAACACCGCCCGTACCCGGCGTCCGGCCGCCCGTCCCTCGCGGATCGCTTCCGCCGCGGCGGCCGGGGTGAGGTAGTCGCCCTCGATCACGGCGGGTACGTCGACGGTCAGGCGGTTGCGGACCACGCCCAGCACCGCGGGTTCGAGGGCCCTGGCGGTGGCGATCTGGAGATCCAGCACCTGGTCGACGGTGAGCCGCGCCGTGTCGGGGATGCCGTCGAAGTGGTGGAGTGCGGGGTGGTGTTCGGCCGTCGTCATGGCTTCGACGGCGCTGACGACGTCGTCGAACTCGACCACGAACCGTTTCGACTCGTCCGATTCACCGGCCAGTTGGGCCGCCGCCCGGCTCTTGCCGACGCCCGAAGCCCCACCGATCAGCAATATGTCCCATGATGTCGCTGTCACGGGCCGACCGTATCGCGTGGGCTCCGTGTCCCTCGTCGGCGCTGGCGCTACGGTGACCCGAGTACCGGCCCTCGCAAGGGCGGAGCCGACCGGACGGGCCGTGCGGGGAGAGCAAGGAGAGCGGGGAGAGCAACCATGGGCGAGCCCCTGAAGACCTTCGTCGGCGGTGCCGAGGTCGACGTGCCCAACAGCATTCCGGCCATCCGGGCCACACTGCCCGAGGAGAGACGCGAGGAGTTCGACCGCGCCATCAACGAGGCGGGTGTGCACGAGATCCAGGCCGTGATGCGGCACTGGATGCTGGAGGCCGTACCCGATCCCGAGGCCGAACGGATCCTGGACCGGCTGGCGCAGGACGAGGCCGAGAGGCGGAGCGTCGCTTGAGCTTCCGCATCTCCTACGCACCGCCCGCCGACGACTCCCTGGCCAAGATGCGCGACGGCGAGACCTTCCGCGCCGAGATGGCACGCACCCTGGGCCTCGACCCGTACGGACACGGGTCGTCGGCCGTCAAGAGCGAGCGCGACCGCCGTGAGGCGACGGTCGCCGGGGCGATCGTGCTCTATTACGTCTCCGGGTCCGTCCTGATCGTCACCGTGGTGAGGCTCGTCCCGCTGCCCTGAACCGGCGCCGGCCCGACTCCTGGGCCCTGTCGTCAAACTGCCGTCTGCTGTGCGGGCGACGACGGCAGTCTGACGACAGGGCCTAGGAACCGGCGGGGACTTCGACGATCCGGCCGTCCTTGTCCACGCTGTGGGTCCGCCAGTACTTGTCCCACTTGTCGTCCACGTGCTCGGGGACCTTGCCCTTGGGGTACCTGACGTATCCCTTCGGCGGGTCCTCGTCGTCGGGCACACAGGCCGATCCGGTGCTTCCGATCGTCATGACCGGATACTCGCCGCCGCCACAGATCGCGTCCTCCAGCGAGCAGCCCGTGGTCAGCGCCGCCACGGTCACGGAGGCCAGGGCGAGCCCCACTGCGGAACGGCTCAGGCGGCGCCCGCTCCTCGCGGACGCCACCCGGCCGAATCGGCTGATCCCGTACATAATCGCTCCTCGTCGCTGACTGGTACTACCAGCCTGCACGGAGCGCGAAACTCCGATCATGAGTACGAATACTCACGTGCGGGACGCCACGTACTCGTCCGCCCTGCACCTAGGCCAGCTTCGCGGCCTGTGCCTCGACCACCGCGGTCGGCAGCTCGAAGTCCCCGCCGCCGCCCATCGCGGCCAGGTTCATCGAGGAGAACGAGGCGAACGAGGCGCCCTGACGCATGGCCACGAGCTTGAACTCGACCTTCTCCCCGCCCTGTTCCACCTGAACGGACCAGGCCGCCGCCTCCTCGCCACCCTTGACCTGCTCCTCGGTGATCTTGCTGACCTTCTGCTTCTCACCGGCCGCCGTGAACGCGAAGCCACCGGCGCACTCGGTGGCCGCGGTGCGCAGCGAGGCGACCGACTCCTGCGCGCCCTTGCCGTCGTACGAACCGAGGGCCAGCTGCGTCGTCGTGATGTCGAACGCCGCCTTGAACGCCTCCTCGGCGTCCCCGCTGTCCTGCTTGTCCAGGCTGCTCTTCTTCGGTTCGCTGACGACCGTGCGCTTGGTGAACGCTCCCGGCTCACCGACCTGCGCACCCATCAGCGCGTCGGCGAACGGGGTGCAGACCTCCTTCTCGACCTTGATGTCGTCGGCGGAGACCACGTCCTTGGCCGCGGCCTTGGAGATCTTGTGCCCCTTGACGTCGCCCTGGGTCAGCGCGGCCTTCTCCAGTTCGGCGGCGCTCAGCGCCCTGCCCGCGGGCGCGGCGGCCGCGGACTCCTTGCCCTTGGCGTCCGCCCCCTTGTCCCCGGAACCGGAGTCCGAGCCGCCGCCGCACGCGGTGGCGAGCAGGGCCAGGGACACCGCGGTGGCGGCAACAGCGGTACGGCGTACGGCGGTGGAGCGCATGGTCCGGTCCGTCTCTATGAGCTGGGTGTTCGATTTTGCTCACTCTATGAGCGGAAATTGGTTTGATGATCAATCAAGTCGGGCACGGGATGTGATCGTGACGGCGCTGTGATCATCCCGTGAAGGCGCCGTCCGTCACCGCGATCCGCGCACCGGGGCCCGGCCCGGAGGCACAATTGCTCCCATGCAGACAGACGGAACAACAACCTCGGCTGTTCTCCGCTCCGTTGGGCTGACGGAGGACCGGATCGCCCGATGCGCGCCGCTCGCCGGAGGCACGTTCAACACGGTCTCCCGGGTGACGCTCACGGACGGCAGCGAACAGGTGGTGAAGATACCGCCGCCCACGACCCCCGGAACACTGATGGGCTACGAGCGCGATCTGCTGGTCAACGAGGCCACGTTCTACACCTCCGCGGACGGTTCGGCACCGGTCCCCCGTGTCCTGCACAGCGAGCTCGACCCGGCCGCACCGACCGGCCCGTACGTGATCATGACGGCCCGCCCGGGGCGCCCCTGGCACGAACTCACCGGCTCCGCCTCCGCCGACGCCATGTCCGGTGCCGAGGAGCGCCTGCTCAGGAAGGACCTGGGGCGGATCGTCGCCCGGCTGCACGCCGTCACGAACCCCGCGGGCTTCGGCTATCCCTCCCTGGCGGTGGCCCCGTTGGCCCCGTCCTGGCGGCAGGCGTTCACCGCGATGACCGACGCCGTCCTCGCCGACGCGGACGCCTACCGCGCCCGGCTGCCGCGCCCGACGGCCGGTATCCGTGACCTGCTCGCCGCCGCGTCGCCCGTGCTCGACGACGTCGCACGGCCCGCCCTGGTCCACTTCGACCTGTGGCAGGGCAACCTTCTCGTCGACGGCGAGCCCGGTGCGCGGACCATCGGCGGGATCGTCGACGGCGAGCGGATGTTCTGGGGCGACCCGGTCGCCGACTTCGTATCGCTCGCCCTGTTCGGGAACATGGAGGAGGACGAGGACTTCCTCGCCGGGTACGCGGACGGCAGCGGACGACCGGTGGTGTTCGACGCGTCCCTGCGGCTGCGGCTGGCGCTCTACCGCTGCTACCTCTACCTGATCATGCTGGTGGAGACCGTCCCGCGCCGCGCTTCCCGGGAGGACCTGGAATGGGCGTGGACAGAGGTCGCCCCGCAGCTCGAATCGGCCCTGGCGGACGTGGAGTCGGCGCTGCGGACAGGGGACTGAGCGCGGCGCCCGCCTCCCGCCGGCCTCAGAGCCTGTCGCGTGACCTCTGGGCGTCGTGCAGATTGGGCGGCCACACCGCTTCCGGTGTGCCGTACGCCTCCAGCCGGGTGTGCAGATCGCCGGTGAAGTCGGGGACATCGATCTGATCGAACTCCGTCACCTCGCTGATGCCGACCGTCGCGCTGTACGGGGCGAGTCCGTCGATCCGCATCAGGCCCGCCCGGCCGTTGGTGACCCGGATGTTCCAGTGCGTGAAGCGGGCGCCGAAGAGCGGCCCCGCGCTCGCGTCACCGCCGTGCCGCCCGTTGTTGTTCACCGTGATGTCGGTGCGGACATTGGCGAACGGCATGCCCCGGTGGGAGTCGAACGTCCCCATCTCCATCACGCCGCGCGACCACACGTTGTGGCTGGACAGGCCCTCGACGTTGATGCCGTGCAGTTGCGTCCCGGCGGGCGCGGGCACGGTGCGCCGCTCTATCGTGAAGTCCTCGATCAGGTTGTCGTGCGAGCCCTCGCGGCAGTAGTACGGATGGTGCGAGCCGCGACCGGCGACCTTCGTACGGCGCAGGGTGCAGGCGGAGGCGGCGATCAGGCCGAAGCCGTTGTCGACGTGGCGGACGGTGATGTCGTCGGCCCAGCAGTCGTACGCGCACTGGAAGGCGACCCCGTTGTACCCCTTGTCGAGCAGATGCGGCGACTGCGGGGTCTCGACCGCTTCGAGCGTGAGGCCCTCGACGCCGGAGCCGGTGAGCGGGGTGACGAGGGTGGTCAGCCGCGGATCCCACTCGGGGCGGACGTCGAGCGGGAGCGGGCGCTCCAGCGTGACCCGGTGGCCGTGCACGGAGGTGACGCGGACCGGCCACTCGTAGGGGACGTACGAGGTCAGCTTGGTCTTGTCGTCCCAGTAGTACGCCTCGGGGCCGGGGCCGCCGCCCGCCATGTGCTCCAGGAGCGTGTGGCCGGCGTCGTCGGCGAGACGGAGCAGGACGAGCCCGCCGCGCCTCAGCCCCGTCGTGTCCCGGACGGTGATCGAGCGGTCGCCGCGGCGGGCGGGGGCGACGGTGGTCAGCGTCCGCCACTCGTCGCGCCGGTTGCCGGTCCAGCCCTCGAAGGGCCAGGACTTCGCTCTGATCGCGTCGGTGAGCGAGGCCCAACGGTCCTTCGGGCAGAGCCAGATGAGGCCGCCGGCCCAGGACCAGCTGGACTTGTCGCCGCCGTACCGGCTGCCGTACGCCCCGATCAGCTCGGTGAGGTTCCTGGTCGCGTACAGCTTGGTGCGCCCGCTGCCCGCGCCGCGCACCACCACGTCGCTGTGGCCGATCCGGATGATGTCGTCGATGCGGTACGTGCCTTCGGGGATGAGCACCGTGCCGCCGCCGCGCTCTCCGGCGTCGGCGATGGCACGGTTGATCGCGGGGGCGGCGTCCGTGGAGCCGTCGGGCTTCGCGCCGTAGTGCCGGACGTCGGCGACGAAGCCGCGGCCGGTTCGGCGGGGCGGGCGGGAGCCGCTTCGGTAGCCGGCCCGGCCGATGAACGGGATCTGCGGATGGGTGAACGGGGCGGCGGCGAACTCCCGCCAGAGCGGGGTGGCTGCTCGCGATCCGCCGACGGACGCCCGGCCCTCCGCGGCGGCTGCCGTGCCGCCGCCGGTGGTGCCGGTGACCGCCGTCGCGGCGACAGCCACGGCACCGGCCAGCAACCCACGCCTGCTGATGTTCCCCTCGACCGCCATGAATCCGAGCGCCATGAATCCGAGCCGCCTTTCATCCATGTGAACGACGTTCATATCTGCGTCGGCGGCGAGCATGCCATGGCTCCGCTGCGCGACGAAAGAGGCGTGCAGCGGGGAATCTTCAGGCGGGTTCCATCAGTTGGGCCGGTCGGCAGGACCTTGGTCCGACCGGTCGGCCGCGCCGCGGCCCACGGGTCATCCGGCCGGGCGCTGGGTCAGATGCGTGAACGCGTCCAGGTTCCGGGTGGATTCGCCGCGCGACACCCGCCACTCGTACTCCTTGCGGATCGCGCTCGCGAAGCCCAGTTCCAGCAGGGTGTTGAAGGAACCGTCGGCCGCTTCGAGGACCGTGCCGAGCAGCCGGTCGAGCTCCTGCGGGGTGACCACGGAGAGCGGCAGCTTGCCGACCAGATAGATGTCGCCGAGCCCGTCGATCGCGTAACTCACCCCGAAGAGGCGGAGGTTGCGCTCCAGCAGCCAGCGGTGGACCGCGGCGTCGTTCTCGTCCGGGTGGCGTACGACGAAGGCGTTGAGGGAGAGCGAGTGCTTGCCGACGCGCAGCGAGCAGGTGGTGGACAGCTTGCGCGTGCCGGGCAGTTTGACCACGTAATCACCCGGCCCGGGGCTCTCCCATTCCAGCCCGGCGTCCTTCAGAGTCGCCTCGATGACCTGCGCGACCCGCGTCGTCGCCGCTTCGGTCGGTGCCGCTCCGCCGGGTACGTCAGCCATGGTGCGAGCGTACGTCAGGCATGGAGCGAGCGTACGACGCGGCGGCGGTGTTCCTGCATCGCTGCCGTGTACACGTCGGCGGTCGCGGACGCGGCGGTGTCCCAGCCGAAGCCCTGGGCGTGCGCGGCGGCCGCCGCGCCCATCCGGGCGACCAGTTCCGGCGCGTCGGCGAACCGGGCCAGCGCCTGCGCGTACGCCTGCGGATCGTGCCCGGGTATCAGGAAGCCGCTGACCCCGTCCCGCACCGCCACCGGGAGACCGCCCACGGCCGCCGCGACGACGGGGGTGCCCGCCGCCTGCGCCTCAATGGCGACCAGGCCGAAGGACTCGCTGTGCGAGGGCATGACCAGCACGGAAGCGGCCCGGAACCAGTCGGCGAGCTGCTCCTGCCCGACCGGCGGCTGGAACCGTACGACATCGGCGATGCCCAGCCGCGCCGCCAGTTTCTGCAGCCCCTCCGGCTTGGCCAGCCCGCTGCCGCTCGGGCCGCCGACGACCGGTACGACCATCCGGGAGCGCAGCGTGGGATCACGGTCCAGCAGGACGGCGACCGCCCGCAACAGCACATCGGGGGCCTTGAGCGGCTGGATGCGGCCCGCGAAGAGCGGAATCAGGGCGTCCTTCGGCAGTCCGAGGCGCGCCCGTGCCGCGGCCCGCCCGTCGGCGGGGCTGAAGCGGTCCAGGTTGACCCCGGGGTGGACCACGGCGACGGACCCGGGATCGGCCTCGTAGAAGCGGACGAGCTCGTCCGCCTCCTCGGCGGTGTTGGCGATCAGCCGGTTCGCCGCGTCGACGATCTGGGTCTCGCCGATGACGCGGGCCGCCGGCTCGGGGGTGTCGCCCGCCGCGAGCGCCGCGTTCTTGACCTTCGCCATGGTGTGCATGGCGTGGACGAGCGGGACGCCCCAGCGCTGGGCGGCGAGCCAGCCGACATGGCCGGAGAGCCAGTAGTGGGAGTGGACGAGGTCGTAGTAGCCGGGGCGCTGGCCGGCCCACGCCTGCATCACGCCGTGCGTGAAGGCGCAGAGCTGGGCGGGCAGCTCCTCCTTGGCCAGGCCCTCGTACGGCCCCGCGTCGACGTGCCGGACCAGGACGCCGGGCGCCAGCTCGACCACCGGGGGGAGCCCGCCGGTGGTGGACCGGGTGAAGATCTCGACCTCGATGTTGATCGCGGCGAGGCGCCTCGCCAGCTCCACGATGTAGACGTTCATCCCGCCCGCGTCGCCCGTGCCCGGCTGGTGCAGCGGCGAGGTGTGCACGGAGAGCATCGCGATGCGGCGGGGCTTGCGGTGGCCGCCGGGGAACGCGGCGGGGAACCTGAGGCGCGGTGCGACACGGCTGCTGCCGAGCCGGGAGACGTACTGATTCACGTCGTCCGGTCCTCCTCATCCAGGGCATGACACCGAAGGGACCCGAGCCCCTGCGAACGGCTGCAACAGCGGAATACCTCCTTTCATTTCCGCTTTACCAAATCATTGCAGTGCGGGTCCCGCACTCCGGGCGGGCGGGCACCCGCCCACCGGACCGGGCACCCGCGCCGCCTGACGCCCGCCGCGAGATCGTTACGCTCGCTGTCATGCGCCCCATCGGCACCGCGACCCGCGGGACCACCAACCCGAACCGGCTCCGCCGCATGGACCGCTGGATCGCCGCCACCCACGGCCCGGCCCTGCGCCGCGCCGACCACCCCGTCGCCGTCGACCTCGGGTACGGCGCCGCGCCCTGGACCGCCGTCGAGCTGCTGCACCGGCTGCGCACCGCCGAGCCGCGCACGTCCGTGGTCGGCATCGAGATCGACCCGGAGCGGGTCGCGGCGGCGAAGCCGTACGAGCGCGAGGGCCTGACCTTCCTGCACGGCGGGTTCGAGATCCCGCTCCCCGAGCGCCCCGCCCTCATCCGGGCGGCGAATGTGCTGCGCCAGTACGACGAGGGCGAGGTCGCCGCGGTCTGGCGGCGGCTGTGCGCCCGCCTCGCGCCGGGCGGGCTCCTGGTGGAGGGCACCTGCGACGAGATCGGGCGCCGGCACGTATGGGTGGCGCTCGGCCCGGAAGGCCCGCGCACGGTCACCTTCGCGACCCGGCTCGCCTCCCTGGACCGCCCGTCCGACCTCGCGGAACGCCTGCCCAAGGCGCTGATCCACCGCAATGTGCCGGGCGAACCGGTCCACGCGTTCCTCCGGGACTTCGACCGGGCGTGGGCCGCGGCGGCCCCGTACGCCTCGCTGGGCGCCCGGCAGCGCTGGATCACGGCGGTGCGGTCGCTGTCGGGCGACTGGCCGCTGGCCGACGGGGTACGGCGGTGGCGCCAGGGCGAAGTCACGGTGAAATGGACCGCCCTCCGGCCCAACCCGTAGCCCAACTCGCGCTGAACAGGACCCGTGAGGCGGTGTCCGGGGAGGCGGACGGGAACGGGAACGGGGCATCGTTCGTCCAGACAGAGGGGAGCAGGGGAAGTCGGGGAGAGCCAGGGGGAGTCGAAGGGGGCGCCCTCCGGGGCTTCGGCCGTCGATCCGTGCGCCCGTCAGGACAACAGGCGTGCGCCTCTGTTGCTTTTCGGTACGGCATGGCACGATCTCGACATCGGCGAAAAGTTACTGACGGTAAATCAGATTCATTCGGAGGGGAATCTCGTGAACCGACGTCACTGTGCCTCAGCCGCGATCACTCTGGTCTGCGCGCTGTCCGTACTCATCACGCCGGTCCAGGCCTTCGCCACGCCCGCGCCCCCATCCCCCTCCGACGGGCGGGCCGCCTCCGGGGCCGAGGCACCGAAGAAGAGCCTCGAAGAGGTGCGCAAGGAGATCGACGCCCTCTACCGCAAGGCCGGGACGGCCACCGACGCGTACAACCTCGCCGAGGAGAAGGCCAAGAAGCAGTCCGGCGAGATCGTGAAGCTGGCCCGCGCCATAGTCGTGGGCCAGTCGAAGATCGCCGAGCTCAAGAGCCAGGCGGGCGCCCAGGCCCGCGAGCAGTACCGCACCGGCGGGCTGCCGCCCGGCGCCCAGTTCATGCTCAGCGACGACCCGCAGCTGTTCCTGGACGGGGTGAACCGCGTCAGGGAGGGCCAGCAGGCCGCCCAGGGCGTGCTCGGCGAACTGACCAGGACCCAGCAGGACCTGGAGACGTACACCCAGGACGCGAGCACCAACTGGAAGAAGCTCGAAGCCAACCGGATCAAGCAGGCCAAGGCCAAGAAGAAGATCAACGCGCAGATCGACGCCGCGAAGAAGCTGGAGTCGCGGCTGAAGAAGGAGGAGCGGGCCCGCCTGCTCAAGCTGGAGCAGGAGGCCGAGTACAAGCAGCAGACGGCCTGGCTCAGCTCCGGCGCTCTGAAGGACATCAACCGCAAGGCGAGCGCGAGCGGCAAGGAGGCGGTGGCCTTCGCGACCGCGCAGATCGGCAAGCCGTACGGCTGGGGGGACGAGGGCCCGAGTTCGTACGACTGCTCGGGGCTCACGTCCCAGGCCTGGGCGGCGGCGGGCCGCCCGATCCCCCGCACCTCGCAGGAACAGTGGCGGCTGCTGCCGCACATCGCCATCAAGGACATGCGCCCCGGCGACCTGATCATCTACTTCGGTGACGCCAGTCACGTGGGCATGTACATAGGCGACGGCGCGATCGTGCACGCCCCTCGCCCCGGCCGCAACGTCACGCTGGCGGGCGCGGGCTCGATGCAGATACTCGGCGTCGTACGCCCGGACAAGTAACCGCCGCCCCGGCAGACCGGGCCGCGGCCGGCAGGGCGGGCTCGTCCGGTGACTGGGCCCGTCCGGGCGGGCCTGTCCGATGACTGGGCCCGTCCGGGCGGGCCTGTCCGATGACTGAGCTCGTCCTGGCGGGCTCGTCCGGCAGATCGAACCCGTCCGACGGTTGAGGACAAGGCGTTCCCCGGACGCCCCCGGACACCTTGCCGGACACCCCACGGCACCCCGCCCGCCCCACGTGCGTGACCCGCGCCACCCGCCGCCCACCACCCCGCGTGACCTTTGTCATGCCCGGACACCCGCCCCCACCCCGGCCCATCTCGCCGGATCCGTGACCTGACGCGGCTTATGGCTGCGCATATGCCGGAGGCCGATCCCGGAACGCCATTCCGTTCCCCCACCGCGGACCGCTATCGTCCCCGTCTGGCGGGTCGTCGATCGTCGTCCCGCCGCGCCCTCGGGGGGAGGGAAGGAAACCCGAACCGATGCCCGTACCCGTACCCCCGCAAGGTGCCGACGCCGCTGCGGAGGCCTCCCACGGCGCCGACCTCACCCTCCTGGTGATCGAGGACGACCCGGCGGGCACCTTCACCGTCCCCGAGCTCCCGGCCGCGGCCGGCACGAGGGTGCGTATCCGCACCGCCCGCAACCTGACCGAGGCGGGCCGGCTCCTCACGGACGACGTCGACTGCATCCTGCTGGACCTCGCCCTGCCCACCGGCAGCGAGACCCGCGCCTCCGTGGCCGAGGACGGGGCGGGAGCCGACGAGCTCGCCGCCCTCAAGCACGTCCTGCGGATCGCCCCGCGCCACGCGGTCCTCGCCCTCACGGCGGAGGACGACACCGAGCTGGCCGCCGCGGCGGTACGGGTCGGCGCCCAGGACTACCTCTTCCGCGACGAACTCGACGGCCGGCTGCTCAGCCGCGCCATCCGGTACGCCGTCGAACGCAAGCGCGCCGACATCGCCCAGCGCCGGCTCACCGAGTCCACGCTGCGCGCCCAGGAGAACGCCCGCCTCGAACGCGGCCTGCTCCCCACACCGCTGCTCGACGGCTCCGATCTGCGTTTCGCGGCCCGCTACCGCCCCGGCCGCAGCCGCGCGCTGCTCGGCGGGGACTTCTACGACACGGTCCGCACGCCCGACGGCACCGTCCACGCGATGATCGGCGACGTCTGCGGGCACGGCCCCGACGAGGCGGCGCTCGGCGTGGAACTGCGCATAGCCTGGCGGGCGTTGACCCTGGCCGGGCTCTGCGGCGACGAACTGCTCTCCACCCTCCAGCAGGTACTGGAGCACGAGCGGGAGAGCGAGGAGATCTTCGCGACGCTCTGCACCGTGGACATCGCCCCCGACTGCCGACGCGCCGGACTCTGCCTGGCGGGCCACCCCGCCCCGCTGGTCGCCCGGCCCGGCCAGCCCGCGCACCTTCTCCCGTACGAGGACGGCGGACCGGCCCTGGGCCTGCTGCCGCGCGCACGCTGGCCGCGCCGACAGGTGGATCTCGGCGGTTCCTGGAGCCTGATGATGTACACGGACGGGCTGATCGAGGGACGCGTGGGCCCGGCCGGCACTCAGCGGCTGGGCCAGGACGGCATGGTCTCGATGATCAACCGGCAACTGGCGGAGGGGCTCACCGGCGAGGATCTCCTGGAGGCCGCGGTCACCCAGGTGCGGGAGTTGAACGGCGGCGAACTGACCGACGACGTCGCGGTCCTCCTGCTCGACCGCGACCAGGAACACGTCCGCCGCCGGATCCCCGACGGCGACCGGGGCCGGAGCATCCCGCGCCCCCGCCCCGGATCGGCATCACCCACGGCCTCCGTGAGCGCGGCGAACCCCGCGAACGCTCAGCGCCCGCCGTTGTAGGGCCCGTACGGACCGTCGCTGCTGGAGCCGCCGCGCCGGCCGCGGCCGCCACCCGAAACCGCCTGAAGGGCGGGTCGCACGTCCACCAGGAAGACGATGGAGGCGACCGCCCCCGCGAGCTGCAGGAACAGCATCGGCACGAAGAGGTTCACGGCGACGGTGATGCCGAGGATGAGCAGCCAGAAGGACTTCTTCTGCTTGTCCGCGGCCCGGTAGGCGTCCTCACGGGCCATCGCGGCCATGATCAGTGCGACCACGGCCAGCACGAGCATGACCATGTAGAGCAGCCAGACGAGTGTGCTGAATCCTGTGAGCAACATGGTGTGTGCACCGCCTAATAAGTGGATGAGCGCCTCGCGGCCAAGGTACCGGGACAACGGACCGGGCACCCCTGAAGGTGCCCGGCCCACGCCCCGCTACACACTGCGGCGCCACAGCACCGGCGAGGGTGCTGCGGCGCCGGGGTCCTACTTGGCGGTCGGCGGAGTGGTCTTCTTCGCGACCGGCTTGCGCACGGGCGCCTTCCTGGCGGGCGCGGCCGGGGCCTTGCTCTCCGGCTTGGCGGCCTTCGGCGCGGGCTTCGGCGCGGGTGCGGACTTCGCCGGGCCGGGCTTGGCGGCCGTCCCGGTCCTCGCGGTGCCCGCCGGCTTGGACTCCTTGCGCGGCTCGACGACGACGGCGATCTCGACGATCTCGTCGGCCGTCTCGCCACGCCAGTTCTTCACGGTCTGCTCGCCGCGCTCGGCGACCTTCTCGTACGTCTCCCGGGCCCGCACCGCGTACTCCGCGGCCACGCCCAGGCTGCGCAGCGCCAGGTCCTGCGCGTTCTCGCCCAGCTTCCGCAGGTCGCTGTCGAACGATCCGATCACCTCGGTGACCTTGGCCTGCATGGTGGCCTGCGCCTCCTTGGCCTGCGAGGTCACCTTCTCCTGCACGGCCTTGGGGTCGGCGTTGCGCACGGCCTCGATACGCTCCGGCGCCTCGGTACGCAGCTGCTCGATCAGCGCCGGGACCTTGCGCGCCTGCTCGACGGCGAGGTCGGCCGTACCGGCGGCGAAGTAGAGGGGGGTCGGGTCGGTGAGGGTCTTGCGCAGGTCATCGGTGATGGCCATGACTGTGGTCCTCCCGGATCATCAGACTCAGTGTGAGGGTTTCTCTGGCGTTGACGGCGTTGACGGCGTTGAAGGCCTTGCCGGCTTCGAGGCCGCATCGGCATCGGCACCGGCGTCCGGCCCTGATTCGTCGCCGGTCTCCGATCCGGCCGCGACGCCGGATTCCGGTCCGGGCTCGAACCCGTTCTCCCTGCGGAAGGAGTCGTAGATCTGCAGCAGGACACTCTTCTGCCGCTCGTTTATGGACGGATCGGCCAGAATCACCGCCCGCGTCTCCAGCTCCTCCCGCTCCCGCTCGTCCAGAATCCCGGCCCGTACGTAAAGGGTCTCGGCGGAGATCCGCAGCGCCTTGGCGACCTGCTGCAACACCTCGGCGCTCGGCTTGCGCAGCCCGCGCTCGATCTGGCTGAGGTAGGGATTGGACACCCCGGCGGCATCGGCGAGCTGCCGCAGCGACAGCTGCGCGTTGCGCCGCTGCTCGCGCAGGTACTCACCGAGATTGCCGACGTTGAGTGATGCCATACCCCGATGGTGCGCCACCGTTGCTAACTTTTGCAAGCAGACGCTTGCAAAAGTGCGCCACACCACTCGCATGGCCTCGTGGTGCACACGTTCAAGAGCGGATCGACCCTGGCCGTGTCCGCGGGAATCCCTGTCGGCGGAACAGAGCGCTCGCTATGACGACGATTGCCACGGGGGGACCGCGGTCCACCACAGGGGAGGGAACGGGAGCCGATGAGCCTTCGTCAGTTCGAGTACGCCCTGGCCGTTGCCGAGGAGGGCTCGGTGACGGCGGCGGCGGAGCTGCTGCACGTCGCTCAGCCGTCGGTGTCCCAGCAGATCCGCGGCCTGGAGCGGGAGCTCGGCGTGGAACTGTTCGCCCGCACGCCGACCGGACTGGTGAGGAGTCGGGCACCGCTGAATTCTTTTTGTCGAAACCGGACCGGCATTCGGGAATTACGTCGGCGTCAGGCGTCAAACCCTGGGGAATTCGCCGCCGTCCACGACGAGATTGCTCCCGGTCAGTCGGCTCGCCCGGTCGGACACGAGAAACAGCACCGCGTGGGCGATGTCGTCGGGCTGCCCGTCGCGCCCCAGCGGCACGGTGATGTCGTTCCGGCCGTGTGCCAGGTCCAGGCGCGCCCACTGCTCCCGCGTTGCTTCGCCGCCGGGGGTGGCGACCCTGCCGGGAGTCACGGTGTTGACCCGGATTCCGAACGGAGCCAGCTCCGAGGCCAGCCCCCGGCTGTAGTTCTCCAGCGCCGCCTTCGCCGCCGTGTAGTGCAGGAACGGTCCTACCGGGGTCAGGACCGCGGCCGAGGAGACGTGCACGATCATCCCCGAACGCCGTTCCCGCATCCCCGGCACCAGCAGCGAGTCCAGCCGCACCGACGCCAGGAAGTTCAGGTCCAGCGCGTCCTGCCACTCCTCGTCGGGGATGGCCGACGCGCCCTCGTGCGGTCGCGCCCCACCCGCGTTGTGGACCAGGACATCCACCCCGCCGAGCACCTCCTGCGCGGCCGCGGCGAGCGCCTCCGCTCCTGCCCGTGTCCGCACGTCGGCCGCCACGAAGGTGGCCCCCTCCGGCACCGTGCTCGTCGCCGACCTGGCGGTCGTGAGCACCTCGGCGCCCGCGTCCAGGAGCTGGCGCACGACGGCCGCTCCGATTCCACGAGAACCACCCGTGACCAGGGCCCGTTTTCCCGTGAGTTCCCGCGTTCCCGATCCGTTCTCGAATGTGGTCATGCCACCGGTCCCCTCGATCGCGTAATCATCCGCTCGACGGAAGAATGATCGACGTGCGCAGAGCGCGAATCTTCCAAGAAATCGCGGTGAGCACCTCGTCGAGCTGTTTCACGGTACGTACGGAAAGGAACGAGAGGCAAAGACGAAATGTCAGCACGTGCTATAGGGAATTCCTATGGCATCCCGGCCCCTCCGCCGGCGAGAACCCGTCCTCGGCCCCTCGGCCCCTCGGCCCCTTGAGCCCTTGAGCCCTTGAGCCCTTGAGCCCTTGAGCCCTTGGGCCCTTGATCGCGCTGTCGTGCAGAGTGACTCGTCCACCCGTCTCCCAGCGGTCCATCCTCATCGGCCACCACGGGCGGAAGAACAGTCGGCGCCCCGATGGTTGACCTTCACCTTGGGGAAAGCCACAGCATCGATGGGCCGGGCGATGTGCTCGGCATGAGGAGGAGCGAGCATGGGGCTGCTGACCATCGGGACGTTCGCGAAGGCGTCCCGCCTGTCGCCGAAGGCGCTGCGTCTCTACGACGAGCTGGGACTGCTGACCCCCGCTCGCGTCGACCCGGTGAGCGGCTACCGCCTCTACGCACCGGAACAACTGGACCGGGCCCGGCTGGTCGCCTGGCTCCGGCGCCTGGGGATGCCCCTGGCCCGCATCCAGCACGTCTGCACGCTGGAGTCGGCCGCGGCCGCCCAGGAGATCCGGGCGTTCTGGGCCCAGGTCGAGGCCGACACCGCCGCGCGGCGGGACCTCGCTTCCTTCCTCATCGACCATCTGTCCTGGAAGGACCCCACCATGTCTCCGACCACCAAGCCCCTGGGAATCCGTTACGCCGCCCTCTCCGACACGGGCCTCGTCCGCGAGAGCAACCAGGACACCGCCTACGCCGGGTCCCGTCTGCTCGCCGTCGCCGACGGCTACGGCAGCGCAGGAGCCCCGGCCGGCGCGGCCGCCATCGACGCGCTCAAGCGCCTCGAAACCGACAGCATTCCGGCCGGGGATCTCCTCAACGCCATCGAGGACGCCGTCGAGCAGGCCAAACAGGCCGTCAACGGCGTCGCCGGACCCGGCTCGCCCGAAGAGGCCGGCACCACACTCACCGCGATGCTCTGGACCGGCTCACAGCTGGCCCTCGTCCACATCGGCGACTCCCGCATCCACCTCCTGCGCGACGGAGAGCTGTTCCAGATCACCCACGACCACACCATGGTGCAGTCGATGGTCGACGAAGGACGTCTCACCCCGGAGGAAGCCGCCTCCCACCCCCAGCGGGCTCTGCTGATACGAGCCCTGGGCCAAGGAGCCGATGACACCCACGACATGCGCCTCCACGACGCCCGGCAGGAGGACCGGTACCTGATCTGCTCCGACGGCCTGTCGGCCGTCGTGCGGACAGAGGAAATCCGACGGGTGCTCTCCGAGATCAGGGAGCCCGAGCAGGCCGTCCGCGAACTCATCGCCCTCGCCAACGGCTCCGGCGGCCCCGACAACGTCAGCTGCGTGGTCGCCGATGTCGTGGAGCTCCAGCAGTAGGAGCGAGCGGTACGCACTTCGAGCTGCACCGGATCCGCGGGTGAACGATCACGCTGCCTACGGTCGGGCGGGGCACCGACCGTAGGCCTGTCCGCGCCGGCCGACTCCGTTCAACAGGCCCTGCAACGCTCCGCCAGGTCCCGGTGCAGGACTCCCACAAGGCCCCGCTCGGGGTCCGACGGCGGCCTCCGCACCAGGGCGCGAAGGTCCAGCAGCCCCGGCCTCTCGCCATCCATCGACGACGGCGCCTCCAGACCGTCCGCCATCTCCTCCGGACAGGTCGTCAGCGACTCGTACCACCATCAAGCCACGCAGTGCCTCGTCGTCCACGGAGGTCACCGTGGCGACCGGAGACAGCACGCTCCCCCGGTCGCGCTCGCACGCGGTGCCGGTCACGGGCAGGGTGCGGTCGAGCAGGTAGTCGTCGACCTCCTTGTCGGCACCGTCTTCTTGGCACCGCGATCCCGCACCACCCTCAGTAGCCACTTTTTTGTGGGTACTTGGCGGCGTCCGGCAACGGGGCGAACCTGGTGAGGGGCGGCCGGAGGGCTGCCTGATCCGGGCGGGACGCGGGGGTGGCGAGGCGATGAGTCAGGAGGACAACCGGCCCTCGGTGAGTTTCTCCAGACGCCGGTGGCCCCAGTCGGAGAGGGGCGCCAACGCCTCGGACAGGTCCCGGCCGAACGCGGTCAGGGAGTACTCGGTCTTCAGCGGGAGCTCGTCGTACACCTCCCGGTGCACCAGTCCGTCGACCTCCATCTCACGGAGCGCCTGAGTCAGCACCTTCTCGCTGAGACCCGGCACCTGCCGACGCAGCTCGCCCGGACGGTGCGGGCCGGATTCCAGCAGCCAGAGCAGAGCCGTTTTCCACTTTCCGTCGATCACAGCGATCGCGGCGGTCACCCCGCACACATTCGGGTCCTGGGCACGACTGCGCACCATTTCCGCCCCTCCTTCTTTCACTGATCACCCATACCTGTACGGGAGTTGAACCATGTCCTCACACACCGAGCAGTCCGCCGTCACCGTACTCGGCCTGGGTCCGATGGGCCGGACCTTGGCAGGCGCGTTCCTCGATGCCGGCCTGCGGACCACGGTCTGGAACCGGACACCGGACCGGGACCGGGAGCTCATCGAGCGCGGCGCCGTCGGCGCCCGGTCGGCCGAGGAGGCGGTCGCCGCGAGCCGGCTGACCGTGGTCTGCGTGGTGAACTACGACGCCGTGAACGCCGTTCTGCGGCGCGACGCGGTCGCCGACGCCCTCAAGGGCCGTACGGTGATCAATCTGACCGCCGACACCCCGGCCCGCGCCCGGGACGTCGCGGCGTGGGCGGCGGAGCACGGCATCGGCTATCTGGACGGTGCGATCATGACGCCGACCACGACCATCGGAACACCGGCCGCGGTCCTCATCCACAGCGGCCCGCAGGAGCTCTACCGCGAGCACCGGCCGGTACTGGACGCACTGGGCGGCACCCATACCCACCTCGGCGAGGAGATCGGCCGGGCCGCGGCGTACGACATCGCGCTGCTCGACATCTTCTGGACCGCGATGGCGGGCTATGTCCATGCCCTGGCGGTCGCGCGGGCGGAAGGGATCACCGCGCGGCAGCTGGCCCCGTTCGCCAAGGGCATCGGCGCCATCCTCCCGCCGATCTTCGAGGAGACCGCGGCGGACGCGGACGACGGAAGGTTCCCCGGTGACGGCAACCCGCTCACCTCCGCCGCGTCCTCCATGGCCCATATCGTCCACGCCTCCGAGGCCCACGGCATCGACGCCGCCGTGATGCGCGCGGCCGAGGGCCTGGCCCGACAGGCCATCGGCCACGGTCACGGCGCCGACGGATTCCTCCGGATCACCGAGCTCCTGAGCCGCCGCTGAGGGAACGCCGCGCCGCGTCCGTCAACGGTCGAGCGGCGTCAGGTCGAGCCGCTTCGGGCGTTCCGGGCCGGCCAGTACGTCGATGGCAACGATCTTCCCCGTCCGTGACGGTGACGGCCATGACGGACAACGGCCGGCCACACGCCCGTCCGGGCAGGCTTTGCCCCGTCCCGGCACCAGCGAGTGCGCCGACGGCCCGACCACGCCCGGCAGAGGCGCGACCCTGGGTAACGTATGCGGAAATATCCCCACGCCGGAGACGGATTCCCATGGATGACGACGTGGATGGCGGTGTGGATGACGGCATGGATGGCGGCGACGCCCGATCCGCAGGCCGAGGAGAGAACGCGGCCGCGGGACCCGTGGCGCGGGGGCGTGGCCGCGGGCGCGGACACGAACTCGCGCGCGGCGGTGCCTCGGTGGTGCCGAGGACCGCCGTGATCGCGGGTGGCGGAGCGCTGGCGGTCTGGGAGCCCGCGTTCACGCTCGGCGCCTACAACGTCATCTTCTACTACCAGATGCTCACGCTCTGGGCGGTGTCGACAGCCGTGCTGCTGGCCGGCTTCCTGATGCGCGAGCGCGGGCCGCGCCACGGCTGGATGTACTGGGCCTGTCTGGCGCTGCCCAGCGCATGGCTCGTCCTCGCCGCCGTCGTGCCGCGCAGCGGCAACTGGCAGGACGAGGCGTTCTTCCTGATCGGCGGCATCATCAGCGTCATCGGCACCCCGCTGTTGACCTGGGTGCTCCTCCAGCTCCTGCTGTTCGGGGAGTCGGAACTCTCCGTCCACCAGCGGAGGACGGTCATCGGTGTCGTCGCGCTCGTCGGCACACTGGCCTTCCTGCTCGGCCAATTCAACGATGTCTTCCTCACCTGCGGAGACTTCGACATCAGCGGCAACAGCGTCCCCTCCGGATGCAGACCGGGCCACGCCTCACCGCTCGGCTGACCGGTGACGGCGTTTGGGCCGGGGCGGCGGCCCGTACGCCCGCACCAGGGCGTTGCGCACGGCAACGCGTCCGGCCGCCCGGAACGCCCCGCGGTGGGAGTCGACCTCGTGCACCTTGATGCGCCGCAGAACGACCGCCACCGCGACGGCCGTTGCGGGCTCCCGGTCGGCGAGAGCGGCCAGCTCCTCGCGCACCCCCTCGATGAAGCCCTCGTGGAACGAGGCGATCTCCTCGGCCGGCCGGCCCTTGACCGACGCGCTGTCGGCGACCTCGAACTCGACCCCTTCCTCCCAGGGCTCGAAGTCCGCGACGACCTGCGCGAAGTCGGAGGGGCAGCCGGCCTGGCGCGCGTACGTGGCCTGCACGTCCCGGATGGGGTGAGGCGGGAAGACTCTGGTTCCGGGGGGCGGTTCGAGGGCCATCGGCCCACGGTAGCCGAGGCCGGAATGAATGCCGGAATGAATGAATGTGACGATCCGGTACTCCGGGCGCGATGCTGCCCCCATGACCTCCTCACAGATCGACCCGACGCCCGACTCCGGTCCCACGCCCACCACCAGCACCACCAACACCTCCGGCCCCGGCGTCTTCGAACTGGGCGGCGCCGTCACCATCCCGCGGCTCGGCTTCGGCGCGATGCAGTTGCCGGGGCGGTGGAGCGGGCCGGCCGGTGACACGGCGAACGCCGTGGCCGTGACGCGGCGCGCCGTCGAGCTCGGGGCGCGGTACATCGACACCGCCGCCTTCTACTTCTCCCCCACCCACCGGGCCAACGACCTGCTGCGCGAGGCGCTGTTCCCGTATCCCCCGGACGTCACCATCGCCACCAAGGTCGGCCCGCTGCGGGACGAGACCGGTGAGATGTACGCCGAGGCCCGCCCCGACCAGCTGCGAGGGGAGGTGGAGCGGAATCTGGAGTCCCTGGGGGTCGACACTCTCGACCTGGTGCATCTGCGGGTGGGGCGGCTGGGCTCGGACGTCGCCGATCCGATCGGCGAACGGTTCGCCGTACTGGCCGCACTGCGCGAGGAAGGGCTGATCCAGCAGCTCGGCATCAGCAATGTGACGAGCGGGCAGCTCGCGGAGGCCCGGTCGATCGCGCCGGTCGCCGCCGTCCAGAACCGGTTCGGCGTGCTCGACCAGGCCGACGCCGCGCTCGTCGACGAGTGCGCGGACGCCGGTATCGCGTACATGCCGTTCTTCGCGCTCGGCGGCGGCCGCACCGAACTCGCCGGCGAGAACCTCCGGAAGGTGAGCGAGCGGCACGGCGCGACGGCGTACCAGGTGGCCATCGCGTGGGGCCTGGCCCGCTCGCCCTCGATCGTGCAGATCCCCGGCACCGCTTCGCTCGCCCACCTCGAGGAGAACATGGCCGCCGGGCGGCTGGCCCTCGACGAGGACGACATGGCGCTGCTCGGGCGTCGCGGCTAGGCCCTGTCGTTCGGATCGTGCCGGGCACCCGCACCCCGGCACGATCCGGCCCGTCCTGGACGAGAGACCTGGACGGCCCGCAGGATGCTCATGGAGGTCGAGGCTGGTTCCGCACGCGGACCCGGTCGACGTGATTCCCGGAGCACCGCCCCGGCCTACGATCGACGCACGATCTCAGAGAGGCAGGCACGGCATGAAGGTCCTGATCGCCGGAGGCGCGGGGTACATCGGCAGCACGATCGCATCCGCCTGCTCGGACGCCGGGATCACTCCCGTCGTTCTCGACAACCTGGTCACGGGCCGCCGGGAGTTCGCACAGGGGCGGGCCTTCCACGAGGGCGACATCGCGGACGGCCCCCTGATCGACCGCGTCTTCGCCGAGCACCCGGACATCGACGCCGTCGTCCACTGCGCGGCACTGATCGTGGTCCCGGAATCGGTCGCCGACCCGGTCGGGTACTACCGGGCGAACGTGGCCAGGAGCCTGGAGTTCGCCGGCCATCTGCTGCGCAACGGCTGCACCCGCATGATCTTCAGCTCGTCCGCCTCCATCTACGCCGCCGGTGCCGATCTGACGGTCGACGAGGACTCGCCCATCGAGCCGCAGAGCCCGTACGCACGCACCAAGGCGGTGTGCGAGGCGATGTTCGCCGACATCGCCGCCTCCCAGCCGCTCCGGGTGCTGTCCCTGCGCTACTTCAACCCGATCGGCGCGGACCCGAAGATGCGCACGGGATTGCAGCTGCGGCGCCCGAGCCATGCCCTGGGCAAGATGATCCAGGCACAGGAGGAGGGTGTTCCGTTCCAGGTCACCGGGACCGACTACCCGACCCGCGACGGTTCCGGCATCCGGGACTACGTCCATGTCTGGGACCTGGCCGCCGCGCATGTGGCCGCGCTCGGCGCCTTCGACACCGTCCTGCCGACGGCCGGCTCCACCGTCATCAACCTGGGCACCGGAACGGGCACCACCGTGCGCGAACTCCTCGACGCCTTCAACGAGGTGATCGACACCCCGGTGCCGTCCGTGGACGCCGGAGCCCGGCCGGGCGATGCCGCGGGGGCGTACACCCGGAGCGACCGGGCGGAGCGGCTGCTGGGATGGCGGCCTCGGTACTCGCTGACGGAGGGCATCCGCCATTCCCTGGAGTGGGCCGCCGTACGCGAGGACGTGCTCGGCGGCTCCGTGTAGGCCCACGGCGGCTCCGTACGCCCGCCGGGGATCACGGGACAGCCTTTAGGATCCGCCCATGGCTATCGACCCCGGCTACACCTGCTCCTGCTGCGGCGAACACCACGCGGAACTCCCGATGGGGTACTCGACCATGGCACCCGATGTCTGGGACGCGAGCCTGGAGAGCGACCCCGACAGCATGCTCTCCACCGACCAGTGCATCGTCAGGCACGAGCACTACTTCATCAAGGGTCTGATCGAGATACCCGTGTTCGGGAGCGAGGAGCCGTTCTCCTGGGGGGTCTGGGTCTCGCTCAGCCGGGAGAACTTCGCCCGCGCCCTCGATGTGTGGGAGACCCCCGGCCGCGAGTCCGAGCAGCCGTACTTCGGCTGGCTGAGCACCGAGCTGGGGCTGTACTCGCCCCGCACGACCAACCTCAAGACCAACGCCCACACCCGCCCGATCGGCCGGCGCCCCCGCATCGAGCTGGAGCCCACCGACCACCCGCTCGCCGTGGAACAGCGCACCGGCATCACCCTGGACCGGGTACGGGAGATCGCCGAAGCGGTGCTGCACGCCGACGACGTCCGGGCCTGAGCGCCCCGCCGGGACCCGTTGCTACCGCTGTTCCCCGAGCCCCGTCCGCAACTGCACGAAGGCGAGTTCGGCCGACTCGACCGCGTCCGCGTAGACCTGTTCCGCGCTCTCCCCCGCGTCGATCCGTCGCCAGTTCTCCAGGGCCAGGATGCGCAGTACGGCGATGATCTGGCCCGCGGCCAGCCTGTCCCGCACCCGGTCGCCCAGCGCACGGGCCAGTGCCGCCTCCGAACGGCTCTGATAGGCGTACAGGCGGGCCACCAGGGACGGCGTCCCGTACAGGAGGCGCTGGTACGCCAGCACCTGCGGCACATCGCAGAGCCCGGTGACCGGGTCGCCCCGCTCCAGGCCGTCCAGGAAGTTGCGGCGCAGGGCGTCCAGGGGGGATTCGGTGTCCGCACGGGTGGCGACCACGCGGGCCGCCTCGTCCTCGTGGTCGGCGAACCGGTGCAGGACCAGGTCCTCCTTGGCCGGGAAGTACCGGAACAGTGTCGGCTTCGAGATGTCGGCCGCGGCCGCCACCTCCGCCACCGAGACCTTGTCGAAGCCCCGCTCCAGGAACATCGCGATCGCGGCTTCGGAGACCGCCTGATAGGTCAGCCGCTTCTTCCGCTCCCGCAGACTCATCTGCTCGTTCCCGGGCTTCTCTCCGTCCATGAGCATGAAGCGTACGCCCCCGACTTCAACCGGACTTGACCTCCGGGAGGGGTCGTACGCGCCCCCGACCAGCCGGGAACCGACAACTGGAGCGACACAATCCGCATGTGTGAGGTGGTGACCGGGACAAGCCACGTTGACATCGGCCCCGACGGGCCGCGGGGCCCGACAGGCTCTCAGGCCCGGGACCGCGCCCGCGCCTCCACCAGGACCTCGATCCCGTCCAGCACCCGTTCCAGCCCGAACCTGAATTCGTCGTCGGGCTCGCGCGGCGCCCCCAGCACCTCGGACTCCAGGAGCCGGGAGAGCGACGGATGGCGTACCGGGTCGACGAGCCGGTTCAGGGTGCGGGTGTATCCGTCCGTCACCTCCTGCGCCGGGATGCCGCGCGCTTCCACGGCGGCCGCGAGATCCCCCATCAGCAGCGCCTCGTTCCGTACGAACCCGCTGACGAGGAGGATCACGGAGACCTCCTCGCCCGCGTCCAGGCCGGCGCCTTCGAGGGCCTGGAGGCCCTGCTCCCACCAGGCGGCGGAGTTCGGACTGGCGGGCGGGCCCGAGACGGGGATGCGGAGCATCCACAGATTGCGGTGGAACACCCGGCGCTGCGCCCACGCCCACTGCGTGAGCGCCTCCCGCCAGCCGGCCCCGCTCTCCAGTGCGGGCAGCGGGGGCGGCGGGCCCAGCGCCGCCTCCTGCATCAGGACGTACAGCTCGCTCTTGGCGGAGACGTACCGGTAGAGCGACATCGTCGAGGCCCCCAGGTCCTTGGCGACCCGCCCCATCGACACCCCACCGAGCCCCTCGGCCGCCGCCACCGCCACCGCGGCGTCCACGATGCGCGCCAGACTCAGCCCCGGCTTCGGCCCCTTGACCGGCCGCGCCCGCAACCCCCAGGCGGCCTCGATACTGGCCGGCAGGCCCGTACCACCCGACGAGTCCTTCTCTTCAGTCACCTGGACCCCCACCTTCCCTTGATCCCATCCTAGATATGCGTACCGCGTACACAATTTCGTGTACTACGCACACGGGGAGGCCGGTCAAGGAGCGGTGGCGATGCGGGGGTTCGACGTGAACCGGTTCTCAGAACACGTCCGGGCACCAGGCCCGCCGCCCCGCCCGGAGCATCCCTTCCGCCACCGCCACCGCGCCCGGGGTGAGTTCCTCGACGCGCCCCAGGGCCGCCAGGCGGGCGGGGGACTCGTCGCCCAGGTAGAGAGTGCCCAACTCCCGTATGTCCAGGGCGAGATCGGCGTCGGCCGTGGTGGGGGTGCAGATGGCGCCGGAGGCGGAGGCTTCGAGGCGGTAGCGGCCGCTGGTCAGGCCCGTGGCGTCGTGGATGTCGAGGGTGAGCGTGCCGGGTACCGCGTAGGTACGGGCCTCCAGGGCACGTACGACGTCCAGGACGCGCACCCACAGCCAGTCCGCCTGGGTCACGACGCGGGCCGCGCGCGGGTCCGGGAGGAGGAGGGGCAGCAGGTCGTCGGGGGCGCGGTGGCCGGAGCGGACCGTGGTGATCCAGTCGATCGAGCAGACGAAGTGCCACAGCGCGCGCTCGGCGGCCGGGGTGACGGCGATCTGCCCGAGCACCGTGGCCCGGTTCAGCGGCTGCTTGGCGTCGTTCCAGTTGTCGTCGGCGCGGTAGGCGATCAGGCCGTCGGCCTCGCCGGCCGCGTTGCTGTAGACCGCGTAGAAGGGCTCCGTCCAGGTCTCGGGGCCGGGCTGGACCTCGCCGGTGTTCACTTCCCACCAGCGCGCGTCGCGGTTGATCACACCGTGCTGCCGGGCGCGCAGCCGGTCGTGGAGTACCGGGCCCAGCTTGCGTACGTCCGCGCCGCTCACCAGGTCGATCCGGCCGCCGTCCTGCGCGGACGGGCCCGACCAGCGCGGGTCGAGCCCCGCCCTCGGTACGTCGATCTCCCACTCGGTGGTCCAGGCCGCCGGGCCGAAGCCGTACCGCCCGTAGATCGGGTACTCGGCGGCGATCAGCGTGGCGACCACGTCACCGCGCTCCCTCGCCGCCGCGAGGTCCGTGGCCATCATCCGGCTGAGCAGCCCGCGGCGGCGGTGCGTGGGCGACACCGTGACATTGG
Organism: Streptomyces sp. NPDC058240; assembly: GCF_042882135.1. Taxonomy (NCBI): domain Bacteria; kingdom Bacillati; phylum Actinomycetota; class Actinomycetes; order Kitasatosporales; family Streptomycetaceae; genus Streptomyces; species Streptomyces sp. NPDC058240. The sequence goes on from NZ_JBHVWT010000009.1 coordinate 165,126, forward strand.
AGATCGCGTCGGCCGGCACCGCCGCACCGCCGACGACCGTGAGCTCCTGCGCGAAGGAACGGAACGTGGCCACGCACCGCCCGCCGTCGAACGCGCCCTGCGTGCGGGCGAGATCGGTGTGCGGAAGGCGCCGCTCCGCCTCCTGTTCCGTCCCCGTCGGCGCTTGCAGGAAACCGGTGTGCTTGGCGCGCAGCCAGTCGGGGAACTCGGCGGCGGTGATCGTACGGACGTCAAGAGCCATACGGACCACGCTAGGCACACGGCCCACCGGATGTCGCCCGGTTTTCCGCCGCCGCGGAACGGGCTGGTCAGAAAGCCGCCCGGATCTCGCCGACCTCCCCGCCACCGCCCAGCAGCGGCGCGTGTCCGATCCGGGAGACCACCGGGGCGTCGATGCCGAGCAGGCGCAGCGAACGGGCCAGTACCGGCCCGAGCGCCCGCGTCGCACCGTCGTCGATCTTGAAGGCCAGCGCCCGGCCGTCCGCCAGCGCCACCGCCTGCACCGCCTCGGCGCCCATCTTGGAGAGCGTGCCCGGCACCTCCCGCATCAGCCAGGTGTCGGGGCGACGGGTTCCGGCCACGTACTCGGGGTGGGCCCGCATCGCGTCCCCGACCCGGCGCTCCGCCGTCCCGGGCTCCGCCAGCACGAAGGAACGGAAGGCCCGCGCCAGGCCCACCAGGCTGATCGCCATCAGCGGCGCCCCGCACCCGTCCGTACCCACCGCCGTGACCGGCTCGCCGGCCGCCTCCTCGACGACCTGGTGGACCAGCTGCTGGAGCGGGTGCGACGGGTCGAGGTAGGACTCCTGGTCCCAGCCGTTCACCGCGCACACCGCGAGCATCGCCGCGTGCTTGCCGGAGCAGTTCATGGTGATCCGTTCCCGGACGTGGCCCGCGGCGAGATACGCCTCCGCCTCCGCCGGGTCCAGCGGCAGATCGGGCGGGGTCTGCAGATCGCCGGGCGTCAGTCCGTGCTCGGCGAGCATCGTGCGGACGAGTTCGAGGTGGAAGCCCTCGCCGGAGTGGCTCGCGGCGGCCAGTGCCAGCCGCTCCCCGGACAGATCGAGCCCGGCCCGCAGCACGGCCGCGGCCTGCATCGGCTTGTTGGAGGAACGCGGGAAGACCGGCGCCGTCGGGTCGCCCAGGGACCGCTCCACGCTGCCGTCGGCGGCCAGGACGACCAGCGAGCCCCGGTGACGGCCCTCCACGAAGCCGGACCGTACGACCTCGGCCAGGACGGGGAGAGCGGGGGATATGGCGGATGGGGCAGCGGGGGCGGCGCTGGAGGTCATGGTGGCCTTCCGGGGACGGGCGGAACCCGCCCCCGGAAGGGTCGCTTCAGGCGAGCAGGTCGTCTACTTGTGCTTCACCGTCACGGTACCTGCGGGCGATCTCCGCGCTGCAATCGTCCGTGGTGCGTTGCAGCTGGTGACGGCGTCGGGACACCTGCTGTTCGTAGCGGACCAGGCGCCCCATCGCGGTGTGCAGCTCCTCGTCCGTACGGGCGTCGAGGTCGGAGAGTTCGACCTCGGCGAGCGTCTCGGCGGCCAGCCTGCGGTACTCGTCGCTGCGCGGCGTGGTGAGCGTGACGTGCCGGGCGGAGGAGCGGTGCAGGGACGGGGCGTCGGCGAGGATCTCCGAGAGCCGGTCCACCACCGGTGCCTCCGGATCCAGCCGCCGGGCCAGTTCGGCCCGCAGGATGTCGATCCGGCCCTGGACGAGCCGGCGCACATAGCTGAGGTCGGCCTCGTCGCGCTGCGCATCGCGGCGCAGTGTGCGCAGCTCGGGCAGCCGCAGGGCGCCCAGCTCGGGCTGCGGCCCGGCGGACAGGCCTTCCTCCAGACCGTGACCGGTTCGCTGCACGGGTGGGCGCATGGTGCTGGTGCTGGTGCTCGTGCTGGCGCCGGTACGCGTGACCGGTACGGCGCCGGGGGACTGCCCGGTTCCATAGGTACTCATGCTTGTGTCCATCCCCTCGACCGGTGCGTCGGCACACCGCCTTCCGAGCATGGTGCCACTCCAGTGGGCCTGTGTGGATGCTCTGTACCCGTTCAGCCCAAGATAGGTTGGTCTGTATGCGTGCAGTGATACAGCGGGTGGACGGCGCGAGCGTCACGGTGGCCGACGGCGCGGACGGGTCGGGCGGGCCCGAGGTGGTCGGCGAAATCGTCGGCGAAGGGCTGTGTGTGCTGGTGGGAGTCACCCACGGGGACACCCCGGAGAAGGCGGCGCAGCTCGCCCGCAAGCTCTGGTCGCTCCGCGTCCTGGAGGGCGAGAAGTCCTGCTCCGATGTGAATGCACCGCTTCTGGTGATTTCGCAGTTCACTCTCTACGGGGACGCCCGGAAGGGCCGCAGGCCCACCTGGAACGCCGCGGCGCCCGGCGAGGTCGCCGAGCCTCTGGTCGACGAGGTGGTGGCGCAGCTGCGGGCGCTGGGCGCGCAGGTGGAGACGGGCCGGTTCGGAGCGGACATGCGCGTCTCGCTCACGAACCACGGCCCGTTCACCGTCGTCGTCGAGGTCTGAAAGAACCGGCCCGGTCACCGCGCGGGACGGCCTACGGCTCGACGACCGTCTCCTGGGCCGCGGCCGTTTCCCCCGCGAGCAGTTCGGCGTCCACCGCGACGTTCCGCTTGACCAGGGCCAGCGCGATCGGCCCCAGCTCGTGGTGGCGGGCGGACGTGGTGATGAAGCCCAGCTGGCGCCCTTCGGCACCGTCCGCGGCGAGCCGTACCGGCGTGCCGTGTCCGGGCAGCAGGACCTCGCTGCCGTCGAGGTGCAGGAAGACCAGCCGGCGCGGCGGCTTGCCCAGGTTCTGCACCCGGGCCACCGTCTCCTGGCCGCGGTAGCAGCCCTTCTGGAGGTGTACGGCGGTGCCGATCCAGCCCAGCTCGTGCGGGATGGTGCGGTGGTCCGTCTCGAAGCCGAGGCGCGGGCGGTGCGCCTCCACGCGCAGCGCCTCGTACGCCAGGATGCCGGCCACCGGGCCGTGCGCCGCCGCGTACTCCTCCAGGTCGGCGCGGGGCAGGAACAGGTCCCGGCCGTACGCCGTCTCCCGTACCGTCACGCCGTCCGGGACCTCCGCGATGGAGCCGGCCGGCAGATACACCACGGCGAAGTCCTCGGTGCGGTCGGCGACTTCGACCCGGTAGAAGAACTTCATGGACTCCAGGTAGGCGACGAGGTCGCCCTGGGTGCCCGGCTCGGCGTGCATCCACACGGTCTCGCCGTCGTCGACGAGGTAGAGGGCGTGCTCGATGTGCCCGTTGGCGGTGAGGATCAGGGCCTCGGTGGCCTGGCCCGGGGCGAGTTCGCTGACGTGTTGGGTGAGCAGGAGGTGCAGCCAGGCCAGCCGGTCGCTGCCGGTGACGGTGACGACGGCGCGGTGCGAGAGGTCGACGAGGCCGGAGCCGTCGGCGAGGGTGCGCTGCTCGCGGAACAGGTCGCCGTAGTGCGCGGCGACGCCTTCGTCGCGGCCTTCGGCGGGGACGGCGCCGGGCAGGGACAGCAGGGGGCTCTTCATGCGACCAGCGTACGACGCGGTATGAACAACGCGGTCCGGGAGCCGCCGGCCGGCTCCTGCGCGCCCTACGGCTTGGGACCGGCCGCTTCGGCGGACGTCCCGTCGGCGCCCTCGGACGCCGCCTTCGCCGTGCACCCGGCACAGCGGCCGAAGATCGCGAAGTGCTTCATGTCCGTCTCGAACCCGAAACCGCTCTGCAGCTTCGCGGTGAACTCGGCGACGACATCGACATCGGCCTCGATGACGTCCGTGCAGTCGCGGCAGACCAGATGGATGTGGTGGTGACGGTCGGCCAGGTGGTACGTGGGCGCCCCGTGTCCCAGATGGGCGTGGCTGACCAGCCCCAGCTCCTCCAGGAGCTCCAGGGTCCGGTAGACGGTGGAGATGTTCACGCCGGACGCGGTCCTGCGCACCTCGGAGAGGATGTCGTCGGGCGTCGCGTGTTCCAGCGTGTCGACGGCTTCCAGGACAAGCTGCCGCTGCGGCGTCAGCCGATAGCCGCGCTGCCGGAGATCGGTCTTCCAGTCGGTGCTCACCACACGCCCAGTGTAGGACCGGGTGAGCACCTGTCCGCTGCTGTGCGCGAGCGGAACCCGTGAGCCGGTGGGCTACTTGAAGAAGGCGATGCCGTCGTCCGGCAGGTCGCCGAGGCTCTTCGCCATCGCCTCGACCTCTTCCGGGGTGACGACCTTCTTCAGGTGCGCCGACATGTACGGACGCAGCTCCACCTCGGGGGTGGCCTTCTCGCCGACCCACATCAGGTCGCTCTTCACATAGCCGTACAGCCGCTTGCCACCGCTGTACGGGCCGGAGGCCGCGGTCCGGGCCACCGCGTCGGTGACCAGGTCGATCTGCGGCTTCTTGTCGGCCAGCTCGCCGTACCAGATCTCGATGACGCCCTGGTCACGGGCCATGACGACCTCGACCTTGCGGTCCTTGTCGATGCGCCAGTAGCCGGACTCGGACTCCAGCGGCCTGACCTTCTCGCCCTCGGCGTCGAGCACCCAGCTGTGCGAGACGTACTCCAGGAAGTCGCGGCCGTCGTGGCTGAAGGTGACTTCCTGGCCGAAGTTGCACTGCTCGGCGCCGGGGAAGTCGGAGACACCCACACCCGCCCAGTTGCCGAGGAGGAAGGCCAGCGGGACGAGGTCCGGGTGGAGGTCGGACGGGATCTCGATCATGAGCGGCTCAGACGATCTGTGAGGTGGGGGTGGCTGCGGACGTGACACATCGGGTGCGAGGTGTCACGTTGCTGTGACGGGGCACCCGCGCAAGTGGAGGCGGGGCGTGCGCGGAGTGGTCAGCGCTGACCCTGGTAGAGCTTCTTCACGGTCACGCCGGCGAAGGCGAGAACGCCGACGCAGACCAGGACCAACAGGGCGGAGAAGAATGCCTCAAGCACGGGAACTCCTTGCAACGAGCGTTATGACAGCAGTACGGGGCCGGGCCCCAGCCTAATGGGTTGGGGCCCGGCCCGCCGGTCCGGGGCTTGGCCGGGCCCGCCCCACCCGACGATTACAGTTCGGCGTATGCCGAAGAAGCTCGTGATCAAGGTGACCGCAGGTGCCGACTCCGCCGAGCGCTGCTCGCAGGCGTTCACGGTGGCCGCGGTCGCCGTCGCCAGTGGCGTGGAGGTCTCGCTCTGGCTGACCGGGGAGTCCTCCTGGTTCGCGCTGCCGGGACGCGCCGCCGAGTTCGAACTGCCGCATGCCGCGCCGCTGCCGGATCTGATCGAGTCGATCCAGGCGGGTGGCCGGATCACCCTGTGCACGCAGTGCGCGGCCCGCCGTGACATCACCGAGCAGGACGTCCTGGAGGGCGTACGGATCGCCGGTGCGCAGGTCTTCGTCAGCGAGATCATGGTCGACGGCGTCCAGGCCCTCGTCTACTGACGCCGCCGAAGACGGGCACGAGGACGAAGAGGCGAGGAGAAGACGGGGCGGAGGGGCGCTACCGCCGTTTCTTGCCGTCGAGCTCGTCCCACCACTCGTCGGACTTCGGGTCGCCGGACGGATCGTCCCACCAGCGGTCGTCCGGCCCCCGCCGGTTGGCGACCATGGCCGCGACGGGCGGGATGACCATCGCCACGACGCACATCGCTATCGCGGCGGGCATCGACCACAGCCTGACGAAGGACCAGGCCGATACGAAGAGGACGATGCAGCCGCCCATCATCAGGAAATAGCCGCGACGGCGCCGCGCGTACATGACTCCAGGGTAGGCCTCATCGCCTCCCGTGCGAACGACTCGGACCGCCCGGACGGCGCGAAGGGCCGTACCCCGTCCAGGAAGGCGTCCAACCCCCTGGGGCACGGCCCTTCGGCCGATCTGTGTCGCGGCACGCGGGCCGCGGCGGGAACCGCAGGATCCAGGCCCTGCCCGGTCCTCACCCGAACGGAAGACCCTGGGGCGTGTTCTGGAAGCCCCGGCTGTCTCGCGGGGTCTGACACGCACGCTCGCCGCGTTGCCGAAATGCCCTAGACGGCGATCGCGACCTCGGAGAGACCACCGGTCTGCGCCACGACCGTGCGGTCGGCGCTGCCGCCGGGGACGAGGGCGCGCAGCGTCCAGGTGCCCTCGGCCGCGTAGAAGCGGAACTGTCCGGTCGCCGAGGTCGGGACCTCGGCGGTGAACTCGCCGGTCGAGTCCAGCAGGCGCACGTAGCCGGTGACGGGCTCGCCGTCGCGGGTCACGCTGCCCTGGATGGTGGTCTCACCGGGCTTGATGGTCGAAGCGTCGGGGCCGCCGGCCTTTGCTCCACACATGGTGTTACGTCCTTCTGGGTCGGGGGTCGTGCTGGTCCGGGTCGTGCGGAGTTACTTGTTGGCGCCGAGCTCGATCGGCACACCCACGAGAGAGCCGTACTCGGTCCACGAACCGTCGTAGTTCTTGACGTTCTCCTGGCCGAGCAGCTCGTGCAGCACGAACCAGGTGAGCGCGGAGCGCTCGCCGATACGGCAGTACGCGATGGTGTCCTTCGCCAGGTCGACCTGCTCGGCCTCGTAGAGGGCCTTGAGCTCGTCGTCCGACTTGAAGGTGCCGTCGTCGTTGGCGTTCTTCGACCACGGGATGTTGCGGGCGCTCGGCACGTGGCCGGGGCGCTGGGACTGCTCCTGCGGGAGGTGCGCCGGGGCGAGCAGCTTGCCGCTGAACTCGTCGGGCGAACGCACGTCGACCAGGTTCTGGTTGCCGATCGCCTTCACGATGTCGTCGCGGTAGGCACGGATCGACTCGTCCTGCGGCTGGGCCTTGTACTCGGTGGCCGGGCGGGACGGGATCTGGTCGCCGTCGACCAGGTCGCGGGAGTCGAGCTCCCACTTCTTGCGGCCGCCGTCGAGCAGGCGGACGTCCTGGTGACCGTAGAGCTTGAAGTACCAGAACGCGTAGGACGCGAACCAGTTGTTGTTGCCGCCGTACAGGACGACCGTGGTGTCGTTGCCGATGCCCTTCTCGGACAGCAGCTTCTCGAACCCGGCCTGGTCGATGAAGTCGCGGCGGACCGGGTCCTGGAGGTCCTTGGTCCAGTCGATCCGGATCGCGTTCTTGATGTGGTTCTTCTCGTACGCCGAGGTGTCCTCGTCGACCTCGACGAGAGCGACCTTCGGGTCGTCGATGCGGGCCTCGACCCAGTCGGCGTCTACCAGGACGTCACTGCGGCTCATTCTGTTCTCCTCCGGGGCAGTCTGCGGCGAGATGATGCGAGACGGTGCGTGATGCGGGTGTACGGCGGCGCGGCGTGCGGCACACGTACAACGGCGATCGGGATGGGCCCTGACGTCGGTCCGAGGGCCGGGGGAATGCGGGGTGCCGAAGGCTCCCGCTCAGACAGTGCGACAGAGCATGGCGGCGACGCGGCACAGGTCCACTGCCCGCCGCTTCGTGAGATCCGCCCGTCCCCGCTGTGGGAGACCGCCAATAGAGCACTGCATGGGACCGATCGTAGGGAGGTTCGGGCGGACATGTCACCGCCGTGTCGAATCCTGAGACGCGATCGTCCGTCATGCGAGATGGGACGGGGATCGAGGCGCCCCTCGCGCCGCTCCCGTGCCATCGGCGGGCATCGGCCATCTACGGATCGGACATGGCCGTCTCAATATGTGGCGCGTGCGGGCGTCGAGGCATGCGGCGGGCGGGGCGCGATCCGGGCTCGGGGCCTCAACCGGCGAGCTGCACGTCCGTACCCGTGACCGAGATCTCCAGGCCGTCGGCGGTCGGCTGGATCTTCTGGAGCTTCAGACCGCTCGGCAGGCCGCCGACCTCCCGGTCGAAGTCGGTCTTCTGGCGCACCATCCCCTCCAGCCCGGGGACGCCCGCACCCGGCACCTTGTCCGCGTGCACCCGGAGGGTGTGGCCGTCGACGAGGGTGACGGTGGAGAGCACGCTGCGCGAGATCGGGCGGCCGAGGATGTCGACCGTGCCGGTCACCTTCACCTTGTTGTTGCCGCCGTACTCGACGGCGACGCCGTCGCTGGCAGCCTCGGTGAGGTCCTTGTACGAGATGACGGCGGTGCCCGTGGCCCGGGCGGCGGTGGCGCTGGAGTAGTCGTCGGCCAGCTTCACGTCGTGCAGCGCGGCGTCCATCCTGCTGATCCGGAGCCGGCGGCCGTTGGTGGCGGTCTCGATGCCGGTGATCTCGACATCGACCTCGTCGAGCCGGTCTCCGGCGACCTGCGTCAGGAACGGGAATCCCTTGATGGAGACGTCCGTCGAGCCGATCATGGCACCGGTGATCCGGATCCGCCCGGCCGCCTGCGACTCGGCGAAGTACACCGCCGCCCGGTCGACGGCGACGAAGATCCCGCCCAGGACCACCACGATGACCAGCAGTATCCGCAGTGCACGCATGCCCGCTCTTTCCCCCACCCTGCAATCCGGCCGGATCCCTGGCGCCCCGCACGTCCACCGAACGTGCACGGCGCCCCGGGTGATCGACGAGCGGGCACCCCTCTTCGGTTCCCTGGGCGGTCCGGTCCCGCGCTACGAGATCGCGCGGCCGATCAGGTACACGGCGGGCGCCGCGGCGGTGAGCGGCAGCGCCACACCGGCGGTCATGTGGACGAAGCGCGACGGGTAGTCGTAGCTCGCCACCCGCAGCCCGATCAGCGCACAGACCCCCGCCGCGAGGCCGAGCAGCGCGCCCTTCGTGCCCAGGTCGGTGAGTGTCCCGGCCACGGCGCCACCACCTGCGGCGGCGAGCAGCGCCACCACGACCGAGGCCGGTCCGGGCAGCGGCACCGCGCGGACGAGCACCGCGACCGCGACGGCCACCGCGCCCACCGTCACCGCGTCCGGGACCGCCGCGAGGTGTCCGGCGGCCAGGACCGAGAGGGCGGCCGACGCGACGGTGGCCATCAGCCCCTGCATCCGCTCGTCGGCGCTCGCATGGCTGCGCAGCTGGAGGACCACGGTGAGCAGCACCCAGATGCCGAGGGTGCCGAGGATGGCGGCCGGTCCGTTCTCCCGGCCCGCGGCGAGCAGCGCGATGTCGGCGACGAGGCCGCCCGCGAACGCGAGCGCGATGCCCTGCCGGGCCGGCCACATGCCGTTGAGCCGGAACCAGCCGGCCGCGGTCACGGCCTGGAGCAGCACCAGCGGTACGACCAGGGCGTACGGCCCGATCGCGGCGCCCAGGGCGAGCAGCAGCCCGAGTCCGGCGGTGATCCCGGCGGGCTGCACGCCCGGCGCGATGATCGGCGAGCGGCCCTCGGCGCGGGCCCGCTGGGCCTCGGTGATGCGGCTGTTGCCCAGGGTGGTGGGGGCGCTGTAGCCGGCCGCGTCGTGCGCGGAGTCGGGGGGCGTGGCGCCCTGGGCGGGCCCGGCCGGCTCGGCGGCGGGGGCGGCAGGTGCCACCGGCGCCTCGGGCGGCAGCGGGTACGAGCCCGAGGCGCCCTGCGGCGTCAGATGGGGCGGCAGGTAGGCGGTCTCGGCGGCGGCCGGAACGGGCTGCACGGGCTGGGCCGGCTGCGCGTGCCGGGCGGACTGGATGACCGGCTGGTACCGGGTGTCCCAGGTCTGGCCCTCCCACGTCTGCGCGACAGCGGGGTCCTGCGGAGCGTGGGCCGCGGGCGCGGCGGGCTCCTGCGCGTAATCACCCGGCCAGGCCTGCCCGGGACTCGCCTGAGGTGCCTGGGGCCCCTGGTTCTGGTCGTACACGCCCTGCGCCTGCTGCGGGGATCCGTACGACGGATACGAGGGCTGCTGACCGTACGGCTGCGCGCCGTAGGCCTCTCCCCCGTACGACTGCGCACCGTACGACTGGTCGCCGTACGACTGGTCGCCGTACGGCTGCGCACCGTGTGCCTGCGGCTCCCGGCCGTCCGACGGGTCGTCGTGGCCCGGACCGTACCCGTGACGCGGGTCCTGTCCGTACGGATGCTGTTGATCGTTGCTGCTCATGTTCTGCGGTTCACCCTCCTGCGAACGGCGGGAGCACCTCGACCGTGCCGCCCTCGGCAAGGCGTACGGTCTCATGGCCGCGGGTCCCCACGGGGTCACCGTCGATGAGGAACGAGCACCTTTGCAGCACTCGGGTGAGCTCTCCGGGGTGCCTTTCACGCACCGCGTCGAGCGCCTCGGCGAGGGTCGCAGCCGTGTACGGCTCCTCCGCGGTCCCGGCCGCGGCCTTGGCGGCGGCCCAGTAGCGGATGGTTCCCGCAGGCATGGTGCCACTCCTCTCGTCTCTCGTCAGCTGTCCATCATCGGTCACGGCGCCGTCGCCCAGTCGGCGATGCGGGTGAGCAAGGTCTCGTCCGCGGCGTTCTCCGCATGCCCCATGCCGCGCTCCAGCCACAGTTCGGCACCGTCGCCCGCCGCGTCGGCCAGCGAGCGCGGGTGGTCCAGCGGGAAGTACGGGTCCCGGTCGCCGTGCACGATCAGCAGCGGCGCCGGAGCGATCAGTCCGGCGGCCTCGACCGGCGAGAGCGGCACCGGATCCCAAGCGTTGCGGTCGATCCGGGTGTGCAGGCCGTAGCGGCCGACCACCCGGCCCATGGGGCGGGTGACCACCCAGTGCAGGCGGCGCATCGGGGCCGTGCCCCGGTAGTACCAGCGGGCGGGAGCGCTCACGGCCACCACCGCATCCGCGTGCGCCTCCATACGCGCCCCGGTGCGCCCCTCACGCTCCACAACGCCACCGGCTTCCGCGTCGTCCGTCGGCCGCGCCGCGTACAGCGCCCCGTGCCGCAGCACCACGGAACCGCCCATCGAGAACCCGACGGTCACCACCCGGCGGTGTCCGAGCGCCCGCGCCCACGCCACCGCCGCCGCCAGATCCAGCACCTCGCGGTCGCCCACCGTCGACCGCCCGCCGGACCCGCCGTGCCCCCGGAACGAGAACGTGACCACGGCCGCACGCCCGGCGAACACCCCGGCGGCACGGCGCACCGCGGGCCTGTCCACCGAGCCGGTGAAACCGTGCGCGAGCACGATCGCAGTACCGTCGAAGGATGCCCCCGCAGCGGCCCCGGAACCCGCCGTACACGGTTCGTACACCGCCTCGATCCGCACCCCGTCATCGGTACGCAATGTGGTGCGCAGGGGACCGGGCGTGATCGAGGGAACAGCGGAACTCCGAAATCGCCCCTCGGACACAGAACTCATGTGGGCTATTGTGCTGGGAAGAGGATCCGGGCAGAGCAGCCCCCGGGTCCTTTTGTGCTTTCCAGGCGTTGTTACGGCGACGTTTCCACAAGCTCAGCGGTCCCAGGGCGCGGGACCGCACCCGTGGGACCAGCACGAAACGTACGAAGAAGTGCCGCATACTCCCCCGGGCCCGGCCCGGGAGTGCCCCTCTCGCAGGGAACGAGGAGGACCGACGTAATGGGCGAGCGAACCGTGCACGATCATCGACCGACGACCCAGGCAGGTGGGCGGCGATGAGTTCACTGCTGCTCCTGACGAATGCCCTTCAACCGTCGACGGAGGTGCTCCCCGCCCTCGGTCTCCTGCTTCACAGTGTGCGGGTGGCGCCGGCCGAAGGCCCCGCTCTCGTCGACACGCCCGGTGCCGACGTCATCCTGATCGACGGCCGCCGCGATCTCCCCCAGGTGCGGTCGCTCTGCCAGCTGCTGCGGTCCACCGGACCGGGCTGTCCGCTGATCCTCGTCGTGACGGAGGGCGGTCTCGCGGCCGTCACCGCCGACTGGGGCATCGACGACGTACTGCTGGACACGGCGGGACCGGCCGAGGTCGAGGCCCGGCTGCGGCTGGCCACCGGCCGGCAGCAGATCACCGCCGACGACTCCCCGATGGAGATCCGCAACGGCGACCTCTCGGTCGACGAGGCCACGTACAGCGCGAAGCTGAAGGGCCGGGTCCTGGACCTGACCTTCAAGGAATTCGAACTGCTCAAGTACCTGGCGCAGCACCCGGGCCGGGTCTTCACCCGCGCCCAGCTGCTCCAGGAGGTCTGGGGCTACGACTACTTCGGCGGCACGCGCACGGTCGACGTCCATGTGCGGCGGCTGCGCGCCAAGTTCGGCCCCGAGCACGAGTCGCTGATCGGCACGGTCCGCAACGTCGGCTACCGCTTCGTGGCACCCGAGAAGGTGGAGCGCGCGGCCGACGAGGCGAAGGACCGGGCCGCGGCGAGGGCGGCCGCCGAACCCGTAACCCGTTCGGAGCAGTCACGGGCTGCCGGGGTACCGGAAGAAGCCCCGGTCCGGCCTGCCGGAAGGTAGGTATATCCGCGTAGACTGCCGCGCGTGGCCAAGGTGACGCGGGACGATGTGGCGAGACTGGCGGGGACGTCGACCGCGGTCGTCAGCTACGTCATCAACAACGGACCGAGGCCGGTCGCCCCGGCCACGCGCGAGCGGGTACTCGCCGCGATCAAGGAGCTGGGCTACCGGCCGGACCGGGTTGCCCAGGCGATGGCCTCGCGGCGGACCGATCTCATAGGGATGATCGTGCCGGACGCCCGGCAGCCGTTCTTCGCGGAAATGGCGCACGCGGTCGAACAGGCCGCCGCCGAGCGCGGGAAGATGGTGCTCGTCGGCAACTCCGACTACCGCGACGAGCGCGAGGTCCACTATCTGCGGGCCTTCCTCGGCATGCGGGTCTCCGGCCTGATCCTGGTCAGCCAGGGCCCCAGCGAGCGGGCGGCGGCCGAGATAGAGGCGTGGGACGCGCGGGTCGTGCTGTTGCACGAGCGGCCGGAGGCGATCGACGACGTCGCGGTCGTCACCGACGACGTCGGCGGGGCCCAACTCGCCACCCGGCACCTGCTGGAGCACGGCAACGAGTACGTGGCCTGCCTCGGCGGCGTGGAGTCCACCCCGGCGGTCGGTGACCCGGTCGCCGACCACGTCGAGGGCTGGCGCCGTGCGATGCACGAGTCGGGACGCTCGACGGAGGGGCGGCTCTTCCAGGCCCCGTACAACCGTTACGACGCCTACCAGGTGGCGCTGAAGCTGCTCGCCGGGCCGGACCGGCCGCCGGCGATCTTCTGCTCGACGGACGACCAGGCCATCGGTGTGCTGCGGGCCGCGCGCGAGCTGCGGATCGATGTGCCCGGGGAGCTCGCGGTGGCGGGCTTCGACGACGTGAAGGAAGCCGGTCTGACCGATCCGCCGCTGACGACGGTCTTCTCGGACCGCCCGGCGATGGCACGGGCCGCGGTGGACCTGGTGCTCGACGACTCGCTGCGGGTGTCGGGGTCGCGGCGGGAGCGGCTGAAGCAGTTCCCCTCGGCGCTGGTGGTACGGCGCTCCTGCGGCTGCGGGGAGCCGACGGCCAGGTAGACCGGTCCTCGGGCAGCCACTCCTTATATCGGGCATACGAGGTTCTGCCGGGCTTCTCAGGACGTGCTCAGGTTTCTCTCATCTTCGCCGGACACGCTCGTAGGCATGACAGAGAGCCAGCGCCCGAGCGGCGAGTACCCGATGTACCCGTACGGCAACGGCGACACGGCCTACCCGCCGCCGCCGTCATACCGGCCCGCGCAGCCGATCGCGACGGGCCCCGGAACCACCGTGTGGCCCGGCGGGAACGGCTCCGACGGGCACGGCGGCGACGGCGGCAGCGGACCCGCCTTCCCGCCGCCCGCGCCGCCGGAGCCGGCCGCGCCCCGGCACCGGGCCAGGCGGCCGGTCGCCCTGCTGGCAGCCGTGGCGATCGCGGCGGCGATCGTCGGCGGCGGCACCGCCACCGTCATCGAGCAGCTCACCGGCAGTAGCACGAACAGCGCGAGCAGTGTCATCCCCGGCACCACCGTCTCGCAGAGCAGCAAGGGCACCGTCGCCGGTGTCGCCAAGGCCGTCTCGCCGATGATCGTCGAGATCAACGCGACCTCGACCGCGGGCGAGTCCACCGGCTCCGGCGTGATCATCACCCCCGACGGCGAGATCGTCACCAACAACCACGTCATCTCCGGCGCCTCGTCGGTCAAGGTGTCGCTCAGCACGGGCAAGACGTACACCGCCGACGTGGTCGGCACCGACCCCGCCAAGGACCTCGCGCTCATCAAGCTCCGGGGTGCGAGCGGCCTGAAGACGGCCACGCTGGGCGACTCCTCGGCGGTCGCGGTCGGCGACCAGGTCGTCGCGATCGGCTCGCCCGAGGGCCTCACCGGCACCGTCACCAGCGGCATCGTCTCCGCCCTCGACCGCGATGTCACCGTCGCCAAGGAGGACGGCAGCGGCCAGGGGCAGGGCGGGCGGGGCGGCAACGGGCAGAGCGGCGGCGAGCAGTGGCCGTTCGAGTTCGGCGGCCGGCAGTTCAACGGCGACACCGGCAACTCCACCACCACGTACAAGGCCATCCAGACCGACGCCTCGCTCAACCCCGGCAACTCCGGCGGCGCGCTCATCAATATGAATGGCGAGATCATCGGCATCAACTCCGCCATGTACTCGGCGAGTTCGGCCGGCGGATCCGACAGTTCGAGCGCGGGCAGCGTGGGTCTCGGCTTCGCCATCCCGGTGAACACGCTCAAGGCCGATCTCGACACCCTGCGGGCCGGCAACAGTTCCTGAGGAGACACTCATGCACCACCCCGCCCACACTCCCACCGGCCCGGCCGACCTGGCTCTGCCCCTCGCCCTCGTCACGGAACGGGCCGCGCACGGGCCGCGCCGGGCCCCGGAGGTCCGTGCCACCACCGGTCGCGGGCGCCGGGCCGCACGACGACGCGCCGTGGCCGTGCGAGGCTGAGAGGCGGAAGGCACAGCGGTACGGGAACGAGAAGAGGACAACGAGCGATGAGCCCCGCCGAAGACGATCCGCAGCGCATCCTGATCGTCGACGACGAGCCCGCCGTACGCGAGGCCCTGCAACGCAGTCTCGCGTTCGAGGGCTACGGCACGGAGGTGGCCGTCGACGGTCTCGACGCCCTCGCCAGGGCCGAGTCGTACGCCCCCGACCTCATCGTCCTCGACATCCAGATGCCCCGGATGGACGGCCTGACCGCCGCCCGCCGGCTCCGCTCCACGGGCACCACCACCCCCATCCTGATGCTCACCGCCCGCGACACCGTCGGCGACCGGGTCACCGGTCTCGACGCGGGCGCCGACGACTACCTGGTCAAGCCCTTCGAACTGGACGAGCTCCTCGCCCGCATCCGGGCCCTGCTGCGCCGCAGCTCGTACGCGGCCGCGGCGGGCGGCGGCGTCCCCGACGACGATGTGCTGGCCTTCGCGGACCTCCGGATGAACCTCGCCACCCGCGAGGTCACCCGGGGCGCCCGCCGGGTCGAGCTGACCCGCACGGAGTTCACCCTCCTGGAGATGTTCCTGGCCCACCCCCGGCAGGTGCTGACCCGCGAGCAGATCCTGAAGGCGGTGTGGGGCTTCGACTTCGAGCCGAGCTCCAACTCCCTGGACGTGTACGTGATGTACCTGCGCCGCAAGACGGAGGCGGGCGGCGAACCGCGCCTCGTGCACACGGTGCGGGGGGTCGGCTACGCGCTCCGCTCCGGCGGCGGTGACGGATGACCGGGGCGCTGCGCCGGCTCCGCGCCCTTCCGCTGCGCTCCCGGCTCGCACTGCTGGTGGCGACGGCGGTGGCGGCTGCCGTCGCGGTGGTGGCGGCGGCCTGCTGGGTCGTGACGAAGGTGCAGCTGGAGAACCAGATGGATGCCTCGCTGCGCAATGTCTCGGTCAGCGACGAGTACATGCAGAAACTGTTCATCGCCTGCACCCGCCCCGACCGGGCGACCGTCCCACCGGTCGGAGGGACGTACACCGTGCAGCTCGTCACCGTGTCCGGGAGCACCTGCACCTCCGCCGGGGCCTCGCCGATCGGCGTGACGGCCGCCGACATCGCCGTGGCCGCCGGTGTGCGGGACAACGCCCTGCACACGGCCAGCACGAAGAGCGGCAAGAAGATGCGCGTGTACACATACGCGTACGAGACCCACAACCCGGCGCCCGGCCTGGTCCCGGGAAGCTTCGCGGTCTCCGTCGCCCGTCCGATGAGCGAGATCGACGACCCGCTGTCCACCCTCGCCTGGGTACTCCTGGCCGTCGCCGGTATCGGCGCCGTCGGCGCGGGCGCGGCCGGCCTCTGGGTCGCCCGCACCGGGCTGCGCCCCGTCGACGAGCTCACCGAGGCCGTCGAGCACGTCGCCCGTACCGAGGACCTCACCGTCCGCATCCCGGTCGACGGCGAGGACGAGATCGCCCGGCTGTCCCGCTCCTTCAACTCGATGACCGCGTCGCTGGCCAGCTCCCGCGACCGCCAGGCCCAGCTGATCGCCGACGCGGGGCACGAGCTACGGACCCCGCTGACGTCCCTGCGCACCAACATCGAGCTCCTCGCCCGCAGCGACGACACCGGCCGCGCCATCCCGCCCGACGACCGCAGGGCCCTGATGATCTCGGTCAAGGCGCAGATGACCGAGCTGGCCTCGCTCATCGGCGACCTCCAGGAACTGGCCCGCCCCGACGCCCCCGGCCCCGGCCCGCTCCAGGTCGTCGCGCTGCACGACATCGCGGACACGGCCCTGGAGCGGGCCCGGCTGCGTGGACCCGAGCTGACCATCAGGGCGGACCTGACCTCTTGGTACGTACGGGCCGAGCCCGCCGCGCTGGAACGGGCGGTGGTCAACGTCCTGGACAACGCGGTCAAGTTCAGCCCGCCCCACGGCACGATCGAGATCGCCCTGCGCGACGGCGAACTGACCGTACGGGACCAGGGACCCGGCATCCCCGCCGACGAACTCCCCCACGTCTTCGAACGCTTCTGGCGTTCCCCCTCCGCCCGCCAGCTCCCCGGCTCGGGCCTGGGGCTGTCGATCGTCGCCCGCACGGTCCAGCAGTCGGGCGGCGAGATCACCCTGCGCCCGGCGGCGGACGGTCCGGGCACGGTCGCCTCGATCCGGCTGCCGGGGGCGCCGCAGCCGCCGCCGGAACTCTGACCGCGGGCCCTCAGACCCCCGGGTTGTGCCGGATCAGGGATTCGACCAGGCCGGACCGGGTGGCGGGGAAGTCCAGCGGGACGATGCCGAGGCCGGTCCAGCCGGCTGCCTCCGAGCCGTCCAGGAACGACTGCACCTGCGGGTTGAGCCGGTCCGCGTTCCAGCGCGGCGGCATCAGGGCGGCCGTGCTGACGTAGTTCATGTATAGCTTCCCGGGCTGCTGGGCGGCCTTGCGGAACTGGGCCTCGATCTTCGGGTACTTGGCGAACGGCTCCGCCATGTAGTCGTCCTGGATGTCGAAGAGCTCCGAGTCGGCGTACCGGACACCGGGCAGCCCGCCGTTGTCGGCGAGCAGCACGACCTTGCCGCGCGCCTCGCCCAGCGAGGGCAGCGCCGGATCGATGCGGAACAGCGGCCGCCAGCCCCTGCCGTCGAGGTAGTCGTCGAAGACCGCCCGGAACGCCGCGTCGCTCTCCTCCGAGTACTCCTGCTTGACCCGCATCAGCACGGTCTCGGTGGGGTGCGCCGCCAGGAAGTCCCAGCAGGCGCCCAGCACATCGCCGAACATCAGGTTCTGGTACGAGGCCCCGTGATGGATCGCGAAGGAGCCGCCGGTGATTCGGCACCGTACGTCGAGAAAGCGTATGCCGCTGTTCAACTGCTCGGCGATCGTGGTGTTCTGGCACTCGGTCCAGGGGCCGCCATAGCGGGCGCCGGAGTCGTGCGACCCGGGGATCGTGAGGCGTTGCAGCACGGTGGCGTCGGAGATGGCGCCCATCCAGTCCTGGGTGGTGAGGACTTGGCGGGTCGCGGCACCCGCGGGGCCCGTGCCGATCAGGACGGTGGCGGTGGCGGCGAGGGCGCCGGCCAGGAAGTTCCGGCGAGTGGCGGTGTACGGGCTCATGCGGGGGTTGCCTCCGTCTGCCGTGGGGGGTCAGCCGTCAGATTATGGCGGGTGCACGTCACCACGGGAACCCGGGCGGACGGTCCACTCGATCCAGGCGCCCCGGTGACTCAGCGAGAAGCCGCAGGGTTCGCCGCGATGGAGCGCGCCGACGGCACCGACGCATCCGCCGCCGTCGACCCAACTCAGCGCCCGATGCCGCTCCATGGGCGGCAGATCGGCGGCCAGCGCGCGCACGTTCAGCCGGATGAAGCGGATGGCCTCGGCGGGGTCGAGGGCCATGTGCCGGGACACCTCGGCGATCTCGTCCGCCTCCATCGTGCGGTAGGTGACCCGCTCGCACCAGAACACGCGCGTTGCGGAGGGTACGGGTTGTTGCTCGCGCACGGAACTCCTCCTGGCGCCACATCGGAACCGCCCCGCACCTGCGGCCGGCGTGACGAGCGGCAGGCGCGGGACGACCCTTCGGAACGCCGCTCAACCGGCGCAGGTTTGAACGGAGTTGCACATCCGGTCATGACTCACCGAGGAGCCGAGCCGACTGGAGGCGCCACCCGAAGCTAGCGTTTTAAGCGAGCCCGTTTCAAGTGTTTGACGTCTAACGAGTGAGGTGCAGATAGTCGACGCGTGCAGCCCGACCGGCTAATTCAAGCCACCCGGATACACCAAGGGCGGCCCCCACCTGCGCCGATGGGAACCGCCCGAAGCGAGAGCGCCAGAGATCAGGCCAGATCGTCGAACTCGCCTTCCTTGGCGCCACCGAGGAAGGCACGGAGCTTGGCCCGGGTCGTACGGATGACCACGCCCGGGTTGTCACTCTCGCGCATCAGGATCTCGCCACCGTACTCGGCCAGCTCAAGGCAGTTATTGCCATCGGCATTCGATGACTTCGACGACTTTCGCCACTGGATTTCTATTGTTCTCACGCCTTCATACTTGTAGTGCGATGGTACGAATGAAGTCCCGTGTCTTCTCCGGGTCGAGGGAACGCTCTTCGGTCCGATTCAGAGCAACCCGCCAGTTCTCAAGGCTTGTTTCAGCGTCCAGGAACCCCGATCCGGTCGCAGTGTCCGTCTGCGCGGTGTCGAGCTGTGGCACGGGACCGTAGAGGTATTGTGCCGAACTGTTGGCGTGCGGGAAACCGCCCGCCGCGAAGGGGATCGCGCGGATGACGACGTTTTCCCGCTCCGACTGCAGCAGCAGATAGTCGAGTTGACTGCGCGCAATGGCGGAGCCGCCGTAGACCATCCGCAGCGCCGCCTCGTGGACCAGGAACACACAACGGGGCTGATCCACCCGATCGAGCACGTCCCGGCGCTTCAGCCGATGGGAAAGCAAGCGCCGTTGATGCGCCGGGCTGAGCGGCGGGACGGCCTCCGCGAACACGGCCCTCGCGTAGTCCTCGGTCTGGAGCAGCCCAGGAATGTGCATGATCTCGACCGAGCGCAGGCCAGCGGCGTGGTGCTCCAACTCGGCCAGGTCGAGGGCGTCGCTGGTGAGCTCGCCCCGATAATCCTCCCACCAGCCGTTTATGCGCTCTCGCGCCATCTCCGCGAGCGCATCGATATATGCCTCGTCGGAGCACCCGTAGTGCTCGGCCCATGCACGAACCCGCTCGGTGCTGACACCGAACCGCCCGGATTCGATGTTGCTCACCGTGGTGCGGTCCGTGCTCAGCATCGCACCTGCTTCCGTGAGCGAAAGCCCCATGCGCTCACGCATCTTGCGCATCTCAGCACCCAGTCGGCGCTGGCGCGCCGTGGGCGCCTTCCTTGATGGCATCGATCTCTCCTCTCCCCGGGTCAGTGTGGCCCGTTACCCATCGAGGCGCACATCGTTCATGACATTACACAGATGCGTCCAACGCGTGAGGCGCATCGGCTATGGTCGCCACACCACCGCGCCGCTCGCCGGTAGACCCGAAGTGCAGCCGTACACACGCATGTTGACCCGCGTCTGCGTACGGCCATCGCCACGGACGACGAGCGACGCACCCGTTCGCACCGCACCGCGTTGGGAGAACGACATGACCCACGTCCACGCCACCGCATACTCCACGCCACCGGGCCCACAGGGCGGCGAGATCTATCGGCTCGCCCTGCCGAACACGTCCAGCGCCGCGAAACTCTCGCGCGACTTCATCGCGTCGCTGCTCACCGTCAGCAGACACCGCGGCCTGGTCGACGACGCGCGTCTGTGCGTCACGGAGGTGGTCACCAACGCCCACCGTCACACGCGTACGTCCCTGATCCGGGTCCGCGTGACCGTCCAGCGCAAGCTGGTCACCGTCTCCGTCGCGGACGACGAGCACTGGGCCCTGCCCGAGCCACCGGCCTTCCGCGAGGTGAGAGAACAGGAGGGCGGGCGTGGGCTGTTGCTCGTGGAGCAGCTGGCGTTCACCTGGGGGATGACCGTGCTGGGTGGCTGCTTCCCGTACCGGAAGGCGGTCTGGTTCACGCTCGCCCGAGCCGGGTCGGCGCCCTGAACGGGCCGTGGAAACGCGGAAGGGCGGTGGGCCCGCCGGCCCACCGCCCCGCTCACCCGCGTACGGGAGTTACTGGATGACCGTGATCCGGTCCGCCGCCGGCGGGGCCAGCGGTGCCTCGGCCGTGGAGTGCGCCGCCAGGTAGGCGTTGAACACGTCCAGGTCAGAGGCGCCGACCAGCTTGTTCGTGCCCTGGCCGAGCGCCGCGAAGCCGTCGCCGCCGCCTGCCAGGAACTCGTTCATCGCGACGCGGTAGCTCTTGGCGGGGTCGATCGCCTCGCCGTTCAGCTTGATCGTGTCGGTGACCACGCGGGCCGCGCCGGTCTTCGTCATGTCCAGGGTGTAGGTGAGGCCCTTGGAGATCTGGAGGATCTTCGGGCTGGCCTCGTTGGAGCCGCTGACCTGCTGCTGGAGCGCCTCGACCAGCTGGGCGCCGGTCAGGTCGACGACGTTCATCATGTTGGTGAAGGGCTGCACGGTGAAGGACTCCCCGTACGTCACCACCCCGTCGCCCTCGGCGCCGCTCGCCTTGTGCACCAGGTCCGCGCGGATACCGCCCGGGTTCATGAAGGCGACGACCGCCCCGCCCTTGTCCGCCGGGGCCAGGCCCTCCAGCTGGGCGTCGGCGATCACGTCACCGAGCGGCTTCTCAAGGGCCTTGGAGCCGCGGCCTTCGATGTCGGCGGAGATGTAGCCCTGCGGCTTGTTCGCGATGGGCGCCGCGAGGGCGTTCCAGCGGGCGATCAGGAACTCCATGTCGGAGGCCCTGCGCTGGTCCCGGCTGACGATGTGGTTCGCCGACTTCGGGTTCGAGGCACCGGCCGACTCCACCGACGTACGGACGATGTCCTTGGTGCGGCGGTCGTAGGTGAGGGTCGTGTCCGTGTAGACCTTACCGAACGACGACGCCGAGGTGACCAGGCGCGGGTTGCCCGCCGGGTCCGGGATCGTGCACACGTACGCCTGGTGGGTGTGGCCCGTGACCAGGGCGTCGACCTTGGGCGTGATGCCCTTGGCGATGTCGGTGATCGGCCCGGAGATGCCGTCACCGGCGCCCGAGCTGTCGCAGTCGTAGTTGTACGAGCTGGAGGCCGGGGCCCCGCCCTCGTGGATCAGCGCGACAATGGACTTGACGCCCTGCCGGTCCAGCTCCTTGGCGTACTTGTTGATCGTCTCGATCTCGTCGTGGAACTTCAGGCCCTTGACGCCGTTGGCCGTGACCACGTTCGGCGTGCCCTCCAGGGTCACCCCGATGAAGCCGATCCTGACGCCGTTCTTCTTCCACACCGTGTACGGCTTGAGGATCGGCCTGCCGGTCTTCTCGCTCGTCACGTTGGCGGCGAGGTAGGGGAAGTCGGCGCCCTTGAACTTCTTGTTCTTCTCGTAGCACCCCTCGACCGGGTGGCAGCCGCCGTTCTGGAGGCGGGTCAGCTCGGTGGCGCCCTCGTCGAACTCGTGGTTGCCGACGCTCGTCACATCGAGGTCGATCTTGTTGAGCGCCTCGATGGTCGGCTCGTCGTGGAAGAGACCGGACAACAGCGGGCTCGCGCCCACCATGTCACCACCGGCCGCGGTGATCGAGTACGGGTGGCCCTTGCGCGCGGTGCGCAGCGAGGACGCGAGGTACTCGACGCCACCGGCCGGAATCTCCTTGGCCGAGCCGTCGGGCTGCGTCTCGAAGACCTTGCCCGCCTTGCCGTCCGGCGGCTCCAGGGTCCCGTGCAGGTCGTTGAAGGACAGCAGCTGTACGTCGACGGTACGGCCCGGCTTGTGGTGCCCGTGCCCGTGTCCATGGCCGTGGCGGTCCTGGGCGCCGGCCGGCATCGCGGCGACAAGCGCGCCGACGGTGGCAAGCCCGGCCGCCGCGGCGAGCACCCGCCGGGGCGCGCGGTTCTTCTGCGGTGTCGCTGACATCGGTCCCCTTGTGAGTTCAGCGGGAGGTTCGAAAGTGATGACGAGTCTGGAGACTTCGTGCGCAGCCTAGGGTCAACGCGCGTAGCGCGACAGGTTTCCCGGGTTACGAACTGGTTGCCATGCGGTGGGTATGGCCCCAAACAGCCACAGGTCACTCGTATGGCTCACATATGCGGGCAGAAACGTCCCGGCACGCATGTACGGCGCAAGCCTGTACGCCATGGACAACGAAACGGAATCCAAGGCCGTCGTACCTGGCCAGCGGGCGTCCGAACTACCACCGGGCTTCCACGAGATGATCGACGACCTGAAGTCGATCGTGCGGGGCGCACATGTGCGGGCCCAACTGAAGGTCAACACCGAGATGCTCCAGATGTACTGGGAGATCGGGCGGACGATCCTGACGCGACAGCGGGAGGAGAAGTGGGGCGCCAAGGTCATCGCCCGCATTGCCGCCGAGTTGAAGGCGGAGTTCCCGACCCAACGGGGATTCAGCACGCGGAGCCTTCAGTACATGCAGCAGATGGCTCGAACATGGCCCGAACGATTTGCGCAACAGGCTGTTGCGCAATTGCCGTGGGGCCACATCGTCTCCCTCATGACCGCCTGCAAAACCCGCCCTGAACTGAACTTCTACGCCCAGCACGCAGTCCGCAACGGCTGGTCCCGGGACGATCTGACCTCGGCGATCCACCACGCCCTGCACCTCTCCCACGCCGCCGCGATCAACAACTTCGACGCCGTCATCCCCGAACGGTCCGAGGCCGCGAAGGAGATCATCAAGGACCCGTACCGGCTCGACTTCACCGAACTGGGTGGCAGGCACACGGAGCGGGACCTGGAGGACGCCCTCGTGGCCCACCTCATCAGGTTCCTCACCGAGCTGGGCGTGGGCTTCGCCTTCGTGGGGCGGCAGTACCCCGTGGTCGTGGGCGACAGCGAATACCGCATCGACCTGCTCTTCTACCACTGCAAGCTGCACTGCTACGTCGTGCTGGAACTGAAGACCCGAAAAGCTCACCCCGAGCACTTCGGGCAGCTCGGGTTCTATGTGTCCGTGGTCGACGATCTGGTGCGGGACAAGGAGTTCGACGGGCCCACCATCGGCATTCTCATCGCCGAGAGCCGCGACCGGTCGATGGTCGAGTACGCGTTGCGCGGCCACAACCAGCCGCTGGCCGTCAGCACCTACGCCGGCCTGCCCGACCGCGTGCGCGAGCTGCTGCCCAGTGCCGAAGATCTCTCCCGTATCGCCGACGGTGTACTGAACACGCCGCAGACCACGGCCTGAGTCCCGAAGCACCCGCACACCACCCCGGCACCCACCCCGCCCCCGTACGCTCGTAGGCATGACGACTGACGCACCCCTCCCCGCCCCCGGACGCGAGATCCGGACGCTCGACGTGCTCTCCCCCGAGCAGGCGGAAGCCGTATCCGATCTGCTCGCCGAGGCGGCCCTGTCCGACGGCCGGCAGGCCGTGTCGGAGCAGGGGCGGCTGCAGCTGCGGGGCGGGCGGCGCGAGGGGGTGCGGCATCTGCTGCTGAGCAGCGGCCCGGTCCTGGTCGGGTACGCGCAGCTGGAGGACACCGACCCCGTCGAGGCGCCGGCCGCCGAGCTGGTCGTGCATCCCTCGTACCGCGGGCAGGGCCACGGGCGGGCGCTGGGCGCGGCGCTGCTCGCCACGACCGGGAAGCGGCTGCGGGTGTGGGCGCACGGCGGGAAGTCCGCGGCGCGGCATCTCGCGCAGGTCCTCGGCCTCTCGCTCTTCCGCGAACTGCGCCAGCTGCGCCGCCCGTTGAGCCCGCTGGGCATCGGTGAGCCGGTACTGCCGCCCGGCGTCACCGTCCGCACCTTCGTGCCCGGCGAGGACGACGCCGCCTGGCTCACGGTGAACAGCGCCGCCTTCGCGCACCACCCGGAGCAGGGTTCGCTGACCCAGCGCGACCTGGACGACCGCAAGGCGGAGCCGTGGTTCGACCCGAAGGGGTTCTTCCTGGCCGAGCGCGACGGCGAGCTGATCGGCTTCCACTGGACGAAGACGCACGCCGAGGAGCAGCTCGGTGAGGTGTACGTCGTCGGCATCCTGCCCGACGCGCAGGGCGGCGGACTCGGCAAGGCGCTCACCGCGATCGGGCTGCGCCATCTGGCCGCCCAGGGGCTGCCGACCGCGATGCTCTACGTGGACGCGGACAACAAGGCGGCGCTGGCCGTCTACGAGCGGATGGGCTTCGTGACGCACGAGGTGGACCTGATGTACCGCACGGAGTCCTGAGGCAAGGGGCTACAAGCCCAACTCACCCGGGGGCGGCGTCGCTTGACGCCGCCCCTTCCTTGCGCCACTCTTTCACTACTCAATTAGTGAAAGGGGTGAACATGGCAGAGTCCGCAGCGGTCGAGTACCGCATCGACCGGCGCAGCGGCGTCGCCACGTACCTCCAGATCGTCCAGCAGACCAAGCAGGCGCTCCGCCTCGGCCTGCTGGAGCCCGGCGACCGGCTGCCCACCGCGCGCGAGGTCGTCGAAGCCACCGCGATCAACCCGAACACCGTGCTCAAGGCCTACCGGGAGCTGGAGCGCGAGGGCCTGGTCGAGGCCCGGCGCGGGCTCGGCACCTTCGTCACCCGGGCCCTCGGCGGCGCGGCGGCCGCCGACGACGCACCGCTGCGCGCCGAACTCGCCGACTGGACCCGCCGGGCCCGCGCGGCCGGGCTGGAGAAGGACGACGTGAGCGCGCTCTTCACCGCCGTACTGGACAGGACTTTCGAGGGGGATCAGGCCGGATGACAGGCGCTGCGATCGAGGCCACCGGCCTCGGAATGAAGTACCGGGGCAGAGGCAGGGGCTGGGCGCTGCGCGGCTGCTCCTTCCGGCTGCCCGCCGGGCGGGTGTGCGCCCTCGTCGGGCCCAACGGCGCGGGCAAGTCCACCCTGCTCGCCCTCGCGGCCGGCTTCCTGCGGCCGTCGGAGGGGACGGTACGGGTGCTGGGCGCGGCGCCCGGCCAGGCCCGTGCCCGGATGGCCTTCGTGGCCCAGGACAAGCCGCTGTACCCGCAGTTGACGGTCGCCGCGACGCTCTGGGCGGGCGCCGAGCTGAACCCCGCCACCTGGGACCAGGACACCGCCGAACGCATCGCCGGGGAGCTCCCGCGCGACGCCGCGGTCCGTGCCCTGTCCGGCGGCCAGCGCACCCGGCTCGCCCTGGCCCTCGCGCTGGGCAAGCGGCCCGAACTGCTGCTGCTGGACGAGCCGATGGCCGACCTCGACCCGCTCGCCCGCCACCAGCTGATGGGCGCGCTGATGGCGGAGGCCGCCGAGCACTCCACCACCATCGTGATGTCCTCGCACATCCTCACCGAGCTGGAGGGCGCCTGCGACTACCTCCTGCTCGTCGACGGCGGCCGGGTCCGCCTCGGCGGCGAGACGGAGGACCTCCTCGCCGCGCACACCCTGCTCACCGGTCCGGTACGGGACACCGCACCGCACACCGTCGTCGAGTCCCGCACCGCGGGACGTCTGAAGACCGCACTCGTACGGAGGCAAGGACCCGTGGACACGGACGTCTGGGAGGCCACCGAGCCTTCCCTGGAGGAACTGCTGCTGGCGCATCTGCGGTCGCCGGAGGTCCCGGCGCTGCTGACGCCGAGCGCCGAGGCCGGGCTGGAGGT
This sequence comes from Streptomyces sp. NPDC058240, assembly GCF_042882135.1. Classification (NCBI taxonomy): domain Bacteria; kingdom Bacillati; phylum Actinomycetota; class Actinomycetes; order Kitasatosporales; family Streptomycetaceae; genus Streptomyces; species Streptomyces sp. NPDC058240. The sequence continues at coordinate 190,970 of NZ_JBHVWT010000009.1, forward strand.
GGCGGCCGTATGAGCACGATCGCCCTGCGCGGCCCGAACCGCGTCGTCCTGGCTCAGCACCGGCAGGCCCTTCAGCTCCTGGGCGCGCTCCCCCTCCTGGCCGTCGTCGCGCTGGTCGGCACCTGGCTGTGGACCGACCATGTCGCGAACGCCTTCGCCGCGACGGGCTGCTCGGTCCGGCACACCGTGCCCGGCTGTGTCGACACGGTCAACGAATACCTCGACCGCCAGAACTGGATGAAGGATGTCCTCGACTGGTCCGGCCTGCTGATGTTGGTCCTCCCCGCGTTCGTCGGCATCTTCGTGGCCGGCCCGGTGATCGCCCGCGAGATGGAGAGCGGCACATACAAGCTTGCGTGGTCCCAGTCCGTGACACCCACACGCTGGCTCGCCGCCAAACTCGCAGTACCCGCCGTCGCGACGCTGGCCTCCGTCTCCGTGCTGTCGGCCGCCTGCGCCTGGGCGCAGACACGGGAGAACGCGATACACCGCCCGTCCGAGCGGTACTCCCGTGAGTGTACGGCTCAATCGGGACCGTCCCCGTCGGCTACGCCCTGTGCATGCTGGCCCTCGGCGCACTCGCCGGGCTGCTGCTGCGGCGCACCGTCGCCGCGATGGTCGTGACCGTGATCGGATACGGCGCGCTGGTGGTGGCCCTGAACACCGTGCGCAACGGTCTGTGGCCCTCGCTGACGCACACGTTCAAGCCGTTCAGCGAATACCGGTTCCCCGACGGAGCCGTCGACACCGGAGAAGGCTGGGTGACCAGCAGCGGCGAACGGCTGCCCGCCGATGCATGCCTGAGCTGGCACAACGACCTCAAGCAGTGCCTGGCCGACAAGGACATCACCCTCCGCTACCTCGACTACCACCCCGCCTCGCACTTCTGGCCCCTCCAGCTCGTCGAGACCGGCATCCTGCTCGCCCTGGCCGCCCTCGCCGTCGCCGTCGCCTTCCGGGTGCTGCGCCGCCGCCACGGCTGACGTCCGTACGTTCCGGGCCCCTCCCCGGGGCCCGGAAACGGTTCATATGACCAATCCGCGCACGGCACACCGCTTCCTGCACGTCATGTCGCCGTTACCAGCCATTCAGAAGCGCTTGCGACCCTCTCGAAATGCAGCCAGCTGTGCCGACCCCCCGCAACGGGAGAAATCCCGGCGGAGACCGCACGAACGACGTCAACCGTGCGTTCCCCGCGATCTCCGCACCTTCCGGCGCGCCCCCGGAGCCATCCGCGCGGAACAATAGGGCCATGAGCCAGCAGCCCAGCTCCGAGGTACCGGTCCAGTCCACCGTGCAGCCGTCGGTCGGCTCCCTCGCCGCACACCGGCCGCACGCCGTCGCCGCGTCCAACGGCGCCGCACTGTCGACCGCGGCCGATCTGGATCCCGATATCGACGCCGACGTCGACGCGTACGAACCCGATGTCGACGGCGACGAGCTGCCCCAGGGCCGCTTCCTGGACCGCGAGCGCAGTTGGCTCGCGTTCAACGAACGAGTGCTCGAACTGGCCGAGGACCCGGCTACCCCCCTACTCGAACGGGCTAATTTCCTCGCCATCTTCGCCTCCAACCTGGACGAGTTCTTCATGGTCCGGGTGGCCGGTCTGAAGCGCCGTATCGCCACCGGCGTCGCCACCCGTTCCGCCTCCGGACTCCAGCCCCGCGAGGTCCTGGACCTGATCTGGACCCGCTCGCGCGAACTCATGGCCCGGCACGCCGCCTGCTACCAGCAGGACGTCGCCCCCGCCCTGTCCGACGAGGGAATCCAGCTGATCCGCTGGCCCGAGCTGACCGAGAAGGAACAGGCCCGCCTGTTCACCTTCTTCCGGCAGCGTGTCTTCCCCGTGCTGACTCCTCTCGCCGTCGACCCGGCGCACCCCTTCCCGTACATCTCGGGGCTCTCGCTCAACCTCGCCGTCGTCGTACGCAACCCGGTCAGCGGCCACCGCCACTTCGCCCGGGTCAAGGTGCCGCCGCTGCTGACCCGCTTCCTGGAGGCGTCGCCGCAGCGGTACGTGCCCATAGAGGACGTCATCGCCGCCCACCTCGAAGAGCTCTTCCCGGGCATGGAGGTCCTCGCCCACCACATGTTCCGGGTCACCAGGAACGAGGACCTGGAGGTCGAGGAGGACGATGCCGAGAACCTCCTCAAGGCCCTGGAGAAGGAGCTCATGCGGCGCCGCTTCGGCCCGCCGGTCCGCCTGGAGGTCGAGGAGTCCATCGACCCGTACGTGCTGGACCTGCTGGTACGCGAGCTGAAGGTGTCCGACGCCGAGGTCTACCCGCTGCCCGGCCCGCTCGACCTCACCGGGCTCTTCGGCATAGCGTCGCTGGACCGGCCCGAGCTGAAGTTCCCCAAGTTCATCGCCGGCACCCACCGCGATCTCGCCGAGGTCGAATCCGCCTCCGCGCCCGACATCTTCGCCGCGCTGCGCGAACGCGACGTGCTCCTGCACCACCCGTACGACTCCTTCTCCACCTCCGTACAGGCCTTCCTGGAGCAGGCCGCCGCCGACCCCGACGTCCTCGCCATCAAGCAGACCCTGTACCGGACCTCGGGCGAATCCCCGATAGTGGAAGCCCTGATCGACGCCGCCGAGTCCGGCAAGCAGGTCCTCGTGCTCGTGGAGATCAAGGCCCGCTTCGACGAGCAGGCCAACATCAAGTGGGCGCGGAAGCTGGAGGAGTCGGGCTGCCATGTCGTCTACGGTCTCGTCGGCCTCAAGACCCACTGCAAGCTCTCGCTCGTCGTCCGGCAGGAGGGCGACACCCTGCGCCGCTACTCCCACGTCGGCACCGGCAACTACCACCCCAAGACGGCCAGGCTCTACGAGGACCTCGGCCTGCTGACCGCGGACCCGCAGGTCGGCGCGGACCTGTCCGACCTCTTCAACCGGCTCTCCGGCTACTCCCGCCGCGAGACCTACCGCCGTCTCCTGGTCGCCCCGAAATCCCTGCGGGACGGGCTGATCGCCCGGATCAACAAGGAGATCACGCACCACCGGGCCGGGCGGACCGCCTACGTCCGCATCAAGGTCAACTCGATGGTCGACGAGGCGATCGTCGACGCCTGCTACCGGGCCGCGATGGCCGGCGTACCGGTGGACATCTGGGTACGCGGCATCTGCGCGATCCGTCCCGGTGTCACCGGTCTCTCCGAGAACATCCGGGTCCGCTCGATCCTGGGCCGCTTCCTCGAACACTCCCGGGTCTTCGCGTTCGGCAACGGCGGCGAACCCGAGGTGTGGTTCGGCAGCGCCGACATGATGCACCGCAATCTCGACCGCCGGATCGAAGCACTGGTCCGGGTCACCGATCCCGCCCACCGTGCCGCACTCAGCCGTCTCCTGGAGACCGGCATGGCCGACACCACCTCCTCCTGGCACCTCGGTCCCGACGGGAACTGGACCCGGCACGCCACGGACGCGGACGGCCAGCCGCTGCGGCACGTACAGGAAATGCTCATTGACGCCCGGAGGCGCCGGCGTGCGACGCCATGACCACCAGACGACGCAGGCGGACCTTACGGCAGGCGCGGTACTCGCGCCCTACCTTCAGGAACAGGCCGCCGAATTCCTCCGCAGCCTGCGCCTGCACCGCGAGAACAGCGCCCCCACGGACGCCGGAACCCACAGGGCCGAGGAGGCCGCCGGCGCGCTGCGCCGCTCCTCGCGCCGGATCAGCGGCACGCTGCACACCTTCCGGGCGGCGCTGGACGCCACCTGGGCCGAGCAGCTCCGTACCGAACTGGCCTGGCTCTCCGGCACCCTGGCCAGGGAACACGCCTACGCGACCCGGCTGCACCGGCTCCTCGAAGCGCTGCACGCCCTGTCCGGCACCTCGCTGCCCAGCGCCCGCAACGGGGCCGGCTCCGACAGCGCCGCCGACAAGGAACGCGCCGCCCTCGGCGTCGGCGCGGCCCGCGCCGGAGCGCTCCTGGAACGGCAGCTGACCCTCGCCCGGACCCGCGCCCACTCCGCGGCGCTCCAGGCGCTCGGCTCCTCCCGCTTCCACGCGGTGGCCGACGCCGTCGCACTGCTCGCCTCGGAGGTCCCGCTCGCCCCGGCGGCCGCGGCCCCGGCCGAGGAGATGCTGCACGGGCCCGCCGACCGGGCCGAACAGCAGCTGCTCGGCGCGGTGGCGGCGCTCCCGTCCGGCCAGGCGGTCGAGCCGTACAACGAGGCGCAGGACGCGCCCTGGCACCGGGCCCGGCTGCTGCTCCGGCTGCACCGGTACGCCCACGAGGTGGTGCGGGGCGCCCCCGACCCGGTCCTGGCCGCGCCGGGCCACGCGCTCGATCTGCACCGGGACGCCTCGGAGGCGGCCGCGGCGGCGGCATCGGCGGCCCGCACACCCCGCATCGCGCCCGCGACCGCGTACGCCCTGGGGGTGCTCCACGCCGACCAGCGCCATGAGGTGGAGGCGGCCCGCGGCGTGTTCCGGACGAGCTGGCCGTACACCGCCGCGGCCGTGATCGCACCATGAGCGGGGCGGTGGGCGCCCGCGGCGCCAAGCGCACCGTGAACGGGCCGGTGCTCGCCGCGGGGTGCGTGCTGTGGCGCCGGTCGGAATCCGGCGGGCTGGAGATCTGCCTGGTCCACAGACCCCGTTACGACGACTGGTCGCACCCCAAGGGCAAGCTGAAGCGCGGCGAGCCCGCGCTGGACGCCGCCCGGCGCGAGGTCCTGGAGGAGACCGGCCACCACTGCGCCCCCGGCGCCCCGCTCCCCACGGTCCGCTATCTCGCGAACGGCCGCCCCAAGGAGGTCGCCTACTGGGCGGCCGAGGCGACCGGCGGCTGCTTCGTGCCCAACGCCGAGGTGGACCGGGTGAGCTGGCTCTCCCCGGCGGCGGCCCGTACCCGCCTCACCCAGGACCGTGACCGGGATCTGCTGGACGCCCTGCTCGCGATCCTGCCGAACGCCTGACCGAGGGCCAGAACCGCACCGTCCTGCACGGTTCACCTTCCGTTCACTCTCCCCCGTAGGCCGCTTCACCTGTTCTGCCTAACTTCGGCAGTACACGGTGCGCGGCGCTACGCCGGAGCACCCAACACATCGCACGCCGTCGTAGAACGAAAAAGACCTCGGCGGCTCCTGGAAGGAACACCCGAAAAGTGAAGCTTCAGCGCAAGAACCGGCTTCGTGCCACCGCGCTCGGTGCCCTCGCCGTCTCCGGCGCCCTGGTCCTCACGGCGTGCGGTTCGGACGACAACAGCGGCGGCTCCACCGGCGGCAACGGCGGGAAGACGAGCGCCGCGTCGAACATCAAGTGCGACGACGCCAAGGGCCAGCTGCTCGCCTCCGGCTCCAGCGCGCAGAAGAACGCCATGGACCTCTGGGTCAAGAACTACATGGCCGGCTGCTCGGGCGTCGAGGTCAACTACAAGTCGTCCTCCTCCGGTGACGGCATCATCGCCTTCAACGACGGCACGGTCGGCTTCGCCGGTTCCGACTCGGCGCTGAAGCCCGAAGAGGTCGCCAACTCGAAGAAGATCTGCAAGGGCGGCCAGGGCATCAACCTCCCGATGGTCGGCGGCCCGATCGCCATCGGCTTCCACCTGGAAGGTGTCGACAGCCTCACGCTGGACGCCCCCACCCTCGCCAAGATCTTCGACGGCAAGATCAAGAAGTGGAACGACCCGGCGATCGCCAAGCTCAACAGCGGCGCGAAGCTCCCGGACAAGGCCATCCAGGCCTTCCACCGTTCCGATGACTCCGGCACCACCCAGAACCTCGGCAAGTACCTGGGCGCAGCCGCCCCGAGCGACTGGAAGTACGAGGCCGAGAAGAAGTGGCCGGCCCCCGGTGGCCAGTCCGCGTCCACCTCCTCCGATGTGGCCGCTCAGGTGAAGCAGGTCGACGGCGCGATCGGCTACTTCGAGCTCAGCTACGCCACCTCGCAGTCGCTCTCCACCGTCGACATCGACACCGGTGGCGCCGCCCCGGTCAAGGCGACCCCGGAGAACGCCTCCAAGGCCATCGCCGCCGCCAAGATCAAGGGCACCGGCAAGGACCTGGCGCTCGACCTCGACTACGGCACCAAGGCCGAGGGCGCCTACCCGATCGTCCTGGTGACGTACGAGGTCGTCTGCGACAAGGGCAACAAGGCCGAGACCCTTCCCACGGTCAAGTCCTTCCTGAACTACACCGCCGGTGACGAGGGCCAGAAGCTCCTCATCGACGCCGGCTACGCGCCGATCCCGACCGAGATCAACGCCAAGGTCCGCGAGACCATCGGCTCCCTCTCGTAACCGGGACGCGCAAGCACCACCAGTAACACCTTCAGCAACACCAGCAACATCCGGCGGACCGGTCCGGTGCACCCCTCCGGACCGGTCCGCCACCACCCATCCGGTGCACCGCCGCCAGGGGAGCCAGACCGCTCCCCCACACAGACCGGAAAGACCATGGCTTCCACCACACCGATAGAAACGCCGCCGGCAGCGCCGGTGGCGCGCAAGCGCGCCGGGACCAAGTCCGGGCGCGTGGGCGACAAGGTCTTCCTGGGCCTCTCCAGGGGCTCGGGCATCCTGCTGCTCGTGATCATGGCGTCGATCGCCGTGTTCCTGACCTACCGCGCCTCGCTCGCCGTGTCCAAGGACGAAGGCAACTTCCTCACCACCCTGGACTGGAACCCGGCCGGCGACCCGCCGGTCTTCGGCATCGCGGTCCTCCTCTTCGGCACGATCGTCAGCTCGGTCATCGCGATGGCCATCGCCGTCCCGGTCGCTGTCGGTATCGCCCTGTTCATCTCGCACTACGCGCCGCGCAAGCTGGCCGCGCCCCTCGCATACGTCGTCGACCTGCTCGCCGCAGTGCCGAGCATCGTGTACGGCATCTGGGGCGCCCTCGTCCTGGTCCCGTACCTGGAGGGCACGAACCTCTGGCTCGACCAGTTCTTCGGCTGGACGTACATCTTCGAGAAGACCGAGGTCGGCGTCGCCCGCTCGCTCTTCACCGTCGGCATCCTGCTCGCGATCATGATCCTGCCGATCGTGACCAGCGTCAGCCGCGAAGTCTTCCTCCAGGTCCCGAGGATGAACGAGGAAGCCGCCCTCGCCCTGGGCGCCACCCGCTGGGAGGTCATCCGCCTCTCGGTGATCCCCTTCGGCCGCTCCGGCGTGATCTCCGCCTCGATGCTGGGCCTGGGCCGTGCGCTCGGCGAGACGATGGCCGTCGCCACGGTCCTGTCGCCGAGCTTCCTCATCTCCGGCCATCTGCTCAACCCGGGCGGCGGCACCTTCGCCCAGAACATCGCCGCGAAGTTCGGCGAGGCCGACGAGCTCGGGCGCGACGCCCTGATCGCCTCCGGTCTCGTGCTCTTCATCCTCACTCTGCTGGTCAACGGCGCGGCCCGGCTGATCATCGCCCGCCGCAAGGAATACTCGGGGGCCAACGCATGAGCCAGGCAGCCAACACCGGCATACAGGAGCGCCCCGCCCCGACGGCGTCCGCCCGCCCGACCAGCCTGAGCAGCCGGGCACTCCCCCGCTGGGCCCCCTTCGCCTTCGCGGCCGTCGCAATCGTGCTGGGCGTGGGCACCGGCATGGCGGCGGGCTGGCAGAGCCGCACCCAGTGGGGGCTGTTCTCCGCCCTCCTCTTCGTCGTCATCTCGTACGTCACGACCTCGGTCGTCGAGAACCGGCGCCAGGCCAAGGACCGGCTCGCCACCAGCGTCGTCTGGGTCTGCTTCCTGCTGGCCGTCGTGCCGCTCGCCTCGCTGCTGTGGACGACGATCAGCCGCGGCGCGGAGCGCCTGGACGGGTACTTCCTGACCCACTCGATGGCCGGCGTGCTCGGCACCGAGGCGACCGGCGGTGTCTACCACGCACTGATCGGAACGCTGGAGCAGGTCGGCATCGCCACCGTGATCTCCGCCCCGATCGGCATGCTGACCGCCGTCTACCTGGTGGAGTACGGCAAGGGCGCCCTGGCCAAGGCCGTGACCTTCTTCGTCGACGTCATGACGGGCATCCCGTCCATCGTCGCGGGTCTCTTCATCCTGTCGATCATGCTGATGACGAAGATCCCGCCGTCCGGTCTGATGGGTGCGCTGGCGCTCACGATCCTGATGATCCCGGTCGTGGTCCGCTCCACCGAGGAGATGCTCAAGCTCGTCCCGAACGAGCTCCGCGAGGCATCGCTGGCCCTCGGCGTCCCGAAGTGGCGCACGATCCTGAAGGTGGTCCTGCCGACCGCGATCGGCGGCATCACCACCGGTGTGATGCTCGCGATCGCCCGGATCGCCGGTGAGACCGCGCCGATCATGCTGCTGGTCTTCGGCAGCCAGCTGATCAACACCAACCCGTTCCAGGGCGCACAGTCCTCGCTCCCCTTGTACATCTGGGAGCAGTACAGGGTCGGCACCGACCAGTCGTACGACCGTGCCTGGGCCGCCGCGCTGGTCCTGATCGCCTTCGTCATGATCCTCAACCTGGTGGCCCGCGGCATCGCCCGCTGGAAGGCCCCGAAGACCGGCCGCTGACCGCGGCACGAAAGAAGCAGTGATTCAGATGGCCAAGCGCATCGACGTCAGCGGCCTGTCCGCCTACTACGGCTCCCACCTCGCCATCGAGGACATCTCGATGACCGTGGAGCCCCGCTCCGTGACCGCCTTCATCGGCCCGTCCGGCTGCGGCAAGTCCACCTTCCTGCGCACCCTGAACCGCATGCACGAGGTCACCCCCGGTGGCCGCGTCGAGGGCAAGGTGCTGCTGGACGACGAGAACCTGTACGGGGCGAACGTCGACCCGGTCACCGTGCGCCGCACGGTCGGCATGGTCTTCCAGCGCCCGAACCCGTTCCCGACCATGTCGATCTTCGACAACGTCGCCGCGGGCCTCAGGCTGAACGGCTCGTACAAGAAGAGCCAGCTGCCCGACATCGTCGAGAAGTCCTTGCGCGGCGCCAACCTCTGGAACGAGGTCAAGGACCGGCTGAACAAGCCCGGCTCCGGTCTCTCCGGCGGTCAGCAGCAGCGCCTGTGCATCGCCCGCGCGATCGCGGTCGAGCCGGACGTGCTGCTGATGGACGAGCCGTGCTCCGCCCTGGACCCGATCTCCACCCTCGCCATCGAGGACCTGATCGGCGAGCTGAAGGAGCGCTTCACGATCGTCATCGTGACGCACAACATGCAGCAGGCGGCCCGTGTCTCGGACCGCACGGCGTTCTTCAACCTCGCGGCGGTCGGCAAGCCCGGCAAGCTCGTGGAGATCGACGAGACGGAACGCATCTTCTCCAACCCGTCCGTCCAGGCCACCGAGGACTACATCTCGGGCCGCTTCGGATAGTCACCCGGCAACGGGGCTGACGTGGGCCGGGGGCGTGGGTGGTTACGCCCGGTGGTGGTTTCCACCGGCGAACCGCCTCACCCCTCCGGCGAACCGGCCTCGTCCCCAGACGGCCTTGAGGTGCTGCATGGCGGTGCCACCGCAAGGCGAAGGGGCCGCCCCCGCTCCCCGCAGAGGGAGTGGGGGCGGCCCCGTTTCCGTACCGCCGTGATCATGGCCGGCCGTCAGCCGAAGAGCAGAACCACGACTCCGTAGCTCGCGGCGGCGACCAGCGCCGCGGCCGGCATCGTGATGAACCAGCCCAGGATGATGTTCTTGGCGACACCCCACCGCACGGCGTTCACCCGCTTCGTGGCGCCCACACCCATGATCGCCGAGGTGATCACATGCGTCGTGGAGATCGGCGCGTGGAACAGGAACGCCGAACCGAACATGATCGACGCGCCCGTCGTCTCCGCCGCGAACCCCTGCGGCGGGTCCAGCTCGATGATCTTCCGGCCGAGCGTCCGCATGATGCGCCAGCCACCCGCGTACGTACCCAGCGAGAGCATCAGGGCGCAGACCAGCTTCACCCAGACCGGGATCGGGTCGCTCGGGCTCTCGACGTCGGCGATGACCAGCGCCATCACCACGATGCCCATCGTCTTCTGCGCGTCCTGCAGACCGTGGCCGAGCGCCATGCCCGCGGCCGAGACCGTCTGTGCGATCCGGAAGCCGCGCTTGGCCTTGTGCGGGTTGGACTTCCGGAACATCCACATGATCGCGACCATCACCAGATAGCCGACGACCAGGCCGATGACCGGCGAGACGAACATCGGGATGACGACCTTGTCCAGCACCCCGTCCCAGTGCACCATCGTCCCGCCGGCGAGCGCCGCGCCGACCATGCCGCCGAACAGGGCGTGCGAGGACGAGGAGGGCAGCCCGAAGTACCAGGTGACGAGGTTCCAGATGATCGCGCCGACGAGCGCGGCGAAGAGGATGCCCATCCCCTTGTGGCCCTCGGGCGTCGCGATCAGACCCTCGCTGACGGTCTTGGCGACACCGCTGCCCAGGAACGCACCCGCGAGGTTCATCACCGCGGCCATCGCCAGCGCCGCGCGGGGCGTGAGTGCGCGGGTGGAGACGGACGTGGCGATGGCGTTCGCCGAGTCGTGGAAGCCGTTCGTATACGTGAAGCCGAGCGCGACACCGATGGTCACGATCAGCACAAAGGTGTCCACGTGGTTCAGGACTCCTTGACCGCGATGGTCTCCACCGTGTTGGCGACGTGCTCGAACGCGTCGGCCGCCTCTTCCAGCACGTCCACGATCTGCTTGAGCTTCAGCACCTCTATGGCGTCGTACTTGCCGTTGAAGAGATGGGCGAGCAGTTTGCGGTGGATCTGGTCGGCCTGGTTCTCCAGACGGTTGACCTCGATCCAGTACTCGGTGAGATTGTCCATGGTCCGCAGCCCCGGCATCGCCTCGGCGGTCAGCTCGGCCGCCCGGGCCAGCACCTCGATCTGCTGGGCGACGCCCTTGGGAAGTTCCTCGACCTGATACAGCACGACCAGGTCGACGGCCTCCTCCATGAAGTCCATGATGTCGTCGAGCGAAGAAGCGAGGTTGTAAATGTCCTCGCGGTCGAAGGGCGTAATGAAAGAGGAGTTCAGCTGGTGGAAGATCGCGTGGGTGGCATCGTCCCCCGCGTGCTCCGCTGCCCGCATGCGCTCCGCGATCTCGACTCGGGAGGCAGAGTCCGCCCCGAGCAGTTCCATCAGGAGTTTCGAGCCCGTGACGATGTTGTCCGCGGATGCGGAGAACATGTCGTAGAAGCTCGTCTCCCTGGGGGTCAGACGAAAGCGCACGTGGGGTCCTCGGGGTGCTTTGGATTCGGTCAGGCTGATGCTAGGCGCATCATCCGGCCACGGCTAACCGGCGTTCTTCAGTGTCGCGCATCAGGCACAGTGATGAGCACGGGCCCCCGGTCACGTTTCAGCTGAATTCGTTAAGATATACCCACCAGGGGTATATAGACGGCAGGGTAAAGGGAAAACGGGAGGAAGTAATGACCACCACCGAGACCGCCGGGACCACCGCCGAGACGGAATCCACCGTCACCGATCACGACCGCGGCATACACGGTTATCACCACCAGAAGGCCGAACACCTCAAGCGGCTGCGCCGGATCGAGGGCCAGATCCGCGGTCTCCAGCGCATGGTCGACGAGGACGTCTACTGCATCGACATACTGACCCAGGTATCGGCGTCCACGAAGGCGCTCCAGTCCTTCGCCCTCCAGCTGCTGGAGGAGCACCTGCGGCACTGCGTCGCGGACGCGGCGGTCAAGGGCGGCGAGGAGATCGACGCCAAGGTCGAGGAAGCCACGAAGGCGATCGCCCGGCTGCTCCGCACCTGATGGCGGGGGTCCTCGGGCCGCGGGACGCTCACCCCCGGTGGTCGCCCTGCCGGGGGACGGTGGACCGCTCGGTGATCACCCGGACGTTGAGCACCTCGTCGATACGGTCCGCACTGAGCCGTTCCCCGATCGCGGCCGACGCGGCGATCATCAGCTCACCGCAGAGCTCGATCTCGGCGAGGGCCACATGGTCGGATACGGTCCGCGTGCTGAGCGTCACCACGTCACTCACCTCTCACTGCCGTCGCCGGCTTCCTAGCGTAGGGAGCGGACCACGGGCCGCGCATGGCACGGACGGACCATTTCGTCACCGCCGGCATGCCTATGCCTCCGCCCGCACCCGTCCGCCCCTCGGCTATCGCTGTCGGATCTGCCCCGTATAGATGTCGCGGCCCTCCGGAAGCCGTACGGAGACCGGCACCCCGAAGCCGAACAGCAATGTGGTCGACACCACCTCCACCGCCGGCCCCTCGTTGGCGAAGCTGAACCGGTGGCGCACCTTGCACAGCCGCCCCTGCTCGTCGAGGTACGCGTCGAACGGCACCGTGTCCGTGCTGAACCCTTTCGCTGCCGCCGCCAGCGCCCCGCCCGATCCCGGCGCGGCCTCGCGAGCGGCCAGCCCGATGTCCGCCGTCCCCCGGTAGTGCCGCACGGGGACCCCGGCGAGCACGGTCTTCCCCACGTACGTCACCTGCCGCGCCCCGCGCAGCAGTTCGGCGGCGGCCATCGGATCGGTCACCCCGCCGGTGACGAGATTGCCGTCCTCCAGGGCCGTCGTGTCGACCCTGACCCATTTGTCCGCGGGCACTCCGGCGCCGCGGTTCATCATGTAGAGCGCGCCGGGGGCCAGCAGTTCGGTGATGGGACGGTGCTCCTCCTCACCGGCGGCGTCCTTGGGCAGCACGACCATGAGCCGGCCCTTCCGGTTGCGGAAGTCGTACGTGCCCCGGCCCCTGATGGTCACCCGCGTCCCGCCCGCCGCGGTCTCCATCGACGTACGCACCTCGGCGGTCCCGGCGGTGTACCCGGGAGCGGAGGCGGCCACCGCCACCGTTCCGGTCCCGCTCACCGTCCCCGCCAGCACCGCGGCCGCGCGGTGGACCGCGTCGAGGGCATCGGCCGCGCCCCGCTCGTCGGCCACGGCCCGGTCACCGCCGCCACCGCTGCCCGAACATCCGGCGGTCGCCGCCATCACACCCACCACGGCAAGGGCGCAGACAGCGCGCGCCCCGCCTCCGGACCTGTGCTGCCGCACCACCATCGCCTGCCAACCCCCAACGCCGTAACGCCTGCCCGAGAGGCCCATCCGTCCGGATAACGACGCCCCGTGTCCCCCGTCACGCCGCCCCCGTCGGCCACACCGCCGGGTGGCCGTGCCCAGTACCGTGGACGGGTGTATGACCAACGCCCCGACGAGGTCCCGCCGACCGCCCCCGCCCCCGTGTCCGCCGGGCACGAACCCACGACCGTCGAACGCGGCTCCTTCTGCACCGCACGCTGCGCCTGTGGGTGGTTCGGACCGGCCCGCCGCTCCAGAGACCGGGCGCGTACGGACGCCGCGGAGCACCGCGCGGCACCCTGACTCCTCCCCCGGTACGTCCGCCGTCCCCGGCGTCTCCGGCTGATCCCCCGCACCCCGGCCTCCGCCCCCACCGTCCGGCCCTTGAGCGCCAAGACTCGGAGATCCGATGAACCTGCCACCCCTGCCCGCCCGGCGCACCCTGCTCACCGCGGGCGCCGCGGCAGCACTCACCGGCGTCACCACCACCGCCTGCAGCGGCACTTCAGGTACTTCCGGCACCTCGGGAAGCACAGGGGGCACGGGGAGCACAGGGGGCACGGGGGGCACCGGAAGCACGGGAAGCTCTCCCGCCTCACCGGCGTCATCGGCCCCGCCGAAGCCCTCCCCCGCCGGACCGGCGGACTGGTCGGCCCTGGCCAAGAGCCTCGACGGCAGCGTCGTACGGCCCCAGGACGCCTCCTATCCGACCGCCCATCAGCTCTACAACACCCGCTTCGACGGCCTGAAACCCGCAGCGGTCGCCTACGTCCGGCACGAGGCGGACATCCGCGAATGCCTGTCCTTCGCCCGCCGCACGGCCACCCCGGTGTCCATCCGCAGCGGCGGACACTCGTACGCGGGCTGGTCGAGCGGAAACGGCCGCCTCGTCCTTGACGTCTCGTCACTGTCCCGCGTCGGGGCGAACGGCACGATCGGCGCGGGCGCCAAACTCATCGACGTCTACCAGGGCCTCGCCCGCAGCGGCCTGACGATCCCCGGCGGCTCCTGCCCCACCGTCGGCATCTCCGGCCTCACCCTCGGCGGCGGCCACGGCGTCGCCTCCCGCGCATACGGCCTGACCTGCGACAGCCTGACCGCGGCGACCATCGTCACGGCCGACGGCAAGACCCTCACCGCGGACGCCAAGCGCCACCCGGACCTCTTCTGGGCGCTGCGCGGTGCGGGCAACGGCAACTTCGGCGTGGTCACCGAGCTGACGTTCCGCACCCGCCCGGCCCCGCAGACCGTCACCGCGTACATGTCGTGGCCGTGGTCACGCGCCCGGTCCGTCGTCTCGGCCTGGCAGGAGTGGGGCCCGTCCCAGCCCGACGAGATCTGGTCCTCCGCACACCTCGCCGCCGGCCCCGGGGGCGGCAACCCGACCGTTTCGGTCGCCGCGTTCAGCCTGGGTACCTACGGCGACCTGCAGAACGCCGTCGACCGCCTCGCCGACCGGATCGGTGCCCCGGCCTCCTCCGTCTCGCTGCGCCGCCGCAGTTACCAGGAGTCGATGCTCGTGTACGCGGGCTGCTCGGGCATCACCGACGCGCAGTGCCATCTGCCGGGGACGACGCCCGGCCGCACCACCCAGGGCACGCTCCAGCGCGAGACGTACGCCGCGGCGTCCGACTTCTACGACCGCTCCCTGTCCCCGGCGGGCGTGCAGGCCCTGCTCGACCGGACCGAGGCCTTCACCCGGATCCCGGTGACGCAGGGCGGCGGTGGCGGCTCCATCGCACTCACCGCGCTCGGCGGGGCGATCAACCGGGTCTCCCCGCAGTCGACGGCCTTCGTCCACCGCGGCTCGCGCGTGCTCGCCCAGTACATCGGTTCCTGGAACCCCGGCACGGCGGGCGGCGCCCAACAGGACTGGCTGAAAAACACTCATGCGGCGATGCGCCGGCACGCTTCCGGAGCGGCGTACCAGAACTACACCGACCCGGCGCTGACCGACTGGCGCCGGGCCTACTACGGCTCGGCGGCCGACCGCCTCACCGATCTGAAGAAGCAGTACGACCCGGAGCGCCTCTTCGCCTTCCCGCAGTCGCTCTGACGGGCGGTCGCGGGGCAGGGGTGCCGTGCGATCGGGGGCGCGGGTGCCGTGCGATCGGGGGCGCGGGCCAGACGCGCCGCCCCGCACCCGCGCGGCCGGGTCCTACGCGGCCAGGTCCTTCTCGCCGTCGCCGCCGCCCGTGCCCGGACGCGGCTCGGGGATTCCGAACGCCCCGGCCCGGCTCCCGGCCGCGGTCACCGGCTCCGGTCGCCGCGACCGTACGAGCCGGCCGAACCGGTCCGAACGCGAGACGGCCGCCGTCAACGGGGTCAGCAGCATCATCGCCAGCGGGGCGAGCAGCAGGGCGATCGCCGTGCCGAGCGCGAATCCGCCGATGACGTCGGTCGGGTAGTGGACACCCATGTAGATCCGGCAGAAGCCCTCCACGAGGGCGAGGGCGATAGCGGCGATGCCGAACTTCCGGTTGGCCACGAAGATCCCGACGGCCAGTGCCATCGCCATCGTGGCGTGGTCGCTCACGAAGGAGAAGTCGTTCTTCCCCGCCACCAGGACGTCCAGCCCCTGGTGGTCCTTGAACGGGCGGGGCCGGTGCACGAATCCGCGGATCGGAATGTTGATCAGGAGCGCGATCCCGGCGGCGAGCGGTGCCCAGACGATCCCGGAGACGGCCGTCACCGAGTCGTCGGCCGTGCCGCGCCGGCGCACGCTCCACCAGCACCACAGGACCACCAGGACCATGCCGAGCATGATTCCGTACTCACCGACGAACTCCATGACCCGGTCGAACCAGGTGGGAGCGGACTTCGCGAGTCCGTTGATGTCGTAGAGCAGGCTGACGTCGGGGTTCGACCCATCCAGTGCGAGTCCAGCCATCTGCTGCGGCCCCTTGCCTTGTCTGCTGCCGCGGGCACACCGGTGTGCACCGCTTTGACGAACCCCCGTGTCGGTTCGATCACTGCGTGGATCACTACTGCGTAAGTCGGTGCCGCGCCGCATGGTCGATGCGCCGTCGTTCCGGTCCACCCAGGGAACGATGTCCCGTGTGTGTGCGTTCCACTCTCCACCGAATGATCACCATGACGTTATCGAAGAGTGACTCATCGTCGCAGCTCAGGGCCCAGGCTTCACGGAGAGTTCCGGCCACCGCCGCCACCGCGTCATGCCGTCGGCAGGGCCGTCGGAAGGGCCGCCGCCCCGTCCTTGGTCACGCGCGTCGCGCCGAAGTAGTCGGCCGCGTCGATCTTGTCGAACCGGATCACGGCCCCGGTGTACGGAGCGTTGATCATGTACCCGCCGCCGACGTAGATCCCCACGTGATGGATGGCCCGCGAGTTGCCCAGGTCGTTCGAGAAGAACACCAGGTCGCCCGGGAGCAGCTCGTCGCGGGAGGGGTGCGGCCCGGCGTTGTACTGATCGTTCGCCACCCGGGGCAGCTCGATGTCCACGGTCCGGTACGCGGCCTGGGTCAGCCCCGAGCAGTCGAACCGCCCGTTCTGCTCGGGCGTGCCGTTGCCGCCCCAGAGATACGGCGTACCGAGCTTCTTCTGTGCGAAGTAGATCGCCCCGGCCGCCTGCTCCGAGGGCTGTACGCGGCCGACGGGCCTGGCGAAGCTCTTCTCCAGGGAGCGGATGATGGTGACGTAGTTCTGCGTCTCCGAAATGTCCGGAACCCCACCGGACCGGATCACCCGGTACGCGCCGGCGTTGTACGCGGCCAGCATGTTGTCCGTCTGATCCCCCGGCACCTTCTTCACATAGCCGGCCAGTTCGCAGTCGTAGGAGGCGGCGGACGGAATCGCGTCGGCCGGATCCCATACGTCCCGGTCGCCGTCCTTGTCCCCGTCGATCCCGTGTCCGGCCCAGGTGCCCGGGATGAACTGGGCGATGCCCTGCGCGGCGGCGGGACTCTCGGCCCGGGGGTTCCAGCCGCTCTCCTGGTACAGCTGGGCGGCCAGCAGCGCCGGGTTGATGGCGGGGCAGAGGTTGCCCCACTTCTGCACCAGCGGCTGGTACTTCGCGGGCACGGCCCCCTTGGCCAGCGCAACGGCGCCGCCGCCGGACCCGGCGAGTCCGGCGGCGGCGGAGTACGTACCGACGACGAGCAGCGCCACGAAGCACATGGCCATGCCGACACCGATGCCACCGACCACCCAGAATTTCCGCACCCCTCAACCATCCCCCATCGAGGACGCGTTCATGGCCGTTTTCGACGGTGTGTACGAGTCATGCGAGTCATCGGGGGTCACCGACCGGTCAATCCGGCGCACGGGATCACCGGTCCGGCGCACGAACCACCGGTCCGGCGCACCGGACACCCGGCCGGCGCACTCGGTGCACCGGCCGGATCGGCCGGTGCACCGAGTGGCCGTCAGGATGCTCCGGCGGACCAGTGGTCGGAGCGCACATTGGGGCTCGGGAGCGGATAGACGCCCTTGTAGGCCGGCCCGTTCGGCTTGGACTCGGAGTCGGCGACCTTCGACTCCTTCACGCAGGGGCTGTCCGCCTCGAAGAAGGCCTGCCCCTTGGCGCGAACGCTCACGCTGATGCCGAATCCGTCCTTCGTCACCGCGTAGACCGCCGGGAACTCCGTGTCGTTGTTCTTCGCCTTGATGCGGTAATCGCTCGTGCGCCAGAACTTCTCGACCTGGTCCAGGAAGCTCTGCCTGCGGTCCGCGGACACGATGGTCATGACGGTGCGCCTGCGCGTCACATCACAACTGCCCTTGGTCGTCGGGCCGTGGGCCCACTGCACCTCGGGGTCGATCTCCTTCAGCACGGCGTCGAGCATGCTGTCGGCCCGGTCGGCAGCCTCCTGCATGTCCATGCTGCTCCCCTTGGTGCCCGTGGCGCTCTTGGTGGCCGTGGTGCTCGTGTTCGCACCCGACTGCGCATTCTCGCTGCCGCAGGCGGACAACGTGAAGCCGACAGCCAGAGCCACCGCAATGATCTGGAACCTTCGACTCATCGCTGTTCCTCCATCTTGAGCCGGTCGGAGTGTCCCGACACGATAAGAGCGATGCTGTCGGCGGACATGGCGTCCCGTACCGGGTTGAAGTAGTTCGAGTGTGCATCGAAGCTCAGACCGTCACCACTGACCAGTGGCTGGCCGGGGGCCACCGGGAACCGCGTGGCGCCGAAGGCCTTGCTCGCCGGGTCCTTGCCGAACCAGAGGTCGTCGTCGCCCGGGTCGGCCAGGTCCCCTGCGGCGTACGCACCGGCCGGACCGCCCAGGATCATCCCGATCCCACCCACGACGACCTGCGTCTTGGACGGGAGCTTGGTCACCGGGTCGTTGGCCGCGGCGCCGACGAAGACGTGTCCGGCACCGACTCCGAGGTCCACGGCCCGGTCCACGCCCACCCCGGGGCTGCCGACCAGGATGATGTCGTCCACCCCCGGAATCCCGCCGAGGTGCTCAGCCGCGGCGCCGACGGTGCGGGAACCGTAGGAGTGCCCGATGGCCGTGATGTGCGGGTCCTTGTTCTGGTTGGTGGCCGAGATGCCGCTCATGAAGTCGTTGTACGCCACGCCGCCCTTCTCCGCCCGGCCGGTGCCCGCGACCGCCAGGCTCGACAGCCCGTCCGGCGTCTGCGGTGCGTCGTATCCGAGCCAGACGATCGCCGCGCTGGACGGGTCGTAGCCCTGGGCGCCGATCGCCGTGTCACGGGCGCGCTTGAGGTCGTTCTTCGCGAATTCCTCGTCGAGGGAGGTGTTCAGTCCCGGCACGTAGGCCGACACGTTCTTCGAGGTGTCGGGGTTCCCGTACGAGACGATCGCCCGCCCGTTGCCCTCGTCGCTGATGCCGATGAGGTACATCGGGGGCTGACTGCCCTCCTTCAGCTGCCGGTCGATCTCCCGCAGCCCGGCCAGCTTCTCCTTCGACGCCTTGTCGCTCTGGCCCTCCAGCTTCGAGATCAGATCCGGCAGGTTCCGGCGGTTGGCCGTGTCCCGGTCCGCCACCGGAATCCCGTCCAGGCCGCCGATCTGGTCCGGGGAGAGCTCCAGGTACCGATCGCGCTGCTGCTGCGTCAGCCCGTTCCACCAGGCCTCGCGGCCGGCCGGGCTGGAGCCGCGCGGGATGCGGTCGTTGAGGTACTGCCGCTCACCGTCCCGTACCGCCGACTCGACGCGCGTACCGGACCCGGGCAGCCCGGTGAGCGCGCCGCCGCCGCCGGAACCCTTGGCCACGTCCCAGGCAGCGGCCACGTACTGGCCCTTGTCCCACTTGCCGCCCGCCTTGTTCGCGACCTGTGCGTACTGGTCGACGACGCCCTTGGCGGTGTCGCCGGGGTGCGCGATCGTGTCGATGGCCCCGGTGACGTCGCCCAGCAGCCCGTCGTCGCCCACGATGCCGGTGAAGAAGTTGCCGTCCGAGCCGCCCTTGGTGCCCGGGACCGGGGTTTGTCTACCCGCGTTGACCTCTGTAGAAGAACCGCCGGTTCCATCCGAACCACCGGCCCCACCGGAACCACCAGCACCACCAGAACCACCCGAGGCCCCGGCCCCACCGGACCCGCTGCCGCCGGAGCCGCTGCCGCCGGAGCCGCTGCCACCGGAGCCGCTGCCACCGGTCGAGTCCGACCCGCCGGAGCCCGTTCCACCGGTCACGGTCGCGCCTTCGGACCCTGCGCCGGAACTGGTGCCGTCACCGCTGCCGTTCCCGTTCCCGTTGCCGTTCCCGTTGCTCCCGCCACCGGCGACGGCACCGGGGGGCGGGCAGGCACTGCCAGTCAGCTGGCAGATGGCGTTCCGGAGCTGGCCGGACACCTGCCCGCCGATCCCCGTGGCCACGAGCCCGCCGATGAGGGCCACGACCACGAGGATCATGCCCAGGTACTCCATCGCGGTCTGACCGTTGTCGCGACGCGACTTGATCATCCGTACGATGCTGAACGGCCGGTGCTCGACGCGCTCTTCGGGGGCGAGCCGGAACCATGCGCGCGACCGGGGCCGGCACAACAGGACGAGGACGACGACGGGCATCACCAGTTGCGTCACGCCCCTGCCGTTGTCCGCGTCGTTCAGCGTCGCCAGCGCACCGAGCGTGAGCCAGGCATGCACGGCCAGGAGCCCGCGCCAGACCCAGACGCCACCGCTGCGCAGGTACAGCGACAACCCGAACCCGATGATGCCGGGCAGCGCCGCGTACAGCACCATGCCCAGCAACCGACCGTCCACCGCATCGACGGAGGAGGCCACGAGCAGTACGTCGAACGTGCCCACGACCGTGAGGACGAAGAGCAATCGGACGAGAATCAGTACCGCCTGCAAGGGGCGTGACAATGGCTGCCTGCCCGGAGGGACCTCGGCGGTGCTCACGTCAGCACCACCCGGTACCGCTAGTTCTCGTATGCCAGACACGGCGAGTCTCCCCAGCTTTGTGAGTGGGCGCAGCGACAGTTCCCCCCGGTATCCGTATGCGACCACAACAACGCAGGGCCCGGCATGGGCCCCAGGGCCCAATGCCGGACTCAATGTTCGGGCACCCGCCCAGCCCTCCCCTTTCCCTCACCGACCGTGCCGTTACGGGTCATTGGGGGCGGTGGCGGGGCGTCAGGAAGCTCCGGCGGACCAGAAGTCCGAGTGGACGTTGGGGCGGGGAAGGGGGTAGAAGCCGTCATAGCCGGGGCCGTTCGGCAGCGTGGTGGATTCCGCAACCTCCGACTCCTCCACGCAGGGGCTGTCCACCTCGAAGAAGGCCTGGCCTGCGCCACCGATGCTGAGACTGACTCCGAAGCCGTCTTTCGTTTGCGCATAGATCGCCGGAACATTCACATTCTTGTTAACGGCCTTGATCCTGTACCCACTCCGGCGCCAGAAGCGGTCCACAACGCCCAGAAAATTCCCCCTTCGACCTTCGGATACAACAGTCATGACGACACGCATACGAGAAACATCGCAGCTACCCGTACTGGTTGGCCTGTGCGCCCACTGGACTTCCGGCTCGATCTCTCCCAGTACGGCATCAAGAATCTGATCAGCGCGATTCGCCGCATCCTGCATGTTCACACCCTCACGCCCTCCCGGACTTGGCGAAGTAAATCCTTCTACGCAACCAGACAGCACCGAAGACAACACCATCACTACAACAAGAGCGCGAAACTGAGACCTCACCGAAGCTCCTCCATCTCGATATCGTGAGACCTCCCCGCAGTGATCAACGCAATACTGTCTGCGGACAGGGAGTCCTTCTTCGGATCGAAGTACTGGGAGTGCGCACCGAGCGAGAGACCATGTCCACCAACAAGGGGAGGCCCCTCTTTGACGGGGAAGCGTCGAGCACCGAAGGCTCCACTCGCCGGATCCTTGCCGAACCAGAGGTCGTCGTCCCCCTGATCTGCAATGTCCCCTGCCAAATATCCGGCCACTGGACCGGCAGCGATCGTTGCCACGGCGCCTACGACATCCTCCCGCCCAGACGGGAGCCTGGTCACCACATCATGTTCGGCTGCTCCAACGAAGACGTGATCCCTGCCGACCCCGAGGTCCTCAGCACGATTGACACCTACCCCAGGGCTGCCTACCAAGACGATGTCGTCAACTCCCGGAATGCCAGCGCCGTGTTGCGCCGCAGCTCCTACCGTGCGCGAACCGTACGAGTGCCCGATTGCCGTCAGGTGCGGGTCCCCGGTTTCGTTAGTGGCCGAGATCCCAGCCATGAAACCATTGAAGGCAACGCCACCCTCCTCGGCTCTTTTCGTTCCCATCACCGATAAACTTGCGATGCCATCCGGCAATTGCGGTGCGTCATATCCGAGCCAAGTGATGGCTGCACTGGAGTGATCGTATTTATGAGCACCCTTCGCAGTGTCCCACGCCCGCTTGACATCGCTTGTTGCAAATTCCTTATCCAACGAAGTGTTCAGCCCAGGGACATAAGCCGCCACGTTCTTCGCCGTATCCGGATTACCAAAGGAGACGATCGCCCGCCCGTTCCCCTCGTCCCCGATGCCGAGCAGGTACATCGGAGGTTGGGTCCCCGCCCGCAACTGCCGATCGATCTCCCGCAGCGCCGCCAGCTGTGTCTCCGACTTCGCGTCGTCCCGCCCCTCCAACTTGCCGATCAGCAGCTGGATGCTGTCCCGGTTCGCCGCATCCCGCACCAAGGCCGGAATGTGCCGATCTGGTCCGGGTACACCGCGAGGTACTCCTCGCGCTGTTCGTCCGTCAGGCCGGACCACCAGGCCTTGCGTTCGGCCGGTGACGCGTCGCGCGGGATCGCGTCCTTCAGGTAGCCGCGCGCCGCGTCCCGTACCGCTGCCGCGTCGCCCGCCGCGTCCTGCCATGTCGAGTCCGGGACCTTCAGGCCCTCCTCGGCCTTCAGCTTCCGCAGGATCCGGGCGTACCGCCAGTCGATCTCGGCCGCCGTCCGCACGGCCTTCGCCACCCGGTCCGCGATGTCCTGCGCCTTCGCCACGTTCGGGTTGGGGGCCACCAGGGGCGAAGGCGCATGCAGTCCGGGCGCCTCGCCCCCGACCACCGCCGTGCCGCCCGGCAGGGGCTTGCCGTCGATCAGGCCCTCGCCCGCCGCCGGGTACGTCACCGAACCGTCCGCGTGCACGGTGAGCTTCAGGTTCTCCGCGTCGTCCAACGCCTCCCGCAACGCCCGCTGTTGGGCGCGCAGTTCATGGGCCATGCTGTTCAGTGTCGTACGGAGCAGACCGCACTCCGTGTAGACGTAGCTCAGGTTCCGGCTCATCTGCCGCAGCCGCCCGACCGCCGCCCTCGCCGCCTCGCCGTGCTGCGTATCGCGCAACCCGTTGAGCAACTGTGTCTCGATCCGGTCCCGGCCCGCGTCGGCGCGGTTGCTCGCCTTGCCCCACCCGTCGGCCGCGCCCTCCAGATCGCGGAGCGGCACTGTGCCAAATCCGGTGGCGGCGACACGCCACACATCCGGACGCCAGTGGGCGGAGCGGGCCCTGGTTCCCGGGCGTCCCAACGCGGTGCCCCCGAGCGCGGATCACCCGAACGGTGGACGGATGCCGGGCCCTACCCGCGTCCGCCGCCCCCGCCGTACGTCCTCGGGTCCGCCGTGGCGAGCCGGTGCAGCACCGCGGCGGCCCGGTCCTCGGGAGGGGTGCCGTCCTCCGGGATGTGCCACATGAAGTGCTGCCAGGAGGCGTATCGGGCGTGTCAGCGGTGTCAGGCGCGCGAGCCGTTCCCGGGGTGGCCACCAGAGGGCCCAGCACATCCGTCAGTGCGGCGCGGGCCGCCTTATGGCGTTCTGGTCCGTCGGCGTTCCGGCGGGCCCGGCAGCGCGTATCCCCCTCGGGGGAGCCTGCCGGCGGGCTCCGCGCGATGAAGGCGCAGGGCGTAGACGTACAGCGAGAGCCCGGGAGTGAGCGCACCGCGCCCTTCCGGGGCGCTCAACGGGCGGGGTGGGTCTCGATTCCATGAGTCATGCGCGGAGTCTGGCAGGCGCCGCTGACCGCTCGCCAGCACTTTTCACCCCCGCCCCGCCACGCAGCGCACGGCCCGAATCCGAGCCCGAACCGGGATCCGAAGCCGAACGGGAACCCGAACCCGAACCGGGATCCGAGCCCGAGCCCGAACCCGAGTCCGAGGGAAGAGCCGGTTCTTAGGCCGATTCCGGGGACGTCAGCAGGACGTCAGTGAGACGTCAGCGGAACGTGAGCGATCCACAGGATGCTTTGGTTGTCAAGAGGTCAGAGAGAGCGGTTCGCCGCAGGATCCGGGCCTTGTCTCACGCTCATCCTGGGAGAATTCCATGCGTACGATCCGCACCCGCAAGCACACCGCTGCTCTCGGCGCCGTCACCGCGGTGCTCGCTCTGGCCCTCACCGCCTGCGGCGGGGGCGACACCGGCACGAAGTCCGCCGGCGACGCGAGCGACGCCGCCACGGTCGCCTCTTCGACGGACACCTCCAAGTCCGGCGACGCCGCGAAGACCGCGGACCGCTCGAAGACCGGTGGTACCGCGCAGAACACCGGGGCCACGAAGACGGGCACCTCGAACACGGGCACGTCCAAGGGCGGCTCCGCGGCGAGCGGCAACACCAGCGACAGCTACGCCTACAAGCACCCGTGCAAGCCCGGGGACCTGTCGGTGCGCGTGTACCCCCGCGAGGGTTCGGCCACCCAGCACGTGATCGAGATCAACAACACCGGCGCGAACTCCTGCGGCCTGAGCTACTTCCCGCGGGTCAGCCTGGGCGCCGCGAAGGCCGCGGACCACAGCAAGGACATCACGCCGGCGGTTCCCGGTGGCCTGGGCGGCGCTCCCGCGTACCCGGTCAAGCCCAAGACGGCCGCCATCGCGGTGATCGACCTCAACCCGAGCGGTGCGAACGGCGTGACCTGGATCGACGAGATGAACGTGCTCGCCGACGGCGACCACATGCCCAACGCGGACACGCAGAACTTCCCGCTCGGCCCGGACGTCAAGGTGCTCGACCCGAAGCTGGGCCTGTACCGGAGCACGGTCGCCGACGCAGTGCGCTCCATGCAGTCGGCGGGCAAGTCCTGACCCGCTTAGCCGGACCGTACGACGAACGCGGTGGGACGCACCATCTCCCCCTCCCCCTTCGCCGTACGCCCCGCACCCGACACCGAGGGCCCGGATCACATGGGATCCGGGCCCTGCGACGTTCACGGCCGCGAGGCGCTGCGCATGCAGCAGGCGGCGGCCGTCGTCATCGCGCGCCGCGGGAACTCCGGAGCGGCACGACCGACCTTCGGCGCAGGCGCTAAATCGAGCCAGTTCGCCAAAGCGGGCAAAGCCGTGCTCCGGATCGAATACTCCCTGCCGAACCCCGGGTTCCGCGCGGACCGCGCCCGTCCCGGGCTCACCTCGCCGCACGAGAACCTGAAGCTGGGCGCCTGGCGCGAACCCCGACGACGTCCGTTCCCGAGGCGGCCCCGCGCCGCGGTGGATGACCTGAGGACGGTCCGAAAACGACCAGAATCCGGACGAGGACCGCTACGCGGGATGGGTAACGTTCGACGGGTGTCAGAGTCGTTGCCACGGGGGGCGAGGTGAGGGCAGTGAGCGGCGTAGTTGTCCATCTGCCACGGGTGGGCGGTGGCGTCGGAGGGGTGCCGTTCGGTGGCCCAGTGACGTTACGGCTCGGCCCGGGGGAAGTGGCGCGTTTCGGACGGGGCTCGGCTACGACCCCGGTCGAACTGCGCCTCGACGACGCGGCCATCTCCCGGCTGGCCGGCGAGATCCGGGTCACCGACGACCACTGGCAGCTCAGCAACCACAGCGCGACCCAGAGCTACCTTGTCGAGAACCCGGAGGGAGCGGGAGAGTATCTGCGGGTCCCGCCCCGGCGGGCCGGCGCCCCCATCCCCTTCGAGTTCTCCCGGGTCGTGCTGCCCACCCGCCGGGGCACCACCGTCGCCTTCCAGGTGTTCGCACCCGACCACGTCTATCTGGACCCCGACGGCATGGCGGGCCAGTGGGGCAGCCGCACCGTCATGGCGTACTCGCTGGACGAGACGGCCCTCTACTTCCTGGTCCTGGTCGCGCTCTGCGAGCCTCGGCTGCGCGACGAGTCGCCGGTCGCGGTGCCCACCACCCCGCAGATCGTCGAACGGCTCAGGAGCCATGCCGCGTGCGGCCAGTTGAAGGCCCGCGCGGTCAGCTCGCACATCGACTACCTCGCCGAGGAGAAGATGCGGATCAGCGCTCCCCCCGAACGCCCCTCCGGAGCCGGAGCCGGAGCCGGAGCCGGAGGAGCGCGCCGCAATGGCAAGCGGGAGGCCCTCGTCGGGATCGCGCTGCGGTTCGGACTCGTACGGGAGGAACATCTGGCGCTGCTTCCGCCCCGGTGCGGGCGGGGTACCGGAGGGGGAGACGGTGCGTGGCAGGGGCGACACATCGGGAAGTGACCGTACGGAGCTGCTCCCGCGCGGCTACCGGGTCGGCGGCTGGGAGGTCACCGAGCCGATCGCGTCCGGCGGCTGGGCAACGGTGTACGCGGGCCGGTCGGTCGATCCGGCGCAGAAGCCGGCCGAGGTCGCGCTCAAGTTCCTGCCGACCGCGGGGCTCGCACCGCGCCAGGCCCGCAAGGTCGCGGAGACCGCCCGGCGAGAGGTCGAACTGGACCGCCGGGCCGGCCATCCGCGCCTGATCCACCTGCTGGGCTCCGTCGTGATCAGCGATCCGGACCGGGCGTTCCTGGACGGAGCGATCGTGCTGGTGATGGAGCGCGCCGAGCGCAGCCTGCGGGACCTGTTCGACGCCGGGGTCGCGGAGGCGGACGTCGCCGGGCTGTTCGCCGGGATCTGTGAGGGCCTGGCCCATCTGCACGGCAGCGGCTGGGTGCACGGCGACCTGAAGCCGGAGAACATCCTGCTGATGGCCGACGGTGCGCTCAAGCTCTCGGACTTCGGGCTCGCCACCGAACTGACCGGCACCGACGGCACCCACGGGTACGCGCCGCCGATGGGCACCCTGGACTACCTCCCGCCCGAGCGCTGGCAGGCCCCGCTCGGCGAGCACGGCGTGGAGGTGCGGCCCAGTGCCGACATCTGGGCCCTGGGCATCATGGTCCACGAGGTGTTCGCGTCCGGCGCCTCGCCGTTCCCCGGCGCGACACCAGTGGCGCGCGGCGCGGCGGTACAGGAGTACGCCGACGGGCGCGCGCCGCTGCGCATCGACAGTGCGGTGCCGCCGTTCTGGCGCGCCCTGGCCATCGACTGCCTGGCCCCCACCCACGCCGACCGCTCCGCGCACAGCGCCGGGAGCCTCCTGGCGCGCATCACCGCTCGGTCGGCCTCGCCCCGCCCGGTACGCCGCCGGCGGGGGACCCGCGCCATCCTGGTGACCGTCGCGGTGTGCGCGGTGGCCGCGACGGTCTGGTCGCACGCTGCCGACGACGCCGCGTCGGGCGCGAAAGGTGAACCGCCGGGCCGGCTACGGGTGTTCAACGCCGACGACGACTGCAGGGACCGTACGGACCGGAACCCGCAGTGCAGCCTCGGCCTGGCGATCGACCCCCTTCAGCCGTACACCGTCGACAACGTCGTACCGACACGGGTGTGGCACGGCGACGTCCTCGCCGTCGACTGCCGCCTCCCCCAGGGGATACCGATCATCGACGAGTCGGACGCGAGCTCCACCGAGTGGTACCGGATCCGTCTGCCGGCCGGCGCCACCCGCTCCTCGGCCTGGCTTCCCGCCGTACGCACGACGGACCACCCCCGGGTTCCCGACTGCCCGCGGCCCAAGCCCGTTCGATGAGTGTCGGCGTTCGCGCCGCGGGCTGTCACTCCGGATCGTTCCGGATGTCCTGCCCGGCAGCCCGACGACTACTTTGCGGACCGGCAGCCACCGGAAGGAAGAGGGACCAGCCCATGCACGGCACGCGCTCGCTCCTGCTCGACGGGGCCCTCGCCCTCGCCTCCCTGACAGCGCCGACCCTGCGGTGCATCGACGACAGCTCCCCGGGCTTCCGTACCTGGCCGTGCGACGACACCCCGTACCGGAGCTGATCCTGACCCCGAGCACCGATCAACTCACTTTCCCCGCAAGGCTCTTCCGACTCGAAGGAGCAGTCAGGTGCGTGGCTCGACCGAACGACGCGCGATGTGGAGATCAGCGGTCCTGCTGGTCGTGGTGGCCGTGACCGGCCTCGGCAACCCGGCTTTCGCCCAGGGCACCCGCGACGTGCCGGGCCCCCTCGGGAACTCCGCCCCGGCCGCGCTGTACTGCGACATCCCGGCGGACCGGGACATCGCCGTGACCCGCAAGGTGTACGAGGTCGGACAGCGCCGCGGCGTGTCCGACAAGGTGATGCTCGCCGGCTTCGAGACGGGCTGGGTCGAGTCCCGCATGAACAATCTGGCGTGCGGGGACCGGGATTCGCTCGGTGTGTTCCAGCAGCGGCCCTCGATGGGCTGGTGCGAACCCGCCCAATGCCTCGACGTCGACTTCGCGGCGAACAAGTTCTTCGAGGTGGCCCAGCAGATGGAGCCCGACTGGGACACCGCGGGCGAGCTGGCCCAGGCCGTCCAGCGCTCCGGATACCCGGAGCGCTACCCCCAGGCGGAGGGCTATGCCCGGGAGCTGATGGCCGAGGCGTTCCAGCCGTACGGCACGATCGGGGCGAAGTACGCCGGCCTGGGCGGCCCCGGCGGCCCGCTCGGCCCACCGGTCCGCGCCGAGGAGGACTCCTCGCTCGGCGGACGTTTCCAGCAGTTCCAGAACGGGATCGTCATCTGGCACCCCGACGAGGCCCACGCGATATACGGGGACATCCTGACGAAGTTCTGGGACACGGACGCCGAACGCCGCTGGGGCTTCCCCACCACGGACGAAGCCGACGCCGCACAAACACCCGACGGAACCCGCGGCCGCTACCAGTTCTTCGAACACGGCCTCTTCCTCTGGTCCCCCCAGACCGGCGCACACACCGTCCACGGCGCCATCTACGACGCCTTCCACGCCGCCGGACACGAAAGCGCACTCGGCTACCCCCTCACCGACGAAACAGACGAAGCAGGCGGCAAGGCCCAGAAGTTCCAGAAGGCCACCATCCACTGGAACGCCGACCGAGGCACCTGGATCACCGACAACTAGCCGTCCCATCCCCACTGCCACTTCCGACCAGGAGGTCGTGTTGAACGACTACCGTCCCACCCGCAGGAACGTCCTGAAGACCGCAGGCGGCCTCTCCGCCGCACTGGCGCTCGGCGCCGCTGGCGTCCTCGCGACAGCCACGGCGGCGAGCGCGGCCGGTGACGGCTTCGGGCTGCACATCGTGGACCGCAACGAGAACGATCCCCGCATGAAGTACTACCGGTTCCAGACCGACGCGATCGGCTGGAACCCCGGCGTCAACGTCCTGCTCCCCGACGACTACGCCACCAGCGGCCGCACCTACCCGGTCCTCTACGTGTTCCACGGCGGCGGAACGGACCAGGACTTCATCACCTTCGACCGCCTGGGCATCCGCGACTGGACCGCGGGCAAGCCGGTCATCGTCGTGATGCCCGACGGCGGCCACGCGGGCTGGTACTCCAACCCGGTCAGCTCCAACACCGGCCCCCGGAACTGGGAGACTTTCCACATCGCCCAGCTGCTCCCGTGGATCGACGCGAACTTCCGGACGTACGCCGAGTACGACGGCCGCGCGGTCGCCGGGTTCTCGATGGGTGGCTTCGGCGCGTTGAAGTACGCGGCGAAGTACTACGGCCACTTCGCCTCGGTGAGCGCCCATTCCGGCCCGGCCAGCCTGCGCCGCGACTTCGGCCTGGTCGCCCACTGGGCCAACGCGTCCTCCGCGGCCCTGGACCTGGGCGGCGGCACGGTCTACGGGGCGCCGCTGTGGGACGAGGCCAGGGTCACTGCCGACAACCCGGTCGAACGCATCGAGAGCTACCGCAACAAGCGGGTGTTCCTGGTCGCCGGTACGAGTCCCGACCCGGTCAACTGGTTCGACACGGTCAACGAGACCCAGGTGCTCGCCGGGCAACGGGAGTTCCGGGACCGGCTCGGCGCGGCGGGTATCCCGCACGAGTGGCACGAGGTGCCCGGCGGGCACTTCGTCCGCCCCGATCTGTTCCAGCGCGACCTCGACGGTGTCATCGCCCGACTCCGTAAGGCCTGACGCGGCGCCGTGAATGGCCCGGCGCCTTGAACGACCCGGCGCCTTGAACGAGGCGGACCCACGATGTCGGGACCGGTCGGAACACCCGGTCCCGACGTCGTGTTCTCTCCTCCCCCGCCGGTTCGTACCGGGCCCCACCCCACACCCCCTCAGCCACACGGAGGAACGACCATGTCCACTCCCTCGCAGCCGGAGCGCCGAGACGCCTCCCGCCGGTCGGCGCTCAAGGCAGGCATGGGCTTCGCCCTCGGCGCCGGCCTGCTGGGCGCTGCCCCCGGTGTGGCAGCCGCTCGCGACCGATCCGGGCCGGCGGCCGCCGGACGACCGGCTCCGCGACTGCTCCAGACCGGGACGCCGCTGTGCGAGCAGCCCGGCGACTCGGCGAGCGCCCAGGGTCTCGGCTCCGGCGACCTGGCGATCCCGTACTACCGGGAGCACGACAACACCTGGGGTTACGTGTTCGGCGACGCGTTCGGCGGAATCGCCCAGGCCGACCCCTACCTGGGGTCTCCGGTGATCCTGAACCAGGCCGGCTTCGACGCCTCCGGCCAGACCCCGATCTCGTTCTCCTGGGCGATGCCCACCGGCGGCGCCGCCGACCAGTGCTTCGACTACGCACACTGGGCGGACAACGGGCACGGTTTCGAGATCTCCCGCATTCCCAACGACTGCATCGAGTTCGGGGGACGCACCTACATCCAGTACACGTCGGTGGCCCTGTGGGAGAAAATCCCGGCCGGGTACGACGGCTCGCTGATGTCGGGCGTCGCGTACTCGGACGACTATGGCGTGACCTGGCAGGACTACCCGTACCACTGGCCCGGCGACACCCAGGGGACGAACCAGTCCATGTACGGGATGTGGTCGTTCGCGGGCATCGACCCCGACGGCTGGCTGTACATCTTCTCCAAGCGCTGGAACGGCACACACGCGAACACCGCCGACGGCGGTGCGATCCAGCTGTTCCGCATCCGGCCGGACGAGTTCCGTGCGGGCAACTTCGGAGCCCAGGAGAACTGGGCCTATCTGGAAGGCCGTTGGCAGTGGACGACGACGGCGGCACCGTCGATCATGCTGTCCGGGAACAAGATCGGGGAGTTCTCCGTCAAGCGGATCGGCAACACGTACTGCATGAGCTACTTCGACGTGGACGACTACTCGATCTGCACCCGCACCGCACCCCGCCCGGACGCCGCATGGACCGCCCCCAAGCCCCAGATCGTCGGCGACGGCCTCCCGCCACACCACTGGGGCAAGCCCCAACTCCCTTTCCTCTACGGCGGATACATCCACCCCGGCAGCGCGAGCGCCACGTCCCTGACCCTGATCGCCTCGCAGTGGCAGTCGGTGAACCACGGAAAGACGCCCTACCGCGTCCTCCAGTACGACGGCATCCAGCCCTGACGTCCTGCGGCGGGCCCGCTCCCGGGGGGGGGGCGCCCGGGTTTCTCCCAGGTCCCCCCCCCTTGTGGGGAAAAGCAACAAAACAGGGAGAGGGGAATGGTTTGACAGCCCCCCCTCGTCCCT